>CBDUCB010000043.1:0-19591 GCA_965365545.1 uncultured Roseobacter sp. | reverse complement strand
AACCGCGGACCTACTGATTACAAATCAGTTGCTCTACCAGCTGAGCTATAGGGGCGCTGGGAGGTCGTTTAGTCAGTTTGACTGAATCGCGCAAGGGGGGATATGGCGGAATATCCGCGGTTTTTGTTTACGTTTGAACACCTGTGCGTTGCAGGCTAGCCTGCGGTAACGATCGGGCAGGGTTCAGCATTTAAATGCAGCTGGTTTTTCATACAGGCGCACATTTCACCGAAGAAGACCGCCTGATCAAATGTCTGTTGCGCAACAAGGATGCCTTTCATGAGGACGGGATCGCTGTGCCCGGTCCCGGCCGGTACCGCAAACTGCTGCGTGACACCGTTGTCGCAATGGAAAATGCGCCTGTGGCACCCGATGCGCGCGAGGTCCTTTTCGACGCCATCCTCGAGGGTGGTCAGCCGGACCGCGTTCTTCTTTCTTTGCCACATTTTTTCGGCGCTCCGCGCGCGGCGCTGCGCAAGGGACAGCTTTATCCCAACGGGGCTGACCGGATGGCGCAGATCGCGCGGCTTTTCAATGTGGATGAGGTGACACTCTGCATGGCGGTCCGCAATCCGGCAACCTTTCTGCCGCTGGCCTTTTCGGCCTCGCCCCGGGAGACGCCCGAGCACTTTACCGACGGTGTGGACCCGCGCCGGATCCGCTGGTCAGAGACTTTTTTGAGGATCCGGGAGGCGGCCCCTGAAATCCCCGTCATTGTATGGTGTAATGAAGACGCGCCGCTGATCTGGAGCCAGGTCGTGCGCGAGATGGCCGCGCTTGATCATGGTGCGGCAGTCACAGGCGGATTTGATCTGCTTGAAGACATCATGCAGCCCGACGGTGTAACGCGGTTCAAAGATTATCTGGGCAAGCACCCTGACATGACCGAGATCCAGATCCGGCGGGTCATGGTGGCATTCCTCGACAAATACGCACGTGACGAGGCAATCGAAGAAACGCTCGACATGCCCGGCTGGACCCATGAGCTGGTGGACGAGCTGACGGAGCTTTATGACGAGGACATGCTGGAGATCGCGCGCATTCCCGGCGTCGAGGTGATCTCTCCCTGATCCGTGCCGCGCATCGGGCACTATACATCCCGCTGACAGAATGTCAGCGCCGCAGCGCGTCGGCGATTGCGTGATACGAGGCCTTTGGCGTCCGGTTCAGTGTCTCGAAATCCACATGAATAAGGCCAAAGCGCTTTTCATAGCCCAGCGACCATTCGTAATTGTCCATCAGTGACCAGAACGTATAGCCCGCCAGCGGCACGCCCGCCTGCATCGCTCGGCGCGCAGCAGCGAGGTGATCGTCAAGATAATCTATCCGCTCTGTGTCAGGACGCCCCGGAGCATCCGGGTTCGCAAGCCCGTTTTCGGTGATGTAAAGCGGCAGGGCGCCGGTATAATCTGTCTGCAACCACTTGAGGATGTGTTCGAGACCGCCGGGGTCAATCTCCCACTCCATCTGGGTTTTCGGCAGGGGGCCGGGCACTTCCGCCGTGCCGGGCCAGGCACCACCTGCGGGCGCGATCCGCTTGCAGGTATAGTAATTGACACCAAACCAGTCGAGCGGCGCACCGATCAGGTCGAAATCATCCTGCCATCCTTTGGGTAAATGGGGGCCAAGCCCTTCAAGAACCTCATCCGGGTAAGCGCCCCTGAAGAGGCCACCCACAAAGAAACGGTTATAAATCCCCTCATAGACCCGCGCCGCCTGGCGGTCTTCGGGCGTGTCGGCCGCGGCATAGACGCGTTCGAAATTACACACCGCGCCGAGGTTCCCGACCCCGGCTGCGCGAAGTGCGGCAATGCAGCGCCCGTGTGCCAGCAGCACATGGTGCATCGCACGGGCAGCCGCGCGGATATCGCGCAGACCCGGTGCCTGCAGCCCCAGAAAATGCGACAGCCAGGCCACGCACCAGGGCTCATTGATCGGCGCCACGCTGAAGACACGATCTCCGATACGGTCCATGATTACGGTGGCGAAATCGGCCAGCCAGTGGCTGACATCCGGGTTTGTCCAGCCGCCGAGATCGGCAAGGGCCGACGGCATCTCCCAGTGATAAAGCGTGACCATCGGGTTCAGATCGCGTGCCAGCAAGCCGTCCACCAGCCGGTCGTAAAAATCGAGCCCTTCGGGGTTGGCCGTGCCGCGACCCTCGGGCAGCACCCGCGCCCAGCTTGTCGAAAAGCGGTAGGCATCAAGACCCATCGCCTGCATCAGATCAAGATCATCCTCCATACGGTGATAGTGATCGCAGGCCGTGGCACCATCCTCGGCCCGCACGACATTACCGGGTGTTGCGGCAAAGGTGTCCCAGTGGGTTTTGCCCGCGCCCCCGAAAGCATGCCCCTCGATCTGGTAGCTGGAGGTGGCCGCCGCAAACTGAAAGCCGGGCGGAAAGTCGGATCGCGAAAACTGCATTGCTAATCCTTTGCAGGGCAGGGGCCGGTGGAACTGCCGGAGACCAGAGAGGCTTCCCAGAGCTCGGTCAGGGGCGGGCCACCGGGCGACCGGATCTGTTCGATCAGCATCTCCGCACAGCGGCGGCCGGCATCCCGGACCGATGACCGCATGGCGGTAAAGACAGGACGCGCATCCCCGTTGGGCAGAAACGAGATATCATCGTCAAAACAGGCCAGTGACAGGTCCTGACCCAGTCGCAGACCCGCCTCTGCCGCAGCGCGCCGCACGCCCAGCGCCGGCACAACGGACGATGTGATAAAGGCCGTGGGCGGGCGCGGGCCGGCCAGCATCGACTGTGCTGCGGCAAATCCGTTCTGCTCGCTCATTTCTCCGGTAGTCATCAGGTCAGGATCCGCCGCAACGCCCGCATCTTTCAGCGCGCTGAGATACCCCGCGCGCCGGCGCAGCGCAAAATCGAGCCTTTCCTGGCCGTTGATCAACGCGATCCTGCGGTGGCCCAGCGACAGCAGATGCCCGGTCAGCACCTCGAAAGCCCGCAGGTTATTCACGTCAAGCCAGGAATAGGGCTGCTTAATCGCCGTGGCGCGCCCGTGAACGAGAAACGGAATATTCAGCGCCGCCAGATGCGGAATACGCGGGTCGTCGCGGGTCGGTGACTGCAGAATGATCCCGTCCACAGCACCGGTTTCCGCGGCGTTCCGGAAGGCCTCAAACTCCTGCGCATCGGGCACCACCGACAGGGTCATATTATACCCGTTCATCGAATAGACCTCACCCGCTCCTGCGATAAAATCGGCAAACACGATATTCACGATTTCATTGCGCCGTGACACCGGGATGATGTGACCGATGGACATGGATTTCCCGGTGGCCAGTGTGAGCGCGCGACGGTTCGGGCGATAGTTGAATTTTGCGGCCGCGTCCGTCACACGGCGGCGGGTGATCTCATTGACCTCAGGATAGCCGTTCAGGGCCCGGCTGACCGTGGTCTGTGACAGATTGAGCTGTTGTGAGAGCTCTTTAAGGTTCATCTTTTGCGTCCGCTGACCTGGTCCTGTTCGGGCCTGCACAATACGCCCGCGCGCGGCGGTCGTCAAAGCAACGGGCCTTGCAGCGGCGCAAACACTACTGCGGTGCTCTTACAGCCCTGAGTTGACACTTATACAGCCTTGCTTCACGGTTTTGCCATCCAAAGCGCTTTGGAGTGATTCTGAGCGCCTGAATAATGAGCACGACGGTGTCGTTTGAGGCACCGCATGGGAGGAAATCATGACGGCACGACTTTACGCCGGCGCGGCTGCGCTGGCCCTGATCGCTGGCATCGCGCAGGCTGACGGGCACCAGCCCTTTGCTGTAGGCGAGGGCGATTTCAGCTGGGACAGCTACAACGAATTTGCGGATAAGTATGACCTCAGCGGTCAGACCGTGGAAATTACCGGTCCCTGGACGGGCAATGAAAAGGAAAAAGTCGACAAGGCGTTCTCCTATTTCACCTCCGCCACGGGGGCTGCGGTGAATTACTCGGGCTCTGACAGCTTTGAGCAGGATATCGTGATTTCCACGCGCTCAGGATCTGCGCCCAATCTCGCCGTTTTCCCGCAGCCGGGTCTCGCGGCCGATCTTGCAAGCCAGGGTATGCTGACACCGCTGCCCGAAGGCACATCCGACTGGGTGCGCGACAACTATGCCGCCGGCCAGTCCTGGGTTGATCTGGGTACATACGCAGGCGCTGACGGTGCTGAAGACCTGTATGGCATGTTCTACCGCGTCGACGTGAAATCGCTGGTCTGGTATTCGCCGATCGCCTTTGACGAGTCCGGCTACGACATTCCTGAAACCATGGAAGAACTGAAAGAACTGACCGATCTGATCGTCGAGGACGGCGGCACGCCATGGTGTATCGGTCTGGGATCCGGAGCAGCCACCGGCTGGCCTGCAACCGACTGGGTCGAAGAGATGATGCTGCGCACGCAGTCGCCCGAAGACTACGATGCCTGGGTTTCCAACGAGATGAAGTTCGATGACCCCAAAGTCATCGCGGCCATGGATGAGTTCGGCTATTTCGCGCGCAACGATGACTATGTGAGCGGCGGTGCAACAGCGGTGGCCAACACCGACTTCCGCGACAGCCCGGCCGGTCTCTTTGCGATCCCGCCCGATTGCTACATGCACCGTCAGGCGTCTTTCATCCCGGCCTTCTTCCCGGAAGGCACCGTGGTCGGTGACGATGTGGATTTTTTCTACTTCCCGGCCTATGCCGAAAAGGATCTGGGCAAGCCGGTTCTGGGGGCGGGCACGCTTTTTGGCATCACAAACCCCTCGGATGCGACAATGGCCTTCGTGGAATGGCTGAAGACACCGATCGCACATGAGCTCTGGATGGCGCAGGGCGGGTTCCTGACACCACATGCGGGCGTAAACCCGGACACCTATGCCGAGGACAGCCTGCGCGCACAGGGCGATATCCTGCTCAATGCGACCACTTTCCGCTTTGACGCATCTGACCTGATGCCGGGCGAAATCGGTGCGGGCGCCTTCTGGACCGGCATGGTGGATTATACAACCGGCGCCAGTGCCGAAGAGGTGGCCAAAGGCATCCAGGACCGCTGGGACGCGATCCAGTAAGACGCGACTGAAAAATGTCCGGCGCGCGACAGGTGCGCCGGTCGATCAGGCACCGGGTGTGCAAAGCTTCCAGGGAGGAACGTCATGTCACCGCTGGTTCAGGGACTGCTGACGATTGTCATCGGCGTGGGCGGATGTATCGGATACTTCTGGCTGTCCAATCTCGTTCTCGACAAGGTGATCTTTCCGGCCCGCTCGGAAAATCCGGGGCGAAATATCAACCGCGCCAATCTGGTCCGCCCCTGGCTCTTTCTTTTCCCGGCGATGGCGGCGCTCGGCCTTTATCTTGTGTATCCCGTGGTTGGTTCCTTCTGGCGTTCGCTTTATAACCGCGCAGGCGATGAGTTCATCGGGTTTGGCAATTATTCCACCATGTTTGCCGATGACGGGTTTCAGACGGCCTTTCTCAACAATCTGCTCTGGGTCCTTGTTGTGCCCGCCGCCTCAACCTTTCTGGGGCTTTTGGTGGCGCAGCTTACTGACCGGCTCAAATGGGGCAATATCGCAAAATCTCTGATCTTCATGCCGATGGCGATCTCTTTTGTGGGCGCTTCGCTGATCTGGAAATTTGTCTATGCCAACAACGCCGACATCGGCCTGATAAATGCGATCCGCGACTTTTTCGGCGCCTCAGAGCCCATCGACGTGCTGCAGGTGCGCTTCTGGAACAACTTCTTTCTGATGTTTATCCTCGTCTGGATCCAGACGGGCTTTGCCATGGTGATCCTCTCGGCCGCTCTGCGCGGCATCCCTGAGGAAACTGTGGAGGCCGCGATCATCGACGGGGCCAACCCGTTCCAGGTTTTCTTCAAGATCAAAGTGCCGCAGATCATGGGCACCATCGTCGTGGTCTGGACCACCATCACCATCCTCGTGCTCAAGGTCTTCGACATCGTCTACACCATGACGGGCGGCAACTTCGGCACCGAAATCCTGCCCAGCTACATGATGGCCTACATGTTCCGCGACGACGGGCGCGCGACTGCTGTGGCCTTCGTGATCATGATCGTCGTTCTGCCGGTGATGATCTGGAACATCCGGCAGGCGCGGGCAGAAATGCGCTGAGAGAGGATTTGAGACATGGATAATATCGCAGGTACAAAGTCTTCTCTCGGATGGGCCGTCAATATCTCAGTGGTGTTGCTGGTGGTGCTCTGGCTGATCCCGACCGTGGGGCTGCTGGTCTCTTCCTTCCGGGATCGTGATCAGATTTCGGCCTCTGGCTGGTGGCTCTCGCCTTTTGCGGTGGAGCAGAATTTTCAGGCCCGTGCGCCGGCGGGCGAGGTGCGTCGCGAAGGTGACCTCTACGTCATCGAAGGAAATATATTTGAGGACGGCAAAGGCCAGATCATCCGCTTTGGCGGCATGCGCTCGGATCCCACCGCGAATGCGGCTGGTGAGACCGCTGATTTGCGCCGCGACCGGCTTCTGACGGTGCAGGAAAACGGCGATTTCCGCTACAGCTCACCCGCTGAGATCAAACGCGATCCGAGCATCTATTATTCTACCGCCACACCACCGGAGTTCTCACTGGATAAATCTGATACGATACTGAATTCCAACGGCATGGACGTCGCCTTCATCAACACCCTGACGGTCACAATCCCTGCGACGATCATCCCCATCCTGATCGCAGCTTTCGCCGCTTACGCGCTGGCCTGGATGGATTTTGTCGGACGTGGCACTCTTATCGCCGCGGTTGTCGGGCTGCTCGTGGTGCCGTTGCAACTGGCGCTTGTGCCGCTTTTGCAGTTTCACAACAGTATCGGCATCGGGCAGAGCTTCCTTGGCATCTGGATGGCGCATACCGGGTTCGGGTTACCGCTGGCCATATATCTTTTACGCAACTACATGGTCGGCCTGCCGCGCGACATTATCGAGAGCGCCAAGGTGGACGGCGCCACCGATTTCCAGGTGTTCACCAAGATCGTGCTGCCGCTCAGTTTCCCGGCACTCGCGTCTTTTGCCATCTTCCAGTTCCTGTGGACATGGAACGATCTGCTGGTGGCAAAGGTCTTCCTGCCGTCGAACTCTGAATCCTGGGTGATGACTGTAAAAATCGCCGACGACCTGCTGGGCTCGCGCGGTGGAGACTGGGGCATCCTGGCGGCGGCGGCCTTTATCTCGATTGCCGTGCCGCTCATCGTCTTTTTCACCATGCAACGCTATCTCGTGCGCGGCCTGCTGGCCGGCTCGGTCAAGTAGAGAAAGCACCCCCGCATGACCAGAATGGAACCCATGACTGTGCCGCAAAACGCGCTCTCTGACGATGCCGACTGGTGGCGTGGTGCCGTGATTTATCAGATCTATCCGCGCAGTTTTCAGGACAGCAACGGCGATGGCATCGGAGATTTGTCGGGTATCATCCACCGGCTGCCCTATGTGGCGGAGCTCGGCGTCGATGCGATCTGGATTTCGCCGTTTTTTCGCTCTCCGATGCTCGATTTCGGCTATGACGTGTCGGATTACCGCGACATTGATCCGATGTTCGGCACGCTGGGGGATTTTGATGCGCTGATCGAGCGGGCGCATGCACTTGGGCTGCGGGTTATCATCGATCTGGTGATGAGCCACACCAGCGCACAGCATACCTGGTTCAAGGAAAGCCGGGCCTCGCGCGACAATGCAAAATCCGACTGGTACGTCTGGGCCGATCCGAAACCGGATGGCTCACCGCCCAACAACTGGCTGTCGATCTTTGGAGGTTCTGCATGGGAATGGGACGCGGAGAGGATGCAGTATTATCTGCATAACTTCCTGACCGAACAGCCGGATCTGAATTTTCACAACAATGATGTACAGAACGAACTGCTGGACATCACCCGCTTCTGGCTGGAGCGCGGCGTGGACGGGTTCCGCCTCGACACAGTGAACTTTTATGTGCACGATAAAGAGCTGCGTGATAACCCGCCACTGCCTGAAGAAGAACGCAATGACAATACGGCGCCGTCTGTTAACCCCTATAACTTTCAGGACCACCTTTACGACAAAACGCAGCCGGAAAACATAGAATTCCTGCGGCGCTTCCGGTCGCTTCTGAACGAATACCCGGGCACCACGGCGGTGGGAGAGGTGGGTGAGAGCCAGCGCGGGATGGAAGTGCAGGCACAATACACCGCCGGCGATGACCTTTTGCACATGTGCTATGACTTTGCCTTTCTCGCCAGTGCCTGGCCGACCGGCCCGCACGTGGGCGCCATTCTGGAAAAGTTCAACAGGATCGTGACCGAAGGCTGGGCCTGCTGGGCCTATTCCAACCATGACGTCGTGCGCCATGCCACGCGCTGGGGCATGAGTGAGCCGGTGCTGCGGCTTTATGCCGGGTTGTTGATGAGCCTCAAGGGATCGGTCTGTCTCTATCAGGGCGAAGAGCTTGGCCTGACCGAGGCCTACGTGCCCTATGAGGATCTGCAGGACCCTTATGGCAAGCGGTTCTGGCCGAAATTCAAGGGGCGCGATGGCGCGCGCACCCCCTTTCCCTGGACGCGCGACAATCACAACGGCGGGTTTTCTGACAGCAAACCCTGGCTGCCGGTGGCGGTCGAACATGTGGAACGGGCGGTGCAGGCTCAGCAGGAAGACCCGGCGTCTACACTTCAGTTTTACCGACGGATGCTGTCGTTCCGCAAAGGGCATCTGCCGCTGCTCAAAGGTGATATCGAAGTGCTGAGTGCGGCGGAGGACCAGATCACCTTCCTGCGCAACTTTGAGGGCGCGCAGGTGTTCTGCGCTTTCAATCTCAGCGACGCACCGGTCCGGATCGCGCTGCCTGACGGCGCCTGGGAAACAGACAGCAACGCTCCATTTGAATTCAACGAAACGGCGGAGGGCATCAGCCTGCCGCCACATCAGGCGCTCTTTGCGTCTGGCGTCCCGGCACAGGGCTGAAGGGAGAGCACGTTATGGCAAATCTTAAACTCACCGATGTGGGCAAGGCATACGGAGGCACGGTCGAGGTTCTGAAGGACATCAATCTCGACATCACGACCGGTGAACTCATCGTCTTCGTCGGGCCTTCGGGCTGTGGTAAATCGACTCTGCTGCGGATGATTGCCGGGCTGGAGAAAATCACCTCGGGCGAGCTTCAGATTGACGGTGACCGGATGAACGACGTGCCGCCGGCGCAGCGCGGCATCGCGATGGTCTTTCAGTCTTACGCGCTTTATCCGCATATGACCGTGCGCGATAACATGGCCTTTGCGCTGAAGCTGGCAAAGAAATCTACCGAAGAAATTGATGCAGCCGTCAACCGGGCTGCCAAAGTACTGCAGCTCGACGAATACCTGGACCGCCTGCCCAAGGCACTCTCGGGCGGGCAGCGCCAGAGGGTTGCAATTGGCCGCTCTATCGTGCGCGACCCCAAGGTGTATCTCTTCGACGAGCCGCTCTCGAACCTCGACGCCTCGCTGCGTGTCGCCACACGCATCGAAATCGCGCAGCTCAAAGAAAGTATGCCCAATTCAACCATGATTTATGTCACCCACGACCAGGTCGAGGCGATGACACTGGCGAGCCGGATCGTGGTGCTTGCCAACAAGGGCATCGCGCAGGTCGGAACCCCCCTGGAACTTTATGAAACGCCCGAGAACGAATTCGTGGCCCAGTTTATCGGGTCGCCTGCGATGAACCTGCTGCCCGGAGAGATCACCGGCACGGGGCCGATCACACGGGTCAGGGTCGCAGCAGGGCAGGGCGAAATCGAAGCCGGTATCCCCACCCGGGACAGCGACATGGGGCTGAAGGTCAACGTGGGCATCCGCCCCGAGGATATGATCCAGACCGACGCCGAAAACTATGCCTTTCGCGGTGAAGTGGAAATCGTCGAAGCTTTGGGCGAGGTCACACAGCTCTATTTTGCAAAGGAAGCGCCGGAAGGCGCCTCCGTCATCGGCAAACTGCCCGGCATTCATGCGGATGTGCGCGGAAAAACGCTGCACATGACGGCAGATCCATCTAAAGTTCACATTTTCTCTAACGGTCACTCATTGCTTTATCGCGATTGATTCACTTTTTCCGTGTACTTTCGGCGGTAAATTACCAAGATGATCTGATGTGCAGCCCTGAAACAGGGCTTCCGGCAGGGTTTAGCGGGAGATGCGGATTTACAGCCCGGTCTTCATCGCATTAATCTGACTTAAGGCTGCGGTGTTTGAAAGGACACGAATTGACTGAACCTTTTGGTACGTTACTGGTGCTTTTGTGTTTGCTGCAGATCAAACACATGTTTGGCGATTACTTCCTTCAGACCCGTAGTATGCTGGACGGGCGCGATCAGTATTTCCACACAGGCCGGTTTCTGCATGCAGGGGTTCACGCCGCAGGTTCAGCTATTGCCTTTGCGCTGATCGGTGCGCCCGTCGGGTTCTTTCTTCCTCTGGTGCTGGCAGAATGGGCCTTGCACTTTCACATCGACTGGTGGAAAGGGCGTCTCACATCGGATCAGAACCTGACGCCGGCCGACGCCGCGTACTGGCGCGCCTCCGGGATTGACCAGGCTTTGCACCAGCTGACATATGTGGCCATGATCGGCATCTGGCTGCTCTGGGCCGCTGGCTGAGATCACCGGACGCAAGGCAATCCACCCGCCCCGAAAATGCGCCCTGGGCGGAATTTGTTTATACCAAACAGTCTTCTAAGCGATTGCATTTTCCCCAGATCAGGATACCGTAACGTCACCGGATCTTATCCGGGGCCGGTAACATGGCGGGGGACTATTTTAAATTGATACGAATTCTTATTTATATACAGTGTTTTACACTGGTATTTCTGAGCCCGGCGGCCGCGGAGAGCCTGCGCGACGCTGTCAGGTTTGCCGTGACGACAAACCCGTCGGTTAAAGCCACGGAATTTGAAATGCGCACTGCCGCCTGGGAACTGCTTGAGCTTGAAGGGCAGTATCTGCCCGTCGTGACGGTGACCGGTGAGACCGGATATCAGCGTGTGGATGATCCCAGTTCGCTCTCGGCGGCCGACAACGATGTGACCAAGGCGCGCAATCAGCTTGGTGTGCGTGCCGAGATCATTCTCTTTGACGGTTTTCGCCGCTCGAACCTCGTTTATGCCAGTGCAGCGCGGGTCGATGGCAGTATCTATCGTCTGCTCGATGCATCTGAGACCATGGCGCTGAATGCTGTCGAGGCCTATATCGACGTGTATCGTCACCGTGCCCTGCTTGTGGTCGCACGACGTAACATCGAAAAACACGTGGAGATCGGCCGGCGCGTGACCGACCTTGTCGACGGTGGACGTCTGCCCTTCAGCGACCAGCTGACCATCGAAGACAGGATCCGCTCAGCACGGCTTGCAGAGCTCGAGGTTCAGCGCGCGCTGCGCGATGCCAGTGCGCGCTATGAGCGCGTGGTCGGACGACCGCCGACGGGTGGCATGAGCACCCCGCGCGCCGCAGCACCGGCCTCGCTGGAGGCGCTGACCGCAACGGCATTGCAGAACAGCTACCGTCTGCAGTTTGCCCGCACCCAGATCGATCAGGCACGCTTTGAGGGCGAGGTGGCGCTGGCCGACCGCTATCCGCAACTGACACTGGGTGCCGGCCTGTCGCGCGACATCAACCGCAACGGTGTTTCAGGCACCCGGACCGATGAGACCATCGGGATCGGTCTGCGCTGGACACTCTGGCAGGGCGGGCGGGTCGCAGAGAGAAACGCGATTGCCTCACAGAACAGCCGCGCGATGGCGGCACAGTCTGTGGCCGTGCGCGAAGTGCGCGAGCTCTCGGCACGGACCTGGAACACCTACCGCACCAACCTGGAACGCTCAGGCCAGTTGCGCGAACAACTGCGCATCAACCGCTCCATCGTCGAGGTGTACGGCGATGAGTTTGAAGCTGCAAAACGCACCCTGCTGGACCTTCTCGAAGTTGAGCGCGCGCGGTTCAACGTGGAGTTTGAAAGCGTCGGCGCCGAAGCGGGGCTGGTCTTCAGCACCTACCGTGCACTGGCAGCCCAGAGCCGGCTCGCCGAACACTTCGGGCTGCCAAAGGCACAACTGGCGCTGAACCCGGAGTTTCAGGACCGGGCGAAAGTCAGCCCGACCAATGTGTTTAACGTGACCATTGAGCCTCTGAAATGACCCCCGCTGATGGCACAGCCGCAAAGGCCGTGTCAGAGCGTCCCCCTGCGTCGGAACCGGACGGCGATGTGTCTCCTGACCTGAAGGTCCTGCACTGGCTGGCGCAGGCCTTCAGCCGTCCCTGGTCAGAGGCCGCAGTGCGGGCGCGCCTGCCCGGTGGTCTTGAACTCAGCGACCCCGCGGCACTTGCCCGCGCCCTTGAGACGATCGGGTTGCGGGCGCGTATTATTCTGCGCGATCCCGCCGCGACTGACCCTGTGGCCCTGCCGTTCGTGGTATTCCGCAAAGAGGGCACACCGCTCATCGTGACAGGACTGCCGGGCCGAAAAACCGCAGAAGTGACCGATCCTGCGCGCGGCAGCCATACCGAAGAAATTCCGTTGCGCAAACTGCGCCGGATGATCGGTCCGCAGCTGCTGCTGGTAACGGTGGCAGATGACCGCGCGGCCGCCATGCTCTCCCCTCAGGCCGCCCGGATGTCAGCGCCTCGCGGCCACTGGTTCTGGGCCCCGGTGCGGGCCAACCGGGCCAACTGGGCTCAGGTGGTGATTGCTGCGCTGTTGCTTAATCTGCTGGCTCTGGCCCTGCCGCTCTTTGTCATGAACGTCTATGATAAGGTGATACCCAACCTCGCGTATGTGACGCTCTGGACGCTTGCGGTGGGTGTTGGCCTCGCACTGGCGCTGGATTTCATGGTGCGTACCATCCGCGCCAATGTCCTCGAAAACGTCGGACGCCGCGTTGATCTTAAAGTGGCCGCCTCGCTCTTTCGTCAGGCCCTGCAGGCGCGTCTGCTCGACCGGCCGGGCGGGGCGGCGGGCATTGCCAGCACGATCCGCGATTTCGAAGTGGTGCGGGAGTTTTTTGCCTCGGCCACCTTTGTCGCCATTATTGATGTTCTCTTCATCGGCATCTTTGTGGCGGCGCTCTTTTTCATCGTGGGGCCGGTGGCCTTTGTGCCGCTCTGTGCCGTGCCTGTGGTTCTGGTACTGGCGCTGCTGGCACAGCTGCCCCTTGGCCGGGCGGCGGACCGTGCGCAGCAGATGGCCACCAAGCGTCATGTGGTGCTGGTGGAAACCCTGGCCGGCATTGAGACCATCAAGAGCCTTGGCGCAGAACCGGTCATGCAGCGTGAATGGGAAACCGCCGTGGCCGCATCCTCTCAGGTCAGCGGGCGCACGCGGTTCTGGTCGGGCGTTGCCTCCAACGGCACCATGCTCGTCCAGCAATCGGTCAGCGTCCTGATCATTGTCTGGGGTGTCTTTCTGGTGTCAGAAGGCCGGATCACCATCGGCGGGCTCATTGCGGCCAATATTCTGGCGGGCCGTGTCCTGGCCCCGCTTGGCACAATCGCTCAGACCATTTTCCGCGCGCAATACGCCTTCCGTGCGCTCGCGGCACTGAACGGATTCATGAAGCTGCCAGTGGATGAGCAGGGCCCGGTTGGCTCGGATGCAGCGGTGCGACAGGGAAGCGTGAGCCTGCACAAAGTAAACTTCCGCTATCCGCAAGCGCAGGTGCCTGCGCTCGATGGCCTGAGTTTTGAGGTGAAACCCGGTGAGTGCGTGGCGCTTCTGGGCCGTGTGGGTTCAGGCAAAACAACCGCCGGAAAAATAATCAGCGGGCTCATTCCGGCAGACAGCGGCACTGTTCTGATTGACGGTATCTCCATTGAGCAGTTTGAGCCGGCAGAGCTGCGCCGCGGCATCGGCTATCTGCCGCAGACACCTGAGCTGTTCACCGGCAGCCTGCGCGAAAACCTGGTGATCGGTACGCCGGGGGCCACAGATGAGGCCATTCACCGCGCGCTCTGGTATGCGGCCATGGATGAGTTTCTGGCGGCGACCCCTGAGGGGCTCGATCTTTTTATCGGTGAGCAGGGCAGGCGGCTCTCGGGCGGTCAGCGCCAGGGTGTGGCGCTGGCGCGTCTTTTGTTGCGTGAACCCGCGATGCTGTTTCTGGATGAACCGACGAATGCGATGGATCAGCGCATGCAGGGCCAGATTATCGCGCGCCTTCAGGACCTCAACGCAGCCGGCACCGGCATGATGATCTGTACGCACCGCCAGTCTCTCGCCGCCATGGCACACCGGCTCATCGTGATTGATCAGGGGCGCGCGGTGCTTGATGGTCCGCGCGATCAGGTGATGCAGAAACTGCGCTCTATGGGGGCTGCGGGCACCGGGAGGACTGAAGATGTTCGGCAGCCGGATTGAAGACGATTTCGCCAACAACATCACGGCCGCCGAAGCTGCTGTACGTGAGCGCGGGCCCTGGAGGTTGTTGCTGGCCGTTGCCGCAGGGCTTGCGGCGTTTCTTTTCTGGGCCGCCTCTTTTGAGATCGAAGAAACGGCACGGGCCACGGGCCGGGTAATCCCGTCTCAGCAGGTTCAGGTTGTGCAGAGCGCCGAGGGCGGCATCGTGCGCGAGATTTCAGTTCAGGAAGGCGATATCGTCGGCGCAGGCGAAGTGCTGATGCAAATCGACGATACAAGATTTGACGCAGAGCGCGGCGAACTCATGGAGCGCGAAGAGGCCCTGCTCGCGGAAATGACCCGGCTGGAGGCAGAGGCTGTCTATGCCAGCGCGCTGAATTTTCCGCCCGGTCTGGTGGTGCGTAATCCGCTGGCTACAGCCGCCGAGGAGCAGGTTTTTATTTCACGCCGCGAACAGCTCAAACGCGAGCTTGAGGTGCTGCAGTCGCAACTGATGCAGCGCAGCAGCGAACTTGATGAGCTGCGCGCGATCAGGGAGCGCACACGCGCCGTCATCGCCCCGCTGGCGGAGGAGATCAGCCTTACACAGGATATGTTTGACCGCGGGCTCGTGCCGCAGATCGAGCTTTTGCGACTGCAGTCGCGTTTTGCTGAGCTCAACGGGGATCTGGCCGTGAGCGAAGCCGGCGAGCCGCGCCTGCAGGCCGCCATACGTGAGGCGCAGAATCAGATCGGGGCCGCGCGCTCTGCCTATGTGCTGTCGGCCCGTCAGCGGCTGGCGACGCTGCAGCTGGAGCTGGCGGTGGTGCAGGAGACGCTGCGCAGTGCCAATGACCGTATCACGAGGGCCCGTTTGCGCGCGCCGGTGCGCGGCACCATCAACCGGGTGCACACAACAACCATCGGTGCCGTGGTCCAGCCAGGTGCGGCCCTGATCGAGATTGTGCCCATCGACGACAGCCTGCTGATCGAGGCGGATCTGGGGCCGCGCGATATCGCCTTTGTCAGCACCGGTGAGGCGGCCTCGGTCAAGATCTCGGCATATGACTATCTGATTTACGGTGCGCTGGATGGTGAAGTTGTCCGCATCGGTGCGGATACCATCACCACGGGCGAGGGGGTCGAAAGCTTTCGGGTCATCGTACGCACGGAAAAATCCTATCTGGGTACGGACGAAAACCCGTTGCCGATCACACCTGGCATGATTGCACAGGTCGATATCCGGACCGGCGAGAGAACCGTGCTGTCTTATCTGGCGAAACCGGTTCTGCGGGCCCGGGGCGAAGCTTTCCGGGAGCGCTGATTACTTGCGGGTCGAGGCGTAAACGCCGTCCCAGCCGGGCCCCGGCGGAGCGGCACGCAGATCGGCAACCCGGGCTTCATACATATCGATATAATCCTCCAGGCCGATCCCCAGAGCGTGGAATTCCGCGCGCAGGCGCGGCAGCGCCTCTTCCACGGCATCCCAGTTCTGCTCGCGGTAGGCCTGCAGCATCAGACCGTTGCGGCCAAAGGCGCGCAGGAAGGCCGGATCGTTCTGCATCTGCTGATCGCCCAGCAAAGCAAAGATGTTTTCAGGCACCTCCTTGCCCACCACCCGGATCATATCCAGCTCCATCATGGCAAAGCTGCCGCGGACCTCTCCCGCCGTTGTCTGGCCAAGTATAATCGGGCAGCCATAGTACCGCGACTGACCCTCAAGCCGCGACGCCACGTTGACCGGATCCCCGAGGGCCGTATAGTCAAACCGGGTTTCGCTGCCCATGTTGCCGACCACGCACTGGCCGGTGTTTATCCCGATACCGACATTGATCCGCTGCACATCCCCGGAGGGCAGATGTTTCTTTTTGCCCGCAGCCTTTTTTGCGCTGCTTTCACTCATGCGGCGGGCATTGAACTCTTCCACATCCGCGATCATCCGCAGGGCCGCACTGCAGGCCTCGCGGGCATGATCGGGGTTATCGAGTGGCGCGTTCCAGAAAGCCATCACCGCGTCACCCATGAATTTATCAATTGTCCCTTTATGATCCATGATCGCCTGTGACAGGATCGTCAGAAACCGGTTCATCAGCAGGGTCAGCGCTTCGGGATTATCCCGGAAGCCTTCTGCAATTGCTGTAAACCCGCGCACATCACTGAAAAGCAGCGTCAATTCGCGGGACTCTCCCCCGAGTGTCAGTTTTCCCTGATTTTTGCTCAGCTGTTCCACCAGATCGGGGGATACATACTGCCCGAAGGCGCTCCGGATCTGCTGTCGCTGGCGCTCCTCTCGCAGGTAATTGACGGTGGAAATCAGCATAATCGCGGTGGTCGTGGCGAGAACCGGAAAGGTCGGGTCGAGCAATATCCGGTTTTGCCAGAACATATAGTAAGACGTGCCGACATAGGCGCCAAGCAACAGAACAGATGAGACAATCAGCACGCGGCCAGAGAGACTGGGCGCAAAGATGATCACCATCGCACACAGCGTGAATGTGATCACGAGCTCTACCGCGATGGTGAAATTCGGCCGGCTCAGCAGCGTTTTCGCCATGATATTTTCAAGAACCTGGGCATGTATTTCGACCCCGGCCATGGGCACACCAAGCGGTGTGGCGCGGAAATCCTCAAGGCCGATGGCAGAGGTGCCGACGAGCACAAGATGGCCGGCAAGGCGACCGGGCGGCATCCGGCCGGTCAGCAGATCTGCGGCCGCAACATAGCGCGACTGTGACGACGGCGTGAGATAAGGCCAGACGGTACCGTCCTGTGCCGTCGGGATCAGCTGGCGCGCCAGTACGACGCCCTCGATGCCGGCATCATTGGTGCGGATCGCGTATGTTCCGCCGCCCGTGGCCACCCGCAGCAGTTCGGGCGTCAGCCCCAGCCGGATTTTGCCCTGCACCAGCATCACCAGAGGCACCCGCCGGTAAACCCCGTCGGCATCCGGGCGGGTCGCAAACATACCGTGGCCCGATGCGTTCTGCTCCAGCGCTGGCAGGTTAAGCAGGATATCCGGAAAACTGAGCAGATAGGGCGTCGGATCGGGCCCGATCAGCGCTGGCGGCCGGTCGATCATTTCTCGTTTTTCGCTGCGATTACCCGCCTGAGTGCGGACCGTGGCCTGACCGACAATCACGCGCGACCGGGCAAAGGCATCCGCGAGCACCGCGTCGTTTTCGGGAAGCGCCGCGAGCCCGGAGGCCAGCCCGGGCGGCATATCCGGGTTGTCGCGGGCGATCTGGGGGGGGGACAGCCTGTCGGGCTCCGAGAATACAATATCAAATCCGATGGCTGCGGCACCGTCCTGTGTCGCCAGATCGACCATTTCGGCGATGCGGGTACGCGGCCACGGCCACTGTCCGATCTCGTCAATACTGTTATCATCAACGTCGATGATCGCGACCGGCAGAGAGGTCATCTCACGCGGTTTGGACTGGTGATAGAAGTCAAACGCAGCATTTCGCAGTGTTGCAACGACCTGCGGGTCGCCAACGCGAATCACCAGTCCCAGCATCAGGCCAACAAAGGCGACGACACGGACCCACCCGAGCCATTTTGAAAACCACTCCTGCACGGCTGCCCTGTCCTGAAGGCCTGAAAAGCCAATGAAATCCGGGCGTAAGCGATGTATTCACTGACCCTGCGTCAACTAAGGCACTGAATCGCATTCGGGATCAACCCTGCGCAACCGGCTCCTTTGTTTACAATTTGTTAATAAATGTCCTAAGGTACTGCTTTTAGTGTGATTAAGTCATTTTTTTGTCTTTTGTGCGGCGTAGTGTGTGGTTCTTCACAGACGCACCGGATGTGTATCAGTAAAAATGTCTGAGATTGCGCAACGGGGAATTAACGCCGTGTCTTTGCAGATTACAGAAAACATTCAGAATTCGCCGGCGCAGGTAACGCCGGAGGCGGACGCATCAGGGCGTATCATTATACCCGACGCTGCCCAGCTCTTCAGCGGTGTATTTTCACGCAGTGGCAATGATCTCACCATCAGTTTTGACGGTGCATCTGATCTTTATCTGCCGGGGTATTTTGCGGGATCTGCGCCCGCCGATCTTTTTGCTCCTGACGGCGCGGTGCTGCGTGGTGAACTGGTGGAACTGCTCGCAGGTCCAGTGGCTCCGGGGCAGTATGCTCAGGCCGGTGCTTCGCCGGCCGGGGCGTCGGCCGCAATCGGACAGGTCGAGACGGCAGCGGGAAATGCAACGGTGCAGCGCGTCGATGGCACCATGGAGACGTTGCAGATCGGTACAAAGGTTTTCCAGCAGGATGTTCTGATCACCGCTGACGGCGCTTCGGTGTCTGTGACATTCGTGGACGGCACGATTTTCACGCTGTCTTCCGCATCGCGCATGGTCATTGATGAACTGATCTTTGACCCCGATGCCAATGACAATTCCGGCAGTTTCAGTCTCATCCAGGGCGGGTTCGTCTTTATTGCGGGTCAGGTGGCCAAAACCGGTGGCATGGAAGTCAGTACGCCCACATCCACCATGGGCATCCGGGGTACAACGGTGCTTGTCTCGGTTGGCTCAGATGCAGGCGTGGTGACCAGTGAAATCACACTGACCCGCGACCCGGACGGAGATGTCGGCCTGATTGAGGTCTTTGATCTTCAGGGCAATCTGCTCGCCAACATCAGTGGCACAGACGTCAAATGGCTGGTGTCGAGCAACGGTGAAAGCCGCGAAATACTTCGTACGCTGGATGATGATGCCAGCGATAATCTTCTTATCGCCGAAGCCTTTGCCGCCTTCCGCAGCGCCGTAAACCGGGTCGAGGCCGGCGATACGTTTGTGTCACTCGGGGACGCGGGTGGCCAGTCCGCACCGGATATCAACAACGGCGGCGCGGGCGCTGATCTGGAAGTCGATTCCGTGGACGAGCCCGGCGCAATCGAACAGCCGCCGGGCATCGAAGGAGAGGATACGCAGGAATTCAATCCCTTTGACGAAGGGCTCAACCTGCTCGAACAGCCAACCGAACCGCCGGTGGTTCTTGTTTCGGCCTTCGAGGATGCCACTGCCGTCACAGGTGATGTGACCGTCATCAGCGGCGGGGTCGGGGGGGTCACTTTCGCCATCACGGACGCACCTGACAACGGGAGCGCATCGCTCAACCCCGACGGCACCTTTGAATTTGTTCCGAACCCCGATTTCGCGGGCACCGACACATTCACAGTAACGGCGACCGATGGTGCCGGCGGGGTGGTGGAAGGCTTCGTCGTGGTCGAGGTGCTGCCG
>CBDUCB010000042.1:0-19733 GCA_965365545.1 uncultured Roseobacter sp. | reverse complement strand
GCCTCAGGCGACGTGCCCGTTTATGCCAGTGGCATCGCGATTGCGCGGGCTGATCCAGATATCGCAAGCGCCCGGGCGCGCGGCATCACCCGTTTTAAGGTCAAGATCGGTTTCGATATGGCCGGTGATCTGACCCGACTGGCCGCACTCAGCAAGGGGCTGGCCCCCGGCGAAGGCCTTTTTACAGATGCCAACCAGGCCTGGGACCTGCCACAGGCACAGACGTTTATGACCGGGGCCGCAGATCTCGGGATCGGCTGGCTGGAAGAACCGGTTGCCGCGGATCGACCCGTCTCCGACTGGCAGAGCCTCGCGGGCCGTGCGGATATACCGCTGGCGGCGGGCGAAAACATCTCGGGTGACGCGGAGTTCGAGGCAGCCATTGCCGCAGGTGCGCTGCGGTTTGTGCAACCCGATGTTGCCAAATGGGGGGGCGTCGGAGGGTGCTACCGCGTGGCGCGGCGCGCTCTGAAAGCGGGCCTTACCTATTGTCCGCATTTTCTGGGCGGCGGCATCGGGCTGGTGGCCTCGGCGCATCTGCTGGCGGCAACGGGCGGCGACGGGCTGCTGGAACTTGACGTGAATCCCAACCCGCTGCGCGATGCCTTTTTCGGCGGCGACCCGGCGCAGGGAGGCATCTGGCGCATCAGCCCCCTGCCCGGCCTCGGCATTGACACGCTGCCCGAAGCGATCATGCCGTTTCAGACACTGGCTCTTGACCTCAGTTGACATTGCACCATCCTGACGCGCGCATCAGGGGAGAGACTATGTACACGCTTTATATGGCCAAAGGCACATCCGCGCTTGCAGCGCATATCCTGCTTGAGGAAATCGGTGCCACGTATGAAACGCAGGTGCTTTCAATCCCCGATCAGGACCATCAGGCCCCCGAGTACCTTGCGATAAATCCGCGGGGCCGGGTACCGGCATTGCAGACGCCCCACGGTGTGCTGACCGAAAACCCCGCAATCCTCGCGTATCTCGCACAGGTCCACCCTGAGACGGGTCTTGCGCCCGCGGACCCGTTCACCTTTGCCCGGGCGCAGTCGTTCTGCATGTACCTGGCCGCCACGATGCACCCTGCGTTTGCGCATAAACTGCGCGGGGCGCGCTTTGCCGATGATCCGGATGCGATTGACGCGATGAAGAAGAAAGTACCGGAGAACATGGCCGAATGCGCGCAGCTGATCGAAGATCACCTGCTCCGGGGCCCCTGGGCGATGGGAGAAGAGTTCTCCTATTGCGACCCCTATCTTTTTCTGGTGCACCGCTGGCTCGGGGCCAACGGGATCGACACTGTGGGTTATCCGAAAATCCACGCGCATATGCTGGCGATGAAAGAACGCCCGTCAGTGAAAAAGGTCATGGCAGAGCACGGGCTTTAGCCGATGATTTCGTCCGATTTGTCGTCGGTTTCACCATAGCGGCGCATCACGGCGGGTTTGGTGCCCTCATAAATCCGTTCGATGTTGTGCTGGATCTTCGCGTTTTCCCGCTCGAAAAGACAGTCACCGTTCATATCTGACGCCACGATAAAGGGCCCCATGCGCCGCGCGCGAATGACCCACATTGCCTGGGCAATGCCCAGTTCCTCATGCCAGTGCACGGCCTCAACCGTCTCGACCCCGCGCCCTAAAAGCGCACCGGTCCCGTAGCCCACGGTAGAGAGGTAAACCGCCCCGTTGGGCACGAAATACTCCTTGTAATCCTTTGACGACATCCCGCCCTTGCCGATGATCAGCCGCGCGCCGGTTTTTTCCATCCATTCAGGCAGCCATTTGGCAAAGCGAAAGCTCGCGGTCGCCGTCACTGCGCCAAGATCGAACGAGCCGTCCTCGCGGATCACCGCCGCCGGCGAACAGTGAAAATTGGCGGCACTCTGCGAGGGCAGTTCCAGCGGGATATTGGCCTTTTCCTCCAGCGCGCGCATGTAAACACCCTCGCGCGCGGTATAGATCAGCCCGTCGAGATAGACGATGTCGCCAAGCCTGAGATCAGCGACGGCCCCGGCAGTCGGTGTTGTGCTCAGGGTGACTTCGCGCAGGCTCATTGGGCGGCCTCCAGGCTCGGCTCCCAGTCCACGCTTTCGCGGCGCTGGTAAGGGGTGAACCAGTCGGGATCAGTGCGGTATTCAACACGACCGTCGGGGAACAGCCGCGCAACGGCCCGGCGCGAGGACAAACAAAAGGCATGCACCGACATCTGCATGCCGCCGGTGTGGCAGTAGCCGACTTCAATATTACAATCTATCACCATGTTTTTGCCGACAAATCCCATTGCACCCATGCCGATGGAATTGCCGAGATCTTTAAATTCATCCTCCATCGCCGCGATCTTCGGATCCGAATTCCGGCTGCCAACGGTGCGCAGCGTCGAGGCGCGCTTACCCAGCACCATGCAGGTGTCTTTTGAGCCCCCGAGCCCGATGCCGATGATCGCCGGCTGACAGGCCAGCCCGCGTTTGCCAAAGGCCATCAGGCTGTCGAGATAGAACCGTTTGATGCCCTGCACCCCGTCGGAGGGGAAGAGCATCCGGTAGTCCGTGCCAAAAAGCCCGCCTTTGTGCACGGTGATAAGATCGATCCACTCGCCCTCAGGCTCAAAGCCGTATTCAATTTCAGGCGCGCCGATGCCGACATTGTTGTTGTGATCCGTGCGCCAGAGCGGGTGCACCCGGTTGGGGCGCAGCGGCACGGCACTGGTTGCGCTGGCAGTGGCACGCCGCAGTGCTGCTTCCAGTGCGACCGGACCGCCCTCGACGCGCGCCTCATTGCCCATTTTCACAAACCAGCGCGGCACGCCGGTGTCGCCGCACATCGCCCGGCGGTCTTCTTTGGCCGCTTCATAATTGTCCAGCATCGCTTTGAGAACAAAGGATGAAAGGTCTCCGTCCTCGGTTTTCGCCGCTGCTTTGAGACCGTCGAGATAATCTTCAGGGATCTCGATGGCGGCCTTTTCCATCAGGCGCTCTGCGGTATTCCGGATCAGATCAATTGCTATCATTGTGCTGCCACCAGTGTTTCGGGCTCCCCTTCGGGAAGAATTGTCTCGCCGGGCCGGACGATGGTAAATTTCACGTCTTCACGGCCAACCTCGAGGCGGTCGCCCTGCATCCGGGCGATGGTGAAATAGCTGTCCACCAGATCCCCCTCGTCGGGGAAATCCTCGCGGTAATGCGCGCCCCGGGAGTTTTCGCGCGCAAGCCCCGCGCGGGCGATCACCCCGGATACCTCACAGAGGGACGCAAGATTTAACCAGTCGTGCCAGGTCAGGTTGAACGCCAGATTGTCAGCGGCCACGCCGGTCTGCAAAAGCTCCGCGCTGATCTCATCGATGCGCTCGAGACCGCGTTTCAGGCCAGCGGCGGTGCGCATCACGCCGACCTCTTCCCACATCGCCTCCTGCAGACGGTTGCGCAGGGGCTGCACCAGCGCCGGTGTCTGGCGCAGCGGACGCAGAGCGCGCTCCATTTCGGCGGCCAGCACCTCTTCATCGGGCTCGCGCAGGGCGCTCATGCGACGAATATCCGTACCCATGGTGTCCCCTGCAATCCCGCCATAGACGGTAGAGTTTGCCACACCATTGCCGCCCAGACGGTTGGAGCCGTGGGCCCCGCCCGCATCCTCACCGGCCACATAGAGCCCTTCGAGGGCCGTGCGCGTGTCGGTATCGACCACCACGCCGCCCATAAAATAATGCGCCGTTGGCACTACCTCAACACGCCCGGCGGCCAGATCGAAGCCGCTGTCCTCGCAGCGTTTGACCATGCCTTTGAACTTCCTGCGCACCAGATCCGGACCCAGATGCGCCATTGAAATAAAAAGTCCCTTCTGCTCGGGGTTATTGTTCTTGCGCATTTCGGCATACATGCCCCGGCTCACGACATCGCGGGTCGCGCGCTCACCCTTGGCGTCGTAATCGAACATGAACTGCTGACCGGCAACGTTCCGCCGCTGCCCGCCAGCGCCGCGCAGCCCCTCTTCGAGCACCGTGCCGGTCATCCGGCTGTGATCGCCCGCAAGCAGCCCGGTGGGGTGAAACTGCACCATCTCCATATCCCGCAGCGGCAGCCCTGCGCGCAGGGCCATGGCGAGCCCGTCCATGGCTTTGTCCCCGCTGGGCGTGTGGTATTTGTACATGGTCGGGCCGCCCCCCGTGGCCATCAGCACCGTTTTCGCCCGCACAAACCGGAACTTACCGGTGCGCATGTCGATCATCAGCACGCCTGCCAGCGCGGTTTTGTCTTTCGTCGGCACAAGGCCAATGGCGCGGTGCTCCTGCAGCTTTTCCACCGGGCGCGCCAGCACCTGTTCCATCAGCCGGTTGATGATCTCGATACCTGTCAGATCGCCCTTGTGCACCGTGCGGTCCGCCGTCTGCCCGGCAAAGGCTTTCTGGTGCAGCGTGCCGTCCGGATTGCGGTCGAAAAAGCAGCCGATCTCGTTTTCCAGTTCACGGATACGCACCACTGCCTGTTCGCAAAGCCGCCAGGCCATATCCTGATCAGGCAGCCATTTGCCGCCCTGTATCGTATCCATGAAGTGCCGCTCGACCGTGTCGCCGCCCCCCAGCGCCACGTTATACCCCCCCTGCACCATGCGGGTGCAGCCGCATTTGCCGATCAGCCCCTTCACGGCGATGGTGATTTTCGTGCCTGGCGGGGCGGATTGCTGGGCGTGCAGTGCAGCAAAGAGACCCGCGCCGCCGGTGCCGAGGATCAGAATGTCAGTGTCATGGCGGTCAATGTCACGGGTCATGGTCAGATCACCTGTAAAAAGAATGTGCCCGAAAGCAGCACGGCAAAGCCCACCGCACCCGCGGCCAGTGATTTCTGCGGCGCGGACCAGGGCAGCCATTCCATCGCCATCAGGCGCAACCCGCCCGCAGTGTGCACAGCAAGCAGAAAAACGAGGCCGAACTCTGCAACCTTAACAAGGGGTTGCTCGGCAAAGGTCAGAAAACCATCGAGCCGTTCCGGCGCCGTGAGTGCAAGCGACAGCACATAAAAATGCAGCGGCAGAAAGAGCGCGAGAGCCACCCCGGAGACCCGGTGCAGCACAAAGGCCAGCCAGAGCGGATGGGCGCGTGCAGGCCGCATCATACGCCGCCCCCGGTGACGGCCATGACCGCTCTGCCGCCCATGGCAAAGAGCACAAGCCCGATGCCCCAGCTCAGTGTCGTCAGTGCCGCGCCGCGCGTCCCGAAGGTTTCATGGATGATCACCCTCAGACCGATGGCGGCATGCACGGATACCGCCAGCACAAAGGTGCCGTAAAAAGCGAACCAGAAGATCGACCCCTGCGTACGACCCAGAATTTCGCCCGCGCTCAGTCCGCCCTGCACCGCGTAGATCATCACTGCAATATGCCCGAGCGCCAGCGGTGCCATAATCAATGCGGTGATACGCTGCGCCATATATAACTGCAGGTTCAGCATCTTATCCCTTTCGGTTGCGGAAGAAACTGCGCGCCGTTTCACGTTTCAGACCGGCGATGGCGGCCATCGGATCAAGCTCGTTGGGGCAGTAGAATGTGCAGCTTCCCATCGAGTGGCAGTTGTGACACCCGCCCGCCCCCGATACGGCATCGAGAATCCCCGCGCGGTTGTCGTGTTTGGTGTCATTATAAAGTGTCCAGGCGCGTTGCAGCGCCGCAGGCCCGAGATAATCGTCATTGCCCGCCACCGTGTCGCAGGCCGCATAACAGACCGAGCAGTTGATGCATTCGATGCCCGCACTTGCCGTGACCCGGTCATAGCCGTCCGGGTCAACGGGTGCTATCGGCTCATCGCGGCTGGCCGAGGGGGTATGCACGCCACCTGCGGCCACCCATTTGTCGAAAAACGGATCCATATCAGCCGCCAGATCCTTGATTACAGGCAGATTTCTCAGAGGGCCTACTTTTATGGCGCCGTCGGTCAGCACCTTTTTGACGTGGGTTCTGCAGGTCCAGCGCGGCTCACCGTTCACCATCATCGCACAGGAGCCGCACATGCCCACGCGGCAGGCAAAGCGATAGGTCAGAGTGGGGTCTTCGTACTGCTGAATCCACGAGACCACGTCGAGAATTGTCTGGCTCTCATAGGCAGGCACCTGGTATGTCTGATAAGCACCGTCCTCGCCGCCCCGCCAGACCGAGACATCCATTGTTTGCGACTGACCGTCCACCCGGGGCTCCTGACGTGTTTTATTGGCTGCCCGAGATATAACGTGGAGCAAAGCTAACGAAAAGGAATATGTTCTTATGGTTTTCGTAAGTATTTCTTACAAATTACGACGGGCAATCTGATGGCCGGGAGCAGACTAAGCGATCTTCTGACTGCCCGTTTCGGAGAGGCCCCGGGCGTTCCTGAGGGGCTGGAGAGCCATCCGTTTCTGACCTCGCTGGCGGCGCGCGGATCCTGCCGGGCGTTCACGGCTGACACAGTGCCCGACGCCACGCTGGAAACCCTTGCGGCCGCTGCTCTTTGCGCGCCATCCAAGAGCGATCTGCAACAGCGCGACATCCTGATTGTCAGCGCACCGGAACAAAGGCGGGCGCTGCGCGAACTGCTCTCGGCGCAGGCCTGGATTGCTGATGCCCCGCATTTCGTGATCTTTTTGGCCAATAACCGGCGGCAGCGCCAGATGCAGAAAATGCATGACCAGCCCTTCCCGAACGACCACCTGGATGCCTTTTTCAACGCAAGCGTCGATGCCGGCATTGCGCTGGCGTTTTTCATGGCGGCGGCGGAAGCTGCAGGCCTCGGATGCTGCCCCATCAGCACGAGCCGCAACCACCTCGCGCCGGTACGCGACCTCTTCGGACTGCCCGATCATGTGTTTCCGGTTGCCGGCATGGGCATCGGCTACCCTGCTGACACGGCCCGCATGAGCCCGCGGCTGCCGCTGAATGCGACAGTACATATTGACCGCTTTTCGGACTGTTCAGACGAGGTGATCCAGGGCTATGACGCGCGCCGCAGTGCAGCAACCGGCGGCCCCGCCTGGTCCCGGACCAGGGCTGACATGTATGCAGAACCGCAACGCGGGGATTTCGGCGGTTTCATCCGCAGCATCGGCTTTAAAACAGATTAACCGGGCAATTCAAAGCACTGCATCAAAAGTCTTTTTCAGCTTCCCGACAATCTCGTCCACATGTTCGTCTTCCATGATGAATGGTGGGGCGAGCAACACATGGTCGCCGTTCTGCCCGTCCACTGTGCCACCCATCGGATAGCACAGCAATCCGTTGGCAAAGGCCGTCTGCTTGAGCTTTTTATTCACCGCTTTCGCCGGATCAAAAGGTTTCCTGGTGCCCCGGTCCTCGACGACCTCAAGCCCGAGAAAAAGCCCCCGGCCCCGTATATCACCAATATGCGGGTGCTGGCCGAATTCAGAGTGCAGTGCTGCCTGCAGCTTGTCGCCCATCGCGGCACATTTTTCCACAAGCCCGCCTGTGAGTTTGCTCAGCACTGCATTGCCCGCGGCACAGGCCGTGGGATGGCCGATATACGTATGCCCGTGCTGGAAAAAGCCGGAGCCCCCGGCGATCGTGTCGTGGATCTCAGCGGTGCACATCATCGCGCCGATCGGTTGATAGCCGGCGCCGAGCCCCTTTGCGATGGTGACAATATCGGCAGTAATGTCTTCCTGCGCATGGGCGAACAGGCTGCCCGTCCGGCCCATGCCGCACATGACCTCATCGAGAATGAGCAGAATTCCGTGTTTGTCACAGATCTCGCGGATCCGTCTGAAATACCCTTCGACCGGCGCCACAGCACCGAGGGTCGCCCCCACGACCGGTTCAGCCACAAAGGCGATGACGGTCCCGGGGCCGACGCGTTCGAGTTCTGTCTCAAGCTCATTGGCGACCCGCTGGCCATACTCAAAAGCGCTCTCGCCCTCCTGTTGACCGCGATACGCGTAGCAGGGCGAGATCAGCGAGGTATCGACCATGATCGGCGCGAAAGCCTGTTTGCGCCAGACATTGCCACCGGTCGCAAGCGCGCCCAGCGTATTGCCGTGATAGCTCTGGCGGCGCGCGATGAAGTGACGGCGCGCGGTCTCGCCCTTCTCGACAAAGTACTGACGCGCCAGTTTCAGCGCGGCTTCAACCGCTTCTGATCCACCGGAAACGAAGTACACTTTTTCCAGCGTGCCCGGCGCTTCGGCCACCAGACGGTCGGCCAGTTCCTCGGCCGGGGCAGAGGTGAAAAAGCTGGTGTGCGCATAGGCAAGCTCAGCAACCTGCGCCTGAATGGCGGCGATTACATCCGGATCCCCGTGCCCCAGACAGGATACAGCCGCCCCGCCCGACCCGTCGAAATACTGTTTTCCGTCAGCGTCATAGAGATAAACGCCCTTACCTGTCGCGGCCTGAGGCGGGGTGGTTTTCGAATGGCGGGCAAAGACGTGTGACATCGCGGCGTTCTCCTGGCTGACCGGTCAGGAAACTGAAACACATGGTGCACAAGTTGACAATGTATTGAAACAAATGAACCCTCTGCGACAAGATTCGATCCCGGGGGGACTTTGTGGCTGCGCCACTCGATACACGCATCGCTGCACGATATAACGATCTGAGCGGCCGGCTGAAGCAGGCTGCGGATTACGTAGTGAGCAACCCTTTCGACGTCGCAACCCGGTCGCTGCGCTCTGTCGCCGAAGAAAGTGACGTGGCACCGGCCTCCTTTTCACGGCTGGCGCGGGCGCTCGGCTATGACAGCTTCGGCGCGCTGCGGGGCGATATCCGGATTGCGATGGACCAGCGGGTCAATAAACGCCGTCCCGATCGCCTCAAACAGCTTACCGACATGCAGGAAGACAGCGGGGAAGGCTTTATGCGCGCCCATCTTTCAGCCTGCGCCGACAACATTCACCGGCTGGCAGACCAGATCGACGAACCGGCGCTTGAACGGGTTGTGCACCGCCTGCATACCGCGCGCCTGGTGCTGGTGATGGGAGAGCTGGCCTCATCCGGAGTGGCCTGTCAGATGACCTATCAGGCAAGCCTGCTCTTTGATAACTGGCGGATGGCGGGGCGCACCGGGTCGCTGCTCGGCGCGGAACTGGCCGCACTCGGGCCGGGGGATGCGCTGATTATCGTGACAAAACCGCCCTTTGCGCCGCGTGCTGTGCACGCTGCTGCCCTTGCACGGGGCAAAGGTGCCTTTGTGGTGGTCATTACGGACACCCATACCTGTCCGGCCTTGCAACACGCGTCAGCGCAGTTCATCATTCCAAGTGAGTCACCGAATTTCTTTTCATCTTATGCGGCCAGCCTTTGCTTTGCAGAAACACTGATCGGGATGCTTGCCGGTATCGGCAGCGACGGATCACGGGCCCGGATCGATGAGGTGGAACGAAACAGCCGTCAGTTGCACGAAGTGCAGGACGGATAAAAGACGACAAAAACCAAAAGGGAGATTACTTATGTTCAACAGGTTTAAAATGACGGCAGCGGGCTCGTGCCTTGCGATGCTGATGGCGCCGGTCGCGATGGCCGAAGAGTTCATCACCATCGGTACAGGTGGTGTGACCGGTGTTTACTATCCGACAGGTGGCGCGATCTGCCGTCTGGTCAACAAGGGCCGCAAAGACCACGGCATCCGCTGTTCAGTTGAGTCCACAGGTGGTTCGGTTTACAACATCAACACCATCCGTGCCGGCGAGCTTGAGTTCGGCGTGGCGCAGTCCGACTGGCAGTACCATGCCTATAACGGTACCTCTGACTTCTCAGATGCAGGTCCCTTTGAGGAACTGCGCGCGGTTTTCTCGGTACATCCTGAGCCCTTCACCGTTGTGGCACGTGCCGATGCGGGCATCTCGTCTTTCGAGGATCTCAAAGGCAAGCGCGTCAACATCGGCAACCCCGGGTCCGGTCAGCGCGGCACGATGGAAGTCGTGATGGACGCCATGGGCTGGGAAATGAGTGACCTTGCTCTGGCAACCGAGCTGAAAGCCGCTGAGCAGTCCGCTGCTCTTTGCGACAACCAGATCGATGCGATGATCTACACCGTGGGACACCCGTCGGGCTCCATTCAGGAAGCGTCGACTGCCTGCGATTCCATCGTTGTCAATGTGACCGGCGAAGCAATCGACAAGCTGATTGCCGACAACTCGTTCTACCGGACAGCAAGCATTCCCGGTGGGATGTACCGCGGCACCGACGATGATGTGACCACCTTTGGTGTGGGTGCAACATTCGTCTCCTCCACTGCGGTCAGCGAAGATGCCGTCTATGCGGTTGTGGCGGCTGTGTTCGATAACTTCGAAGACTTCAAAGGTCTGCACCCTGCATTTGCCAACCTTAAAGCAGAGGAAATGGCGACAGCGGGTCTTTCTGCACCCCTGCACCCCGGTGCGGCCAAGTACTACAAAGAAAAGGGCTGGATCGAATAATCCGGGTCTTCACTCTTTGACGAATTAAGAACCGGGAGAGGGCGGCAAACGCCCCTCCCATACCCTGACACCAGGGTCAACGCGCACACCGGAAAACCGGGGCGCATGCCAACATGGGGGCAATAATGTCTGACACATCCAACACACCGGGCGAAAAGCGCGGCCTGAGCGAAGCCGAGCTTCAGGAAATGGTCGCCGCCTCGGACGCGGGTGGTCGCAATCCGACCGGATCCGTTGCCATGTTGCTGGCGGTCGTCGCGGTCGTCTGGTCGCTTTTTCAGGTTGTTCTTGCATCGCCGCTCTCCAATGTTCTGCTGCCGGGGGCGATCATCAATAACGACCGGTCGATCCACCTCGCCTTTGCGATTTTCCTGGCCTTCATGGCCTACCCCGCGCTCAAATCGAGCCCCCGCCATTATGTCCCGATCCAGGACTGGTTTCTGGGGCTCTTTGGCGCTTTCACGGCCATGTACGGTTATTTCTTTTACGAAAAGATCGTTAAATCCGGCGGGCTTGCCGATGACGTGGACAAGTGGTTCGCACTTGCCGGCCTGATCATTCTGTTTGAGGGTGCGCGTCGCGCGCTCGGGCCCGCGATGGCGATCATCGCCACGATCTTCCTGCTCTATGTCTTTTTCGGCTCTTCTGAAATCGTGCCGGATGTAATCCGCTGGAAAGGCGCGTCTCTGCAAAAAGCCATGAGCCACATGTGGATCACCTCCGAGGGTGTCTTTGGCATCGCCCTGGGCGTTTCCACCAAGTTCGTTTTCCTCTTCGTGCTCTTCGGGGCGCTGCTCGATAAGGCGGGAGCCGGTAATTACTTTATCAAGATGGCCTTCGGTGCACTTGGTCACCTCAAGGGCGGCCCGGCCAAAGCGGCTGTTGTCGGTTCTGCGGCGACCGGCCTGATCTCGGGCTCGTCGATCGCTAACGTCGTTACCACCGGTACATTTACCATTCCGCTGATGAAGCGCGTGGGCTTTACCTCTGAGAAAGCCGGCGCTGTGGAAGTGGCGTCTTCGGTCAACGGTCAGATCATGCCGCCCGTCATGGGCGCTGCGGCCTTCCTGATGGTGGAATATGTGGGCATCTCCTATGTTGAGGTGATCACCCATGCCTTCCTGCCGGCCTCGATCTCTTACATCGCGCTGGTCTACATCGTGCACCTCGAAGCCGTGAAGCAGAACATGCCCACACTGGGCGACCGCGTGGTTTCGATGGGCAAGACCATCGGCGGCATGGCGGCCTTCTTCGTGGGCTTCGCGGGTCTGTGCTACGGCGTACAGTATCCGGTGAAAGCCATCGTGGCCGTCACGGATAACTCCGCGATGATCCTCTCGGCACTGATCTTCCTCGCTTATGTGCTGCTCTTGTGGCTGGCGGCTTCGGTGCCGGATCTCGAGCCCGATGATCCCAACGCCGAAGAGGTCACGCTGCCTGTGGTGGGCGAGATCTACAAAGCGGGTCTTTACTTCCTGCTGCCGATCATCGTGCTGGTCTATTTCCTGATGATCGAGCAGAAATCCCCGGGCCTCTCGGCCTTCTGGGCGACCATGCTTCTCTTTGTCATCCTGCTGACGCAGCGCCCGCTCAAGGCGATTTTCCGCGGGAACATGGGGGCGCTGCCTGCCAATTTTGTGGCCGGTGTAGCGGATCTGATCCAGGGTCTCATTGACGGTGCGCGCAATATGATCGGCATCGGCCTCGCCACGGCGACGGCGGGTGTGATCGTGGGCACCGTGACGCTCACCGGTGTGGGCCAGGTGATGGCGGATCTCGTTGAGTTCCTCTCGGGTGGTAACCTCATTCTGATGCTGGTGATGGTCGGTCTTTTGTCCCTCATCCTTGGGATGGGCCTGCCGACAACGGCAAACTACATCGTTGTGTCCTCGCTGATGGCAGGTGTTGTGGTTGAACTGGGCGCGCAGTCCGGTCTGATCGTGCCGCTGATCGCCGTGCATCTTTTCGTGTTCTACTTCGGGATCATGGCCGATGTGACGCCTCCGGTGGGCCTTGCAAGTTTCGCCGCGGCGGCTGTGTCGGGAGGTGATGCGATCAGGACAGGCTTCACCGCTTTCTTCTACAGCCTGCGGACAGTAGCCCTGCCCTTTGTCTTCATCTTCAACACGGATCTGCTGCTGATCGATGTGGGGTGGGCACAGGGTATCCTTGTCTTTGTGATCGCGAGTATCGCCATTCTGGTCTTTACGGCCGGGACGATGGGATACTTTGTCACCAAAAGCCGCATCTATGAAAGCGTGGCGCTGGTTTTCGTGGCCTTCATGCTCTTCCGTCCGGACTTCTTCATGGACCGCCTGCAGCCTCCTTTCGAGGATCTGGCCCCGGCGAGCTTTGCCGAACGGGTCGAGGCAGCACCTGTGGGCCGTGAGTTCAGGGTGGTGGTCTCCGGGCCGGACTTTGACACCGGCGAGCCGCTGGACACGACGCTGCTTGTCACCGTGCCCGAAGACGCCGAAGGGTCGCGCATGGATGCGCTTGGCCTGCTGGCGGTTGAGGATGGTGACAATATCACGCTGGAAGAGCCGATGTTCGGCACGCCCTATGCCGATACCTTCCAGAGCTATGACTTCTACGGTGACCAGCCGGTTATGATCAAAGAGGTCAAGGCGCCCGCAGATCAGCTGCCCAAAGAGCTGATGTTCATCCCGGGTCTCGCCCTTCTGGTTCTGATCTTCATGCTTCAGCGCGCCCGCGCCGGGCGAGAGCCTGAGGCCGTGCCAGCCTGACGGCAACGACCATAGTATCATCAACGCGTCCGGTTCGGTCCGGGCGCGTTTTTTTGTGCGCTGCTGCTGCGCACTGTCATGCGCCTTACACAGCCTGCTGATATTCAGATAAAGAAGACGATCCGGGGTTGCGTTAACATATATTTCCATTATTCATGAATTATGGAATCAGAAGCTCTCTCCCGCCTGTCGGCTCTCAGCCACCCGCAGCGTCTCGCGATCTTTCGTCTGCTGATGAGGCGCTATCCCGATGCGCTGCGCGCCGGCGAGATTGTGGAGATCCTGGGCGTGAAACCCAGTACAGCCTCGGTATATCTGGCGACGCTCAGTGATGCGGGCCTTATCAGCCAGCAGCGGCGCGGCACGTCGCTGCTTTACCGCACCTCAATGGACGGTGCGCGCGGCCTGGTCGGGTTTCTGATGAATGACTGCTGCCGCGGGCGCCCGGATCTGTGCCCGCCCTGGTCTTCTCCGGACCAGAACGCAGATCTGCCGGTCTCCGCACAAAAGTATTCAGTGCTCTTTATCTGCACAGGTAATTCGGCCCGGTCGGTTTTTGCCGAAGCGCTGCTGCGCGATCTTGCCGGCGATCGCTTTGTCGCTTTCTCGGCCGGCATCATGCCGCGCTCAGAGCTCAATCCGCTGGCGATAGAAATGCTGCGATCCAAAGGCCATGACGTCAGCGCGCTGAGGTCGAAGAACATCACCGAATTTCAGGGGCCGGATGCACCGAAGCCCGATTTTGTCTTTACCGTCTGTGACCAGGCCGCCAATGAGGTCTGCCCGCCCTGGCCCGGCCAGCCGCTGAGTGCGCACTGGGGCCTGCCCGATCCGGTCAGAGCGACCGGCACACTGGCTGAGCGCCGGCTTGCGTTTCAGCAAACCTATGGCGCGCTGCGCAATCGCATAAAAGCTTTCACGGCCCTGCCCTTTGAGACGCTCGACCGCATCTCGCTGCAGGCCGCCGTCGATAATATCGGCGCCACAAGTGACGACGGAGAACCTGCATGACGACATACGCGCTTAACGGCCTTGGCCGCATCGGAAAACTGGCACTGCGTCCCCTGCTTGAACGCGGCGCAAAATTAGCATGGATCAACGACGCGGTTGGCGATCCGGCCATGCATGCTCATCTGCTTGAGTTTGACACGGTGCATGGCCGCTGGCCGGCGGCGTTTTCATCGGATGACAGCAGCCTCACGATCGACGACATCCGCCTGCCCGTGCACGGTCACAAACGGCTGGAGGATCTGCCGCTTGACGGCGTGGATGTGGTGATCGACTGCACCGGGGTTTTTAAGACAGAAGCAGCACTTGCCCCTTACTTCGCAGCCGGCGTGAAAAAAGTCGTCGTCTCAGCCCCGGTCAAAGACGGACCGACAGCCAATATCGTTTATGGCGTGAACCACGCGATTTACGACCCTGCCAGCCACCGGATCGTCACGGCGGCCAGTTGCACCACCAACTGCCTCGCCCCCGTGGTCAAAGTGGTGCATGAGAACATCGGCATCCGGCATGGTTCGATTACAACGATCCATGATGTGACCAACACGCAGACCATCGTTGACCGGCCCGCCAAAGACCTGCGCCGCGCGCGCTCCGCGCTCAATTCGCTGATCCCTACGACCACGGGCAGTGCGACGGCCATCACGCTGATCTATCCTGAGCTGAAGGGGCGGCTGAACGGCCATGCGGTGCGGGTGCCGCTGCTGAATGCCTCGATCACCGACTGTGTTTTCGAGCTGGAACGCGAGACAACACCCGAAGAGGTCAACGCGCTCTTCAAAGACGCAGCCGAGGGAGCGCTCAGGGGTATTCTGGGATATGAAGAACGCCCGCTCGTCAGCGCCGATTACACCAATGATATACGCTCCGGGATCGTCGATGCGCCCTCGACCATGGTCATTAACGGCACGCAACTTAAGCTTTACGTGTGGTACGATAACGAAACAGGATATGCGCACCGTCTGGTCGATGTCGCTGAAATGGTTGGCAAATCTCTGTGACAGAGGCTCCGGCAGAGCGCCCTGCGGGGCTTGCTGCCTATCTGGCGGTGACGGCGGCTTACTGGGCTTTCATGCTCACCGACGGCGCGCTGCGCATGCTGGTTCTGCTGCATTTTCACACGCTGGGCTTTTCGCCGGTGCAGCTGGCATATCTCTTTGTGCTCTATGAGATCGCCGGCGTGGTAACCAACCTCAGTGCCGGTTGGATTGCCGCGCGCTTCGGGCTCACGAGCACGCTTTATGCCGGGCTCACACTGCAGGTTCTGGCGCTTCTGGCGCTGGCGCAGCTTGATCCGGCCTGGTCAGTCACGGCCTCCGTCGTCTATGTGATGGCAGTTCAGGGTGCGTCAGGCGTGGCCAAGGATCTCTCAAAAATGAGCGCCAAATCCGCCGTCAAAGTGCTGGCCCCGACCGTGCAGGGCGGGCTGTTCCGCTGGGTTGCGCTGCTTACAGGCTCAAAGAACGCGGTCAAGGGTCTGGGTTTTTTGCTGGGGGCTGGCCTTCTGGCGACGGTCGGTCTGAAAACGGCGGTGCTGGGCATGGCGGCAGTGCTCTTTCTGATCCTGGTCGCTGTCTGGCTGGGCATGCCGGGCGGGCTGCCCGTCGGGCGCAAGGGTGCCAAATTCCGCGAGGTTTTTTCCGGCAATGCAAACGTCAACTGGCTCAGCTTTGCCCGCGTGTTTCTCTTCGGCGCGCGGGATGTGTGGTTCGTGGTCGGCATCCCGGTCTATTTTTACGCGGTGCTCTCTGATGGCACCGAAGCGGGCAACCGGGCTGCGTTTTTCATGATTGGCAGTTTCATGGCGCTCTGGATCATCCTCTATGGCGCAGTGCAGGCCTCTGCCCCGGGACTGATGCGTGCCGCCACCCGGAGCGAGGCTGAGATCATCGCAAGGGCGCGCGCATGGAGTGCAGCGCTCATCGTGGTGCCCGCGCTGCTGACGGCGCTCGTGGCGTTTACCGGGGGGCCGGCGCCCTGGCTTACAGCGACCATCGTGGTGGGGTTGCTGGTTTTCGGAGGCATTTTCGCGGTAAACTCGGCGCTGCATTCCTATCTGATCCTCGCCTTCACCACCGGCGAGCGGGTCACGATGGATGTGGGGTTTTATTACATGGCCAATGCCGCAGGCCGCCTGCTGGGCACGCTGCTTTCCGGGGCCAGTTACCAGATCGGCGGGTTGCCTCTGTGCCTGGGGACGGCGGCGGCAATGCTGGTGCTCAGTACCTTTGGTGCCGGAAAACTGCACGCGGCTTCCGGCGGCCCTGCCCGCCGCTGACAGGCCGCAGAAACACCGGCGCAGAACCGGGGCTTGCGCCTAGCCCCCCCCTGCGGGACACTCACCTGATGCGATTTCATCTGCTCCATGCAATGCTCTTTGCGGCCCTTGTGACCCTGACCTGCGCCGCAGCGCGCGGGCCTGCGCGCGCTGATGACATCACCGTTTTCGCCGCCGCCAGCATGAAGAACGCGCTTGAGGAAATCGCCGGGGATTTTGCAGCAGCAACCAGCCACGGTGTCACGTTTTCTTTTGCCGGCTCCTCGGTGCTGGCCCGCCAGATCGCCCTCGGGGCACCAGCGGACATCTTCGTATCCGCCAGCACAGACTGGATGGATCACCTCGAAGCCGAAGGGCGTCTTGCACCAGGCAGCCGGTCTGATCTGGCAGGCAACAGTCTTGTGCTGATCGCCCGGGACGGGGAAACGAGGTCTTTGTCGCCAGGTCCGGACACCGATCTGACCGCGTGGCTTGCCGGCGGGCGGCTCGCAATGGCGCTGACCGATGCCGTGCCGGCCGGGATATACGGCAAGGCCGCGCTGCAGCACTACGGGATGTGGAACAACGTGGCACCTCTTGTGGCACAGACCGACAATGTGCGCGCGGCACTGGCGCTGGTGGCGCAGGGCGCGGCGCCTCTGGGCATTGTCTATGCCTCCGATGCCCGGGCAGAACCGAGGGTGCGCGTGATCGCCACATTTGCACCGGAAAGCCACCCTGCCATCGTTTATCCGATGGCCGCCGTGGCAGGGCGCGTCACACCGGCCAGCCGCGCCCTGCTTGACTATCTGCGCAGCGACGCGGCACATATCACCCTGATGCGGCACGGTTTTGCCGCCGTGGCGGAGTAAAGTACCGGATGGACTGGCTGAGCCCGGAAGAATGGCAGGCCGTGGCGCTGTCGCTGCGGGTGGCGTTCTGGGCGACGCTCTTCAGCCTGCCGCCCGGGGTTTTTGTGGCCTACGCGCTGGCGCGGTGGGAGTTTCCGGGCAAACAGTTGCTGAACGGTCTGGTGCTGCTGCCGCTGGTGCTGCCGCCTGTTGTCACGGGCTATCTGCTGCTGAGCACGTTCGGGCCGCAGGCACTGCCGGGACGCATTCTCCAGGATATGGGCATCGTTTTTGCGTTCCGCTGGACAGGTGCCGCACTTGCTGCAGCGATCATGGCCTTTCCGCTGATGGTGCGGGCGATCCGTCTGTCGATCGAAGCCGTCGACCAGGGGCTGGAGAGTGCTGCGGCCACTCTGGGTGCCTCACGCGTTCAGGTTTTTGCCACCGTCACCCTGCCCCTGATCATGCCAGGTGTTCTTGCGGGCGCGATCCTTGCCTTTGCCAAGGCGATGGGGGAATTCGGCGCGACCATCACCTTTGTGTCCAACATCCCCGGTCAGACGCAGACGGTGCCCTCGGCCATCTACGCTTTTCTTCAGGTCCCGGGGGGTGAAACGTCAGCACTGCGTCTCGTTGTTGTTTCAGTTGTCATCGCCATGGGTGCGCTGCTGGTCTCCGAGGTTATCGCCCGCCGGGTCGCGCGCCGCGTGGGAGGCACATGATGCTGAGCGTGGATCTCAAACACCGGTTCGGCGATTTCACACTGGATGTATCCTTCGAGGCGCCCCCGGGGATCACCGTGCTTTTTGGCCGGTCCGGCAGCGGCAAGTCCAGCATTGCCAACGCGGTCGCAGGCCTCCTGCAGCCCGATGAGGGACGCATCACTCTTGCAGGCCGGGTTCTGACAGACACCGAAAAAGGCATCCGGGTGCCGCCGCACAAGCGCCGGGTCGGATATATTTTTCAGGACGGGCGTCTCTTTCCCCATCTTAGCGTGGCGCAGAACCTGCGCTATGGCCAGCGGTTCGCTCCTAAAAATGCGCACCGGGCCGATCCTGATCATGTGATCGGACTGCTTGGCATCGGCCATCTTATGAACCGGCGCCCGGCATCGTTATCGGGGGGTGAAAAGCAGCGGGTGGCGATCGGGCGCGCGCTGCTGGCAGGGCCCGACATCATTCTGGCGGATGAGCCGCTTGCGGCGCTCGACGCGGAACGAAAGTCGGAAATTCTGCCCTATTTCGAGCGGTTGCGGGACGAAATGCCTGTGCCTGTGCTCTATGTCAGCCACGACATTCCGGAGATGAGCCGTCTTGCGAGCACGGTCATTGCCCTGAAAGACGGACGGGTCGCAGGACAGGGGCCGGCTGATGAAATTCTGAGCGACGCGACCGCGACACCGCTCGGGGTGCGCGCGGCCGGCAGCCTGATCAGCGCCCGGGTCGTGACCCATCACCCCGACGGGCTGAGCGAGCTTGAGGCCGACGGGATTACGCTTCTGTTGCCGCGGGTGCCCGGCAACCCCGGCAGCCGCGTGCGGGTGCGCATCGACGCGCAGGATGTGATGCTCAGCCTGTCCGAGCCGGCAGGTATCTCAGCGCTCAACGTGCTGCCGGCAACCCTGACTGCAATGCGCCAGGGCGACGGGCCGGGTGTGATTGCGCAGCTTGATGCGGGCGGCACGGTGCTGCTGGCGCGGATCACCCGGCGCTCAGCCGAAGCGCTCAACCTGCAACCGGGCCTGAAGGTCTTTGCTGTAATTAAGGCCGTATCAGTGCCCCGCGACGCGGTAGCATCGGATCCGGCGCAGTAAGTATGAAACCTCTGTTCGCTCTGCTTGACGCGCCCGTCGGCCCCGGGCTGCGATAAAATTCCGGCGTTTTCGGAACAAAGACGCGGCGGCGGTCATTGAGTTCAGAACAACTACGCAAGGTGCGATGCCTTCCGTCGGGGCGGGAGCATATATTTAAACGTCCGCGCCTTTAAGAAACGGGGATAATATGTACAACCGGTTTTCCGCAGCGACGGGGTCAGACATGCACGTGCTGACCCCGGATGATGACAGTGACCTGAACGCCATCGCCACCGGCGAGCATGGTGATCCGTTCTCAGTTCTGGGCCCGCATCCGGTTGGAGAAAACTGGGTGCTGCGCAGTTTTGTGCCCGGCGCGGAGACGGTTGACTTGTCAGATGATACCGGCCAGCGGCATCCTATGACCCTGATCCACGACGCTGGCATCTTTGCGGTGCTGCTCGCAGCGCGTCCGGTGCTTTACCACCTTTCCGCACGCCGGGGTGACGACATCTGGGAGGTGACGGATCCCTGGCAGTTCGGTCCGCTGATGGGGGAACTGGACGAACATCTGATTTCCGAGGGCGCGCATCTGACCCTTTGGCGCACGCTTGGTGCCCACCCCTGTGAGATGTCCGGCGTGGCAGGAACCCGCTTTGCGGTCTGGGCGCCTGACGCGCGGCGTGTTTCGGTGATTGGC
>CBDUCB010000041.1:0-20064 GCA_965365545.1 uncultured Roseobacter sp. | reverse complement strand
ATCGCCTCTTCCAGCATCGACTGGTAAAGTTCAAAGCCTACATCGCGCATCTGGCCTGATTGTTCTTCTCCGAGCAGATTGCCGGCCCCGCGGATGTCGAGGTCCTGACTGGCCAGCGTAAATCCGGCACCCAGGGTATCGAGGCCGGAGAGCACCCGCAGCCGTTTCTCTGCCGTTGGCGTCAGACGCGTGCGCGGTTTGGTGGTCAGATAGGCATAGGCTCGGGTTTTGGAGCGCCCGACCCGGCCCCGGATCTGATAAAGCTGTGCGAGACCAAACATATCGGCGCGGTGCACAACCATCGTGTTGGCGGTGGGGATGTCGAGCCCGGATTCGACAATCGTCGTGGCCAGCAGCACGTCGAATTTGCCGTCGTAGAATGCATTCATCCGGTCATCAAGCTCGCCTGCCGCCATCTGGCCATGCGCCACGACGTACGTGAGTTCCGGCAGCTGTTCTTTCAGAAATTCCTCGATCCCTGGCAGGTCGGAGATGCGCGGCACGACGAAAAAGGACTGTCCGCCCCGGTAATGCTCGCGCAGCAGGGCTTCGCGGATCGTTACGCTGTCAAACTCGCTGACATAGGTGCGGATTGCCAGACGATCGACAGGCGGTGTTCCGATGATGCTCAGATCGCGCACGCCTGTCAGGCTGAGCTGCAGGGTGCGCGGAATGGGCGTGGCGGTCAGCGTCAGGACATGGATATCGGTGCGCAGCTGTTTCAGACGTTCTTTATGCGTAACCCCGAAATGCTGTTCCTCGTCGATGACCAGCAGGCCGAGGTTTTTAAAGCGGATGCCTTTGGCGAGCAGCGCATGGGTGCCGATGACGATATCCACAGTGCCGCGCGACATCGCCTCGCGGGTGGCCTGTGCGTCCTTTGCTGAGACGAACCGGCTGAGCTGGCGCACTTCGACGGGAAAGCCGCGAAAGCGTTCAGCAAAGCTTTTATAGTGCTGACGCGCCAGCAGGGTCGTGGGCGCGATAACTGCGACCTGCACGCCGGACATAGCCGCCACAAAGGCTGCGCGCATGGCCACTTCGGTTTTGCCGAAACCAACATCGCCGCAGACCAGCCGGTCCATAGGGTTGCCCGAGGTCATGTCGTCGATGACCTCGCCGATGGCGCGCAACTGGTCGTCGGTCTCGGTATAGGGGAAGCGCGCGGAAAAGGCGTCCCACATGCCGGGCGGTGGCTCGAGCACCGGCGCTTTGCGCAGCGCGCGCTCGGCGGCCACGCGGATCAGCTTGTCAGCGATTTCGCGGATGCGTTCCTTGAGCCGTGCTTTCTTGGCCTGCCAGGCCCCCCCGCCCAGCCGGTCCAGCAGCCCCTCTTCATGTCCGTACCGGGAGAGCAGTTCGATGTTCTCAACCGGCAGATAGAGTTTGGCGTCTTCGGCATATTCCAGCAGCAGACATTCGTGCGCAGCCCCGGCCGCCGTTACGACCTCAAGCCCCATGTACCGCCCGATGCCGTGATCCACATGCACGATGAGATCACCGGGGCTGAGCGACTGCGTCTCGGTGAGGAAGTTTTCAGCGCGGCGTTTTTTGCGCGTGGTGCGGATGAGCCGGTCGCCCAGAACGTCCTGCTCGGCGATCACAGTCAGCCCGTCGGGCGCCTCAAAACCGCTTTCGAGCGACCAGACCGCCAGATGCAACCCGCGTTTGCCGATGCGTGTGCCATCACGGATCAGGATGGCTTCGGCCAGTCCTTCATCCTCGATCAGCCCGGCCAGACGTTCGCGTGCGCCTTCGGAATAGGTGGCAACGAGCACGGGGCCCTTCTTCATTCTGGCACTGATATGTTCGGCCAGAGCCCCGAACAGGCTCAGCGATTCCTGTTGGCGCTCGGGCGCGAAGTTGCGCCCCGTGCGACCGCCCGCGTCAATTACGCCCGGTCCTGTCGCCTGCGGCAGCACACTCAGATGCAGCACGCGGCGGTCTGTCATCCGCGTCTCCCACGCGGCGTCATCGAGATAGAGCCCTTCGGGGGGGGCAGGTTTGTAAACCGTGTCCATGCCGCTGCGATGCGCCATTGCGAGGCGGCGTGTCTCGTACTGATCTGCGATGCTTTCCCATCGGGCAAGCCGCGTGGCCGTGGTCTGATCATCCAGCGTTACAGTGGCCCCGGGCAGATAGTCGAAGAGCGTCTCAAGTTCCTGGTGGAAAAACGCGAGCCAGTGCTCGGCACCCTGATGTTTGCGGCCGGCGCTTACCGCTTCATAAAGCGGATCATCGGTGCCGGCGGCGCCGAACTCAATGCGGTAATTCTGGCGGAAACGGGTGATGCCCGCCTCGTCAAGGATCACCTCGGAGACCGGGGCAAGCTCGACCACATCCAGTTTTTCTGTCGTCCGCTGGGTGGCGGCATCGAAACGGCGGGCACCGTGGAGCGTGTCTCCGAAAAGATCGAGCCGCACCGGCCCCAGATCCCCCGGCGGATATATGTCGATAATGCCGCCGCGGATCGCGTAATCACCGGGTTCAGTGACTGTGGGGCTTTGAACAAATCCCATGCGCACCAGAAAATCGCGCAGGGCCTTTTCGTCGATGCGACTGCCGACCCGGGCAGTGAAGGCGGCGTCTTTGAGGACAGCGCGCGCCGGCACCCGCTGTGTCGCGGCATTCAGTGTGGTCAGCAGGATAAACCGGTCCGGCATGCCATGGGCGAGTGCTGCGAGCGTCGCCATGCGCTGTGCGGAGATATCGGCATTGGGCGAGACGCGGTCATAGGGCAGACAGTCCCAGCCGGGAAAAACCACAACCGGCAGATCGGGGGCGAAAAAGCGCAGGGCGGCCTGCATCGCGGCCAGACGTTTGTCATCGCGCGCGACATGGACCAGAGGGCCGTCGCCGCGCGCCAGTTCCGTCAGCAGGAAGCGCGCGTCAAACCCTTCGGGGACACCGGAGACGGTAATTTGGGATTGCTCAGCCATGGGCTGCTTCAATTGGGCTTCAAAGCCCGGGTGTCAACCGCCCAAAGCGCCATGATTGAGGTTTTGATACATGCCCCAGAGTGCCGTTACGAATATCGAGGCCACACCGATCATCTGAACATAGAGACGGTGGCGGCTCAGACGTTTGCGCAGATGCTCGCCGCTGGCGTCTTCCTGCTGGATCAGCCGCGCGGTTGACAGGGACAACAGCCCGACCAGCGACATCGGCAACCCGAGCAGAAACAGCGCCTGGGCGATTTCGAGGCCATAGAGAAACCCGGTCAGCCCCAGAAGGGTCAGCACAAAACACCCGAGCATCAGCAGCCAGAGCCCCGAGACCCGGGCAATCATCAGCATCCGGTTGGTGTTGATGCGCACCAGGTCCTCAAGATCCTGCTCGGTCTGCCCGCCGTGACGCCGGGCCCGCAGGACCATATCAAAAGGCACGCCAAGCACCCAGTGCGAGGCGGTCGACCACATAATTGCCAGTGCGATCCAGAACCACAGGTTCGAAAAAGACCGCATGTCGATGAGTTCAAAAACGCTGGTGTAAAAGTCCAAGGGTACGTGCTTTGGTTGTCCGGTTCGGCCTCTCTTAGCCGCGCTTTGTGGCAATTCCTAGCCTTGGCTTGCGTAAAAATACATGCGAGGGAAGCAGAGTGTAACGTAAAACGGACAGATCCCATGCGCCCGACCATCGCCCCCTTCCCCGCGACCCGTTTGCGGCGCGCCCGTCAGAGCCCGGCGCTGCGTGCGCTGACCCGTGAAAACACGCTGAGCGTTGATAACTTTATCTGGCCGGTTTTTGTCCGGTCAGGCGAAGGCATCGAAGAGCCCATCTCCTCCATGCCCGGTGTTTTCCGCCGGTCAGTCGATAAAATCACCGAGGCGGCACGCGAGGCGGCGGATCTCGGCATCCCGGCCATCTGCATCTTTCCCTATACCGGCATTGAAGAGCGCACTGAAGACTGTGCCGGTGCCTGGGATCCGGACAATCATGCCAACCGGGCGATCCGCGCGATCAAAAAAGCAGTACCTGAGCTTGCTGTGATGACGGATGTGGCGCTTGATACCTATAACATCAACGGGCACGACGGGTTTGTGGAAAACGGCGAAATCGTCAACGACCGAACGGTCGAGGCGCTGGTAAAGATGACGCTGGCCCAGGCTGAGGCCGGTGCGGATATTATCGGGCCCTCGGATATGATGGACGGGCGGATTGGTGCGATGCGCAGCGCCCTGGAACAGGCCGGGCATCAGAATGTGATGATCCTGAGCTACTCGGCGAAATACGCCTCGGCGTTCTACGGTCCGTTCCGGGATGCTGTGGGCGCCTCCGGCGCTCTGACAGGGGACAAGAAAACCTATCAGATGGATCCGGGCAATTCCGATGAGGCGCTGCGATTGATCGAGCGCGATCTGAGCGAGGGCGCGGATATGGTAATGGTGAAGCCGGGCATGCCCTATCTCGACATCTGCCGCCGTGTAAAAGACACGTTCGGCGCGCCAACCTATGCCTATCAGGTGTCGGGCGAATACGCGATGATCAAAGCCGCCGCCGCGCAGGGCTGGATTGATGGCGACCGGGTGATGATGGAAAGTCTGATGGCATTCAGGCGCGCCGGCTGTGACGGTATTCTGACATACTTCGCCCCGGCGGCTGCGCGATTGCTGAAAGCACAGCAATAAGCCGCGCAGATTGCGCTTTTGGGTGACATTGCGGGCTAACCTGCGTATGATCGCACACAAGCCGGGGTAGCCGGCGCTATAACAACAACCATATACAGGCACATAAGATGAATCGTTCAGGCTTATCGCGGCGGGGTTTCACCCTCGGCGCACTCGCAGGCACCGCCGTGACGGCGGCCTGCAGCAACGGCGTAGGGTCCGGCGGAGGCAGTGTGATCGACGCCCGTGTCGATACCACGCTTGGCAGTATGTACCGGACCTATCCCAGCACACGCAACCTCGCCGACAAGGCCAACGGCATGCTGGTCATGCCCGCCGTAACCGAAGCCGGTCTCGGCATCGGTGGCGGATACGGCCAGGGGGCGCTGCGGATCAATGAGACCACGGTCGATTACTATTCGGTCACGCAGATCTCATGGGGTTTGCAGGCCGGCGCGCAGCAGTATTCGCATGTTCTTTTCTTTATGACCGAACAAGCGCTTGCGAATTTCCGCACTGCATCCGGCTGGGAAGCGAGCGGACAGATTGAGTATGTTTTCGCGGACCGGGGTGACGGTGCCGCAGCGGATACGACTACGGCGCTGGCACCTGTCCAGGCCGTAGTCTTCGGCCGCGCGGGTCTTTTGCTCGGGGCGACGCTCAACGGCGCAAAATACAACCGCATCATCGCCTGACCCGGGTCAGGCCATCAAAAAGGGGCGCGGAAGATATTCTGCGCCCCTTGTTGTTTCGGCGGCTGGCCGGGCGATCAGCCGGTTTCTTTGAGCCGCTTATAGAGGCTTGAGGTGTCCCAGCGCCCGCCGCCCATTTTCTGCACGTCCTTGTAGAACTGATCGACCAGCGCCGTGACCGGCAGGCTCGCACCGGTTTCATCAGCCGTTTTCAGGCAGATCCCGAGATCCTTGCGCATCCAGTCGGTGGCAAAGCCGTGATCGAAATGATCGTCCAGCATGGTCTCGTAGCGATTCGACATCTGCCAGCTGCCAGCGGCACCCTGGCTGATCACTTCAACTACTGCGCGACCGTCGAGGCCCGCCTTATCGGCAAAATGCAATGCTTCGCTCAGACCCTGTACGAGGCCGGCGATAGCAATCTGGTTGCACATTTTTGTCATCTGACCGGCACCGCTCTCGCCGATGCGGCGGCAGATTTTGGAATAAATCTCCATCACCGGCAGTGCGCGGTCGTAAGCCCCTTCGTCGCCGCCGCACATGATCGACAGCGCTGCATTTTCGGCACCGGCCTGACCACCTGAAATCGGGGCATCGATGAAGCTGATCTGATGATCATTTGCCAGCGCATAAAGCTCGCGCGTCACAGCCGCTGAAACCGTTGTGTGATCGACGAATACCGCACCGCTGTCCATGCCTTTAAAGGCTCCGTCTTCGCCCGCGCAGACCGATCGCAGGTCATCGTCATTGCCAACACAGGCCATGACAAACTCAGCACCTTTTACCGCCTCGCGCGGTGTTTTCGCAAAAGATCCGCCATAAGTGCCGGCCCAGTCTTCGGCCTTTGAGGTGGTGCGGTTGTAGACCGTAACGTCATGCCCCGCTTTCTGCAGATGCCCCGCCATAGGGGCGCCCATGACCCCCAGTCCCAGAAATGCCAGCTTGGCCATGATGTTGTCCTTCTCTTTGGGTGTTGCGTTACGCTATCCTCCTACCTAACAGTCAAGACCTCAGGGTCAACAAGAGCGCGGATATTACAGGCACCTCATGGCACTGCTCTTCAGATGGCTTTTCCGGATCGCCGGCGCGATGATCTTTCTGATCGTTCTGGGCGTGACGCTCGTGTGGTACCTCGCCTCGCGCTCTCTGCCTGATTACGACGCTACCATTATTGCGCCCTATCTGAATGCGCCGGTCGAGATCGTACGCGACAACGCCAATGTGCCGCATATCTTCGGCGAGACCGATGAGGATGTCTTCTACGCGCTGGGGTTTGCCCATGCCCAGGACCGCTTGTGGCAGATGACGATGCTGCGCCGCACAGTTCAGGGGCGGCTCTCCGAGGTCTTTGGCACACCGACGGTCAGCATCGATAAGCTGATGCGCCGGCTCGATCTGTACAGCCGGGCGACGGCATCGGTCGAGGTTCAGGACGAGCGCACACGGCGGCTTCTGAGTGCCTATGCCACCGGGGTAAATGTGCGGCTGGACCAGGTCAATGCCAGCGCTCTGGGGCGTGGTGCGCCGGAGATGTTCGTCTTTAACGCGCCCGTCGCCCCCTGGCGTCCGGCAGATTCGCTGGCGATTATCAAGCTGATGGCGCTGCAGCTTTCCGGGCATCTGGATGCGGAGGTGCTGCGCGCGCGGATGTCGCTGGTGGTGCCGGATGCGGACCGGCTGAGCGATATTCTGCCCGAGGTGCCGGGCAGCGGTGTTGTCGCTCTGCCCGAATACGCAGGCATCGTCCCGGGTGTGCTGCCTTTTGCCGGGGCGGCTCCCCCGGAGCGGCATCCTCTTTCGCCTTTCCGCGCCGGCGTGATGGCAGGTGCCTCAAATGTCTGGGCCGCCGCCCCCTCCCGCTCCGCTTCTGGCGGGACGCTGCTGGCCAATGACCCGCACCTTGGTTTCACCGCTCCTGCGATCTGGTATCTGGCGCGTATGGAGCTGCAGTCGGGCGGCGTGATCGGCGGCACCATCCCCGGCCTGCCCCTCGTGCTCACCGGGCGCAGCGCATCGCTGGGCTGGGGCCTGGCGTCGGCGGGAATGGACGATCAGGACGTGTTTATTGAAAAGGGCAATCCCGAAAACCCCGAGGAATACCGCACACCGGACGGGGTCAAGGCCTTTCAGACGCGTGGCTCAATCATCAACATCAAAGACGAGTCACCGATCACGATTACCCTGCGCTGGACGGACAATGGCCCTGTGCTGCCCGGTACGCATTACAATCTCGCGGCGGTGACCCCGCCGGGGCATGTGGCGTCGCTGGCCTGGACGGCGCTCAGCCCGCGCGATACGTCGATGACAGCAGCGCTCAAGCTGATGGAGGCGAAGTCAGTGCGCGAAGGCATCGCCGCGATTGAGGATTTTGTCGCCCCGGCACAGAATATGGTGCTGGTGGATCGCGAAGATATCGCGATGAAGATGATCGGTGTCATGCCCCGCCGCGATGCGCGTCATCAGAGCCAGGGGCGCATGCCCAGCCCCGGATGGATCGCCGCAAACCGCTGGCAGGGGCGTCTGCCCTATGCGTCCAACCCCGAGTTCATCGCACCCAATGGCGGGATTCTGGGCAATACCAATAACAAGACCGTTGACCGGCCTTTTCCCAACCACGTGTCCTTTACCTGGGGCGATACGCAACGGGTGCAGCGCTGGCGCCGCCTGATGCAGTCACGTCAGGTGCACACCCGTGACAGCTTTATCGAAGCACAGCTTGATACCGTGAGTTTCACGGCGCGGTCGCTGTTGCCCCTGATCGGTGCCGAGCTCTGGTTTACCGGTGAAGCCGCCCCGGACGGCACGCCGCTGCGCCAGAGGCAGCGCGCGCTGACCCTGCTCGCGGGATGGTCGGGTGAGATGAATGAGCACCTTCCCGAGCCGCTGATCTATGCCGCCTGGCTGCGCAGTCTCCAGGCGCGGATCGTGCAGGACGAACTGGGGCCTCTGGCAGCTGCCATGACCCATGTGGAGCCGCTTTTTATCGAGAGGGTGTTCCGCGATGTGGACGGTGCGGGTGTCTGGTGTGATGTCATACAGTCCGCCGCAACCGAGACCTGCGCAGATATGGCGCGGCTGGCGCTGGATGATGCACTGGTCTCGATCAGCGAGACCTGGGGGCCGGCACTGGAGTCGCTGCGCTGGGGCGATGCGCATCAGGCCACGCATGATCATCCGGTGCTGGGAGAGGTGCCGCTGCTGCGGTTTTTCGTCAATATCCGCCAGTCCACCAACGGAGGCGATAACACGCTGCAGCGCGGTCTGACCCGTGGCACCGGCCCCGAGCCCTTTCAGAATGTGCACGGTGCGGCCTATCGCGGTGTTTACGATTTTGCAGATCCTGACAGCTCGGTTTTTGTGACATCCACCGGCCAGTCGGGGCATTTTCTGTCACGCCACTACGATGATCTGGCGCAGCTCTGGCGGCGCGGGGAATATATCCCGATGTCGCTTGATCAGGATCTGGCGCGCGCGGCATCGGTCGGTGTCACCGTGCTGCGCCCGCGGTGATCCTGTGGCGCGGGTCATTCTCTTCAATAAACCCTTCGGGGTCCTGTCGCAGTTTACGGATAAAGGCACCGAAGGATCACCACGTCCTACCCTTTCGGGCTTTATTGATGTGCCGGGGTTCTATCCCGCCGGGCGGCTGGACCGTGACAGCGAGGGGTTGATGGTCCTGACCGACGATGGCCGGCTGCAGGCACGTATCGCAAATCCGCGCCACAAAATGGCGAAAACCTATCTGGTGCAGGTCGAAGGCCCACCGGATGAAGCGGCACTTGCCGCGCTGCGCGCCGGTGTTGTGCTCAAAGACGGGCCGACACGTCCCGCTCAGGCAGACCTGACCGATCCGCCGGACACGCTCTGGCCGCGCGACCCGCCGGTGCGGTATCGCAAATCCGTGCCCGATCATTGGCTGGAGATCACCATTTCCGAAGGCCGAAACCGCCAGATCCGGCGCATGACGGCAGCCGTCGGGCTGCCCTGTCTGCGGCTCGTCAGGATGCGGGTGGGGCAATGGAAGCTGAACGATCTGGTCCCGGGTGCGTGGCGCTATGCCAGCGCTGACGGGCCCTGATCAGAGGCGCTTGTACTGATCCATCTGATCGGCGGTCCAGCGCACGGTAATTTCAAAACCGGCATCGGTCTGGTCTTCACGGGCAACCAGATCCTGCTGAAAAAGCCAGGCGCGCTTGCGTCCCTCGGCAAATCCCAGACGCAGTGTTTCCTCGTGTTTGACCCCCTGCAGCCTTTCAGTGATTGCCGCCAGCAAAGCGTCGAGCCCTTCGCCCGTCAGCGCGGAGATGGCAAAGACATCCTCGTCACGCGCAGCCCGCGCGCGAACCGCGTCGGCGGCATCGGCGGGCATGGTATCGATCTTGTTCCAGACTTCGAGCGTGGTGCGGTCGTCGGGCACACCCAGGGATGCCATGATCGTGGTGACGTCCTGTGCCTGTTCTTCGGTCTCTGAATGCGCAATGTCGCGCACATGGCAGATGATATCAGCGGCCAGCACCTCTTCGAGAGTGGCACGGAAAGCCGCGACAAGCTCGGTCGGCAGATCAGAGATAAATCCGACGGTATCTGACAGGATCACCTCGGGCCCGTCGGGGAGCTCAAGCCGGCGCATGGTGGGATCAAGCGTGGCAAAGAGCATGTCTCTGGCCATTACCCCTGCCCCCGTCAACCGGTTAAACAGTGTTGATTTGCCAGCGTTGGTGTACCCGACAAGTGCTACAATCGGATAGGGAACTTTGGCGCGTGCCGCACGGTGCAGCGCGCGGGTTTTAACAACCTTGTCGAGCTGCCGGCGCAGCCGCACGAGTTGTTCATCAATGGCACGACGGTCTGCCTCGATCTGCGTCTCGCCGGGGCCGCCGACAAAGCCAAGACCGCCACGCTGGCGTTCAAGGTGTGTCCACGCCCGGACCAGCCGTGTCCGCTGATAACTCAGCGCGGCCATCTCGACCTGCAGAACACCTTCACGGGTGGCGGCACGGTCGCTGAAAATCTCAAGGATCAGCCCGGTGCGGTCGAGAAGCTTCACACCCCAGGCTTTTTCGAGGTTACGCTGCTGCACAGGGCTCACCGGCCCGTCGACCAGCACCAGCTCGACCTCTTCATCTTCAAAGCGCTGTTTCAGTTCGGCGATTTTGCCGGTGCCGAACAGCATCCCGGCGCGCACGGTTTTGAGCGGTATCACATCTGCGCCGGCGACCTGCAGCTCTGGCAGCGCATGGGCGAGCGACACGGCTTCTGCCAGGGCGTGAGCAGCGTCACGCCTGTCAGGGTCGGTTTTTATATCCGGATGCAGCACCCAGGCCCGGGTTGTTTTCGGGCCGTCTGTGTTATCAATCTGAAACGGCGGACGGCTCAAGAAGCGTCTTCGCCCTCATAAAGGCTTATCGGCTGGCTGGGCATAATTGTCGAAATGGCATGTTTATACACCAGTTGCGACTGTCCATCCCGGCGCAAAAGCACACAGAAATTATCAAACCAGGTTATTACACCCTGCAGTTTCACCCCGTTGATCAGAAAGATCGTCACCGGGACTTTGGTTTTGCGCACGTGGTTCAGGAACGCATCCTGAAGGTTCTGTCTGTCCGACGCCATTCTGGTACCAGCCTTTTTTCTTGCCGAGACCCGCGGACCGGGTCTTTTCCCTCGGGTGTGAGTATGAATGGGACGCAGGGGAGATTCCAGCCCAAAAATCAGTCCGTTACGGACCTAAAAAATTGCTGTATCAGCTGCGCCACAGATCCGGCGTCAAAAGCGCAATAATGGCAAGCGTTTCGAGACGCCCGAGCACCATAGCGGCACAGAATACTGATTTCGCAGAAGCGCTCAATTCTGCCAGTCTGATAGGGTCTTCGGCGGCGAACCGGGTCAGCGGGCCTGTTGTCGAAAGACCGGCAACCGCCAGCACCAGAGCATCTTCGAACTCCACACCAAGAAGGGCCAGCAGCATTGTCACGACCGCAAGGGTCAGCGCAAAGAGCATAAAGAAGATCCACGCAATAAAGGCGCCGTTGCGCTGGATGCGGCGGCCCTCGCTGCCGGCGCGGCTGACCGATGACGGATGCACCAGGCGTTCCAGTTCGCGCCGACCGTTGAGATAGAGGGCAAAGACCCGCAACAGTTTAACGCCGCCTGCGGTGGTCGCAACACCGCCGCCGATCAGGGCCAGCCCCATCAGAATCAACCCCGGTGTGTTGAGACCGGACCAGGACTGCGCTTCGTTCCAGCCGGCACTTGTAAACCCGGTCGTGGTCAGAAAAGACAGCACGGTGAACATTGAGCCCCAGAACGCCCGCACCGCCTCGCCCGGATCACCACCTGCCGAAACATCCAGCGCGCCCAGCCAGTGCCGCAGGAACAGCACAACCGGCACCCCCACCATGATCATCAGCCCCACGCGGAATTCGGGATCGGTGCGCAGACCGCCCTGGGTGGCGGTGACCGTGTCAGAGGAAAACGTCAAACGCGACAGAGCAAAGAGCATAAACAGCAGCATCAGCACTTCGCCGGTAAATCCCGATCCGTTATTGGCAACGCCCCCGACCGGGGAAATGCCTGAGGTGGCCATAACCGACATCGCATGGGTCAGCGCCACGAGCGGCCGGTCGCCGCTGACGTAAAGCAGAACCCACAGGAGCACGGTCAGACCGACATAGATGGGCACAAGCGTTCCCACGACACGCAAAAGCCGGCTGCGCGCATCGGTCCGGCCAACAAGGCCGGAGAGGCTTTCGCGCTGCCCCGGTTCCGCCTGAGCCGTGACCTCAAAGCCGCCAAGGTTCAGCGGCGCCAGAATGGCTGAGGCGGCGATCCACATGGTGATGCCGCCCATCCATCCGACCTGCGCGCGCCACAGATGCAGTGTATCATTAAGCCGCCCGGGTTCGTCAAAAAAGCTGGCACCCGTGGTGGTGATCGCACTGATCATCTCGGCATAGGCGTTAAAAAACCGGGTATTGCCCAGCCCCTCGTGAAAGGGGATGGCGAGAAAGACCGGCAGAAAAACAAAGGTCGAGAAAAGTGACATCAGCGTGCCCAGTGCACCATGGCGCGGCAGCCGTCCGGCATGTGCGGTTGCGATCAGTCCAAAGGTCACCAGACCCAGCAGCCCGCAGTAGAAAAAGGCCCGCGCGGTATCAAGCTCGCGGATCGCGCCACCCTGCAGTGCGGGTACGAACATCGACACAGACGCGACGCCAAAGATCAGCAGAAAAAGCGGCAGATCAATGAGATGCGCCAGAGCGGAGCGCCGGGCTCTTCGGTGTGGCGTACGTGCCATCGTTCAGAAGAAATCGATGGAGACCTGCATCAGCCGCTCCACCTCGGGCACGTCCCCGGTCAGCGCAAAAAGCGCGATCACATCGCCTTCGTCAATCCGGGTGCTGCCCATGGGGCGGATGATCTCGTCTCCCTTGCGCAGTGCCCCCACCAGCACGCCTTCGGGAAAATCGATCTCCGAAATGCGCCGCCCGGCCAGAGGAGAGGTCGAGAGCACCTCGGCCTCGATCACTTCGGCCTCGGCATCGCCAATGGAATAAACCGCGCGCACCCGTCCGTGCCGGATATGGCGCAGAATAGAGCTGACCGTTGTGGCGCGCGGGTTGATGTAGGCATCAATCCCCAGCGGCCCCATCAGCGGCACCAGTGTCGGGTCGTTGATCAGAGCAATCACATAGCCGCAGCCTTCGGCTTTGGCACGCACACAGGCGAGCATATTCGTCTTGTCGTCATCTGTGATCGCCAGCATCGCGTCGGCCCGCGTGATGCCGGCTTCCGCCAGCAGGGCCGCATCCAGACCATCGCCGTTCAGCACGATTGTGCGTTCCAGCGCTTCTGCGGCGCGTTCCGCACAAATCCGGTTTTTTTCGATCACTTTGGTACGCACGCGTGCAGTGCGCGATTCCAAAGCCTGAGCCACGGCGAGACCGACATTGCCACCGCCCACCAGAACCACGCGCTCCTGTTTGGACTGTTTCTTGCCAAAGATTTCCATGGTGCGCGGGATGTCATCCACATGCGCAAAGACATAGCAGTCGTCCCCGGCAAAAAGCTGATCTTTGGGCTCTGGGGCGAACAGCGTGCCCTCGCGCCGGACGCCTACGACCACCGCGCGCAGTGTCGAGAAAAGATCGGTGAGCTGGCGCAGGGGCGTGTTGAGTACCGGGCAGCTTTCCTCAAGGCTGATGCCCAGCAGATGCGCCTTGCCGTCCATAAAAATCTCGGTGTCAAACGCCGCCGGCGCCGAGAGCCGTTGCAGGGCCGCTGCCGCCACTTCGCGCTCGGGGCTGATCACCACGTCGATGGGCATGTGATCGCGGCGATAGAGGTCGGAATAAATCGCATTGAGATAGGACTGGCTGCGCAGACGTGCGATCTTGCGGTTGATGCCAAAAACCGAATGCGCGACCTGGCAGGTCACCATATTGACCTCGTCGGAATGGGTCGCGGCGATGATCATTTCCGCATCACCGGCACCTGCCCGGTCAAGCACATCGGGATAGCTCGCAAAGCCTGCAATGCCCTGAACATCCAGCGAATCCGTGGCACGGCGCACCAGATCGGGATTGTTATCGACCACGGTCACGTCATTGCGCTCGCCCGACAGATGGCGCGCAATCTGCCAGCCCACCTGGCCTGCACCGCAGATAATAACCTTCATTCCGTGCGTCCTTCAGGGCCTCACCGGACCTTCTGAATGGCAGAAGGGTCAGATACGGTCAATTCAATTGTCCGGGCGGGTCGTTCGGTGCAGTATAGGGGCATGTATATGGTAAAACCACTGTTTGTCCTCACCGCGGCACTTGTTCTGCTCCAGGCCTGTACGCCGTTTTCAATCTATCACCGTCCGGGCGTCGAAGTGTCCAGGATGCAGTCAGATCTGCTGAACTGTCAGGTTGCATCCTCGCAGTCGGTACCCGTCTCGACACAGATCCGCCGCGAGCCGCCCCGCTATATTCCCGGACGGCATTATTGCCGGCCTGACGGGCGCTGTTACCGCAATGCCGGGTATTACATCCCGGGTGAGGTTTATACCGTCGATGCCAATGCCGGGCTGCGCGGGCGCGTCACAACGCAGTGCATGGCCGATCGCGGCTACCGCCCGGTTGAGCTTCCGGCCTGCAGCGGCACGGTGAAAGCACGTGCACCACGGGGCGTGACAACGGTGTTGCCACCGCTGGATGAAAAGAGCTGCGTGATCCGCAATGACGACAAAACCTGGCAGATCGTGACAACCCGCTGAATTTGTCGCTTTTGTGCTGGAAGCTCAGCGCACGCCTTTCTACTGATGGCGCATGGTTTCTGCGATTCCCGGTATCTCTCCTGATTTTGAACCCGCCCGCCGGCTTGTGCGGGCGCATTATGACGCTCTCGAAGGCGCCACGGCGCAAACCGTGCGTCAGATCCTGTCTGCGCGGATGGCCCCTGACTGTCACTGGTACGGGATGCACCCTTTTCACGAACAGACCGGGCCGGACGCGATTGCGCAGACGTTCTGGGAGCCCTTCCTTACGTCGTTCACCGGTGTGCAGCGGCGCGAGGATATCTTTTTTGCCGGGCTGAACGAGATTGACGGTTTCCAGGGCCGCTGGACCTGTTCGATGGGCCATCTGATGGGGCTTTTTGATGCGCCGTTTCTGGGGATCCGTCCGCACGGCAAAATCGCCATGCTGCGCTATGCAGAATTCAACCAGGTCGAGGACGGAAAGATCACACGTTCGGCGCTCTTTGTGGATCTCATTCACCTGATGATGCAGGCCGGGCTTGCCCCGCTCACGCACGAGCAGACCGGCGCACACCTTGTGCAGCCGGGACCACGCACCCACGACGGACTGCATTCTGCACCTGCCGATCCTGCGGCGTCGGCCATAACGCTGGCGCGGATCAATGCGATGATCGGCAGTATCAACCACGCCAATGCCGCCGCAAAGCCACCGACGCCACGTGAAGAACTCTCGCGGGACTGGAACGACGACATGATCTGGTGGGGGCCGGCCGGGATCGGGGCGACCGCGACAATCGACCGCTATATCGTGCAGCACCAGGGCCCGTTCCGTCGCGGCATTACCGATCGGGTCTATAACGGGCATCTCTGCCGGATGGCCGAGGGAAATTACGGTGCGTTTTTCGGCTGGCCCAACCTGACGCTCATCAATGGCGGCGGTTTTATGGGACTGCCGGCCACGGATCAGCCTGCCGACATGCGCGTGGTGGATGTCTACCGGCGGTCAGGCGACAAGCTCTCGGAAAACTGGGTCTTCATCGACATCCTGCACTTTCTGAAAATGCCGGGCGTCGATGTGCTGGCGGATATCGCCTCCTGATCATGTCGGGTCAGTCGACCGGATCCACTTCCTCGTCCACATGTGCCACCCGCGCACCGGACCGGGCCGATGTCACCACACCCAGCGATTTCAGTTTGCGGTGCAGTGCTGAGCGTTCCATGCCGACAAAACTTGCGGTGCGCGAGATGTTACCGCCAAAGCGGTTGATCTGCGTCAGCAGGTATTCGCGCTCAAACGCCTCGCGTGCCTCGCGCAGCGCCAGCGTGGCCAGTGCGCCCGACAGGACGACGCGGCTTTCGCTGTCATCGCCGTTTTCCTCGCCGGGCAGTTCTTTGGCCTCGATCTGGCCGTTGCCGTCGCCGAGGATCAGCACCCGCTCCACAAGGTTCTTGAGCTGGCGCACGTTGCCCGGCCAGATCATGGTCTGCAGCAGTGCCACCGCGTCATCGCTGAGCTCGCGCAGCGGCAGACCCTGGGATGCATTCATTTCGGTGATGAAATGCCGTGCAAGCTCGGGGATGTCCTCGCGGCGCTCTTCCAGAGACGGCACCTCAATCGGCACCACATTGAGCCGGTGATAAAGTTCCTCGCGAAAGGTGCCGGCGGTGATCGCCTGCTGAAGATCGCGGTTCGTAGAGGAAATGACCCGCAGATCCACACGCACCTTATCGTTGCCGCCGACGCGCTGAAACTGCTGGTCGACCAGAACGCGCAGGATTTTTGACTGCGTGCCGACGGGCATATCAGCGACCTCGTCGAAATAGATGATGCCGCCGTGGGCTTCTTCGAGCAGACCGGGCTCAACCCCGCGTTCGGGCGTCTCGCGGCCAAAAAGCACCTCTTCCATCCGCTCAGGCGCCACACCGGCGCAGTTGACGGTGACAAAAGGTGCTGAGGCGCGGTTGGAATTGGCATGAATATAGCGCGCGGCGACTTCCTTGCCGCTGCCAGCGGGGCCCGTGAGCATCACGCGACCGTTGCTTTTGGTGACCTTGTCGAGTTGGCCTGTCAGCGTGCGGAACGCAGCCGAAGTTCCGATCATATCGGACTGGGTAACATCGCGGCGGCGCAGGCTCTGGTTTTCGCGGCGCAGGCGCGAGGTTTCCATCGCCCGCCGGATCACCACCAGCAACTGGTCTATATTGAAGGGTTTTTCGATGAAATCATAGGCGCCCTGTTTGATCGCGGCGACGGCGATCTCGATATTGCCGTGTCCTGAGATGATCACCACCGGGACATCAGGGTTATCGCGCCGGACGGTTTTAAGGATATCGATGCCGTCCATCCGGCTGTCTTTCAGCCAGATATCCAGGACGATCAGCGCCGGCGCCTCGCTGTTAATCGAGGCCATCGCATCATCGGAATTGCCGGCGAGGCGCGTCGCATAGCCCTCGTCTTTCAGAATATCCGAGATCAGTTCGCGGATATCGCGTTCATCATCAACGATCAGAATATCACTCATGGGCCAGAAGTCCTTCCTGCGGAGGTTTGCTTTGCACGGCGGTTTCAAGGCACGGCAGTGTCACCACTGCCATGGCGCCGTAACGGGTCTGCCCGTCGAAAACAGGCGCGTCGTCGAGCACCAGCGTTCCGCCGTGCTCTTCAATAATTTTCTTTACGATCGGCAGGCCAAGACCGGTGCCCTCGCTGCGGGTCGTCACATAGGGCTCAAAGAGCCGTGCGCGGTCCTCCGGCAATCCGATCCCGTTGTCTGCTACGCGGATCTCGGCGCGGTCGCCTTCGCGGGTCATATGGATCTGAATTTCCGGAGAGAACCCCTCCGGAACACCTTTTTCTTTCAGGCTGTCAATAGCTTCGCCTGCGTTCTTAATCAGATTTGTGAGTGCCTGAGAGATCATGGTGCCGTCGAGTTCGGCCTCGATTACAGTTTCCGGCAGATCAGCTTTGATCGTGACATCAGGCTGGCCGGTCTGCTGCAGCAGGACCGCATCCCGCACCAGCTGGCTGAGATTCAGTGGTTTACGTTCCGGCTCCGGCATCCGGGCGAATTTGGAGAACTCATCGACAATGCGGCGCAGATCGCCGGTTTGCCGGATGATCACGCCGGTCATCTGTTCCAAGGCGTCGCTGTCCTCGCCCACCCGGTCTGAAAACTTGCGTCTGATGCGTTCGGCCGAGAGCTGAATGGGCGTGAGCGGGTTTTTGATCTCATGTGCGATGCGGCGGGCCACGTCGCCCCAGGCGGCCATACGCTGTGCGCTCACCAGATCTGTCACATCGTCAAACGCGATCACATAGCCTTCGAGGCGGCCTTCTTCTGAGCGCCGTGTAGCCATACGCACCAGCAGATTTTCCTGACGGCCCTGGCGACTGACGCGAACCTCGGCCTGAGCCACTTCACCCGGAGAATTCCGGATCGAGCTGAAAAGAGGCCCGAACTCCGGCACCGCAACGGTAATGGCCACTGCCTCGTGACCCTCCTGCCAGTCGAGCAGCCGTTCGGCGGAGCGGTTCACGAAAGTAATCTGGCCTTCCGGATCAAGCCCGACCACACCGGAGGTGACAGAACTCAGCACGGAATCAAAAAGCCTGCGCCGGCGTTCAATCTGTTCGGTGTTGTCGATCAGTGTCTCGCGCTGCACCTTCAGCTGTTTGGTCATCTGGTTGAAATACCGGCTGAGCATCGCGATCTCGTCGTCTCCGGATTCCTCACGGACCTGCACATCTAGATCTCCCGCACCGACCTGCTGCGCCGCCCCTGTGAGCCGGCCCACGGGCCCCGAAAGGCGCTCGGCAAACCACAGGCCCAGCCAGATCGCCGCAAGGATCAGGATCAGCGCAAAGGCCAGATACAAAAGGCCAAACTCAAAAAGCAGCCTTCCGCGTTCGCTTTCCAGCTGCTGGTAGAGCCGCACGGTTTCCTGGGTTTCATCGAGCAGGGCCAGAATATCGCCGTCCACATCCCGGCTGATGTAGAGATAGCGGTCGATGAAGGCGCTCAGCTTTACCAGCGCGCGGAACTCGTTGTTGGGCCAGTCTTCGATGACCACCACATCGGTTTCCTGTGCTTCGGTGATGTGCTCAGGTGTCGGTTGCTCGTAGTCGAAAAGATAAGAGCGATCGCCGCGTGCCCGGATATCGCGGGTGCCGTCGATGAGATAGGCCTCCCTTAATCCACGCTGAATCTGACGCTGGCCGTCGCTCAGCAGTTCGCTGTCTGAAATAAACACACCCGCGCGGCGCGCCTCGTCGATACTGCGCGCGAGCACGAGCGCGTCTTCGGCAAGGTCTTCACGCTGCTCGGCCTCATAGGCCTGGGCTGCGGCCAGAGATGTGCCGACCACGCCGCGCACCCGGTCGGAAAACCAGCCCTCAAGACCGACATTCACCGTAAGTCCCGCGAAAATTGCGACGGTTACAGTGGGCAGCAGGGCCAGAAGCGCGAAAACGACCGTCAGGCGCAGGTGCAGGCGTGAGCCTGCGGATTTGGCGCGCCGTGCTGCGATCAGACGGGCGACCTGCGCCAGGACCAGAGCCGCCACCACGAGAATATAGACAAGATCGGCAAGCAGGATCAGACGCAGGCTCAGCGTTGTGCTGGCCTCGCCGAGAGGTCCGAGAATGAGATAGGTGGAGAGCGCCAGCACAGGGCCGAGGACCACAAGGCCCAGCGTTGCTGCGTTGCGCACACGCCTGATGCGGCGCAAACGCCCCAGCCTCAGCCGCAGTGACTTTTCCACACGGGACGCCACCCGATATCCTCACCTATGATGTGGCGCTTTGCGCGCCAACCGCTCTATTATGTGGTCTTCACGAGGGGTGTCCCTCCTGCGCCACGGTTTGTGTTGCGGTTTTACATCAATTTACGGCGGCGTGTCACCTCAATATCGAGGTCAGTGATCTTTTTCCTGAGCGTATTCCGGTTAATCCCCAGTAAATCCGCGCATTTTGCCTGATTTCCGCCAGTTGCTTCCAGCGCGATTTCGATCAGAGGCGCCTCGACCTCCTTCAGAATCCGCGCATAGAGCCCCGCGGGTGGCAGCATATTGCCGTGCAAATCGAAATACCGGCGCAGGTGGCGCTCCACCGAAGCCCCGAGCTTTTCGGTATTGCCTGCCGCGCGCATCGGTTCCAGATCGGGTTGCGCGCCCAGCACCTGCTCGACTTCCGCGGCTGTGATTTCGGCCGCACGGCTGGTCAGGCCGAGGCGGCGGATGGCGTTTTCAAGCTGGCGCACGTTGCCGGGCCAGGAATAGTTGCGAAAGATTGTGGCGGCGTCATCCGACAGCGTGCGCGGGGACGCACTGGCCGCTGCGGCGCGGCCGAGAAAGTGCGCGGCCAGCAGGGGAAGATCATCGACTTTATATCCCCGCTCGCGCTGCTCATCGACTTCATGGCCGGGATCCTTTATTTCATTCAGTTCTGAAGCGCGCTTCACGATGGCGAGGCTCAGAAATAGAAAAATGGCAATACCCAGAAACGCGAGCTTCTGCAGAGACTGAA
>CBDUCB010000040.1:0-20206 GCA_965365545.1 uncultured Roseobacter sp. | reverse complement strand
AAAGCGCAAGACCGTAACATTGCCTGGGCCGCTGTCTCGCGTGCGGCGCGTCTGCTGACCCAGATCGCGATGCTTGGTTGGGGCGCATACCTCGCCATTCAGGGCGAAATCACCGGCGGTATGGTTATCGCCGCATCCATTATCGCCGGCCGCGCGCTCGCGCCCATCGAGGGGGCCATCGAAGGTTGGAACGGGTTCATCCTGTCGCGCGGCGCTTACACGCGCATTGTCTCGCTGCTGCAGGGATCACGACTTCAGTTCGAGAAACTGCGCCTGCCGCGTCCGGAAGGCCGGCTCGATGTCGAGCGACTTCTCTATGTGCCTGCGGGCACGAAACAAGTGGTATTGAACGGGTTGAGTTTTCACCTGAACCCCGGTGAGGCACTTGCCGTTATCGGCAATTCCGGTGCCGGGAAAACAACGCTGGGCAAAATGCTGGTGGGGTCGATCCTTCCGACGTCCGGCAATGTCCGGCTTGATCTGATGGACCTGCGCAACTGGGATCCGCGTCAGTTCGGCGAAAGCATCGGTTATCTGCCGCAGGACGTGCAGCTTTTTCCGGGCACCATCAAAGACAACATCGGCCGGATGCGCGGAGATGCATCCGACGAAGAAATATTCAACGCAGCCCAGCTTGCAGATGTGCATGAGATGATCGCGACACTGCCGCGCGGGTACGAGACCATGGTTGCCGCAGACGGCTCGCCTCTGTCGGGCGGTCAAAAGCAGAGGATTGCTCTCGCGCGTGCATTTTTTGGCAATCCGCGGCTTCTGGTGCTGGATGAGCCCAATTCCAATCTCGATACCGCGGGCGACAAGGCGCTGGCGCGCGCCATTGAACATGCCCGGCAGAACCGCATCACAGTTGTGGTTATCACCCAGAAACCGGCGCTTCTGGATGTCGTGGACAAGGTGATGTTGCTGACGGACGGAACCATAACACTCTTTGGCGAACGCGATGTTGTCATGCAGCGGATCCGGCAGGATGCTCAAAAGCGCAAACGTCCTCCAAAACCGATCGGAGACTAATACCCCATGTCTGAAGCCAGCACGGAAATCGCGGTCGTGGAGTGGCACGAAGAGGTGCCCAGATCGATCAGAACACACACGGTCATTGCAGTTGTCTTACTGCTGCTGACCTTTGGCGGGTTCAGTCTCTGGGCCTTTCGTGCACCGCTTGCCGCGGCCGTCATCGCGCAGGGCAGTTTCGTGGCAACAGGACAGAACAAGATCATCCAGCACCTTGAAGGCGGGGTGATCGAGGAAATCCTGGTTAATGAGGGCGATAAGGTTCAGCGCGGCGATGTCATTCTGCGCCTCGATCAGACGGCGGCTCAGGCCAACAAACGAGAACTTGCCATCCGAAAGGCGCGGCTGGAAGCAACGGCCATCCGGCTGCTGGCGGAATACAATAATCTCGATGAACTGGATTACCCCGAAAACCTCTTAAGCGCGGGTCAAACCGACAACGAGATTGCAGAGATACTGGACGGGCAAAAGCTGGCATTCAATGTCGCCAAAGCACAGCTGGAAAACGATCTGGCACTTCTCAACAATAACATCAGTGCGCTTAAAATCCGGGCGGGTGGCTATGCGACGCAGCTTGAATACCACAGCCGTCTGATTGAACTTCTGCGCGAAGAATTCGAGGACAAGTCCGGACTTCTGGATGAAGGGTTGCTGCGGCGCTCAGAGGTTAATGCCGTTCATCGCGCGCTCATCGAAGCGGAAGGACAGATGGGCCGGCTCGAAGCTCAGGTGCACGAAATTGAACAGCTTCGGATCAAGCATGAAAACCAGATTATAAAAGCCAGAAGCCAGTACCGCGAAGTTGCGCTGGACGATCTGCAGGTGATCCAGAGTGAATACGAAAGCGTTCGAGAAAAATGGCGCAAGGCGGAAAATGTGCTGACCCGTTCCGTGGTAACCGCACCGGTTTCGGGAACCGTCGTGCGCTTGCATTATTTCACCCCGGGGGGCGTGATTGAGACGGGCAAACCCATCGCCGAGATACTTCCCGCAGAGGCACCGCTGATCGTTGAAACGCTGGTTTTGCGGACCGATATCGACAGTGTGCACATCGGACAGCCAGCCATTATCAGGCTGTCGGCCCTGAATGCACGCACGACACCTGTTCTGAACGGAACGGTCGAATATGTCTCCGCGGATGCCATCACGGACGCGGGAGAAGGATTTGCCCGCGAAGTCTATGTCGCGCGGATATCTCTGGCCCCCGACGAACTGGCGCGGGTGAAAGATTTCGTGCCCACCCCGGGAATGCCTGCGGAAATCATGATAGAAACCGCGGAAAGAACCTTTGCGCAGTATATCACCAAACCTATCGCCGACAGCATGAGCCGGGCCTTCCGCGAACAGTGACGCCGGCGCGCCCGACGCACGGGACGACCGCCGGATCCTCCTCCCCTGCGTGTGCATGTTCTTTTAAGTGTTATCAATTGGCCGCCACGCGCACCTCGGGAACCCCCGCCAGCCAGCCTTTTCCGACCGATACCTGAAGCCTTGTCCAGCTGTCCGCCCAGTCCCGGGTCGATGCGGCCAGTTCGAGCTGATTTGACAACAGCGTGCGTTCGGCATCCAGAAGGTCAATGATGGTCACCGCGTCGTTTTCATAGCTTGTGCGCGACAACTCAACCACTTCCCGCGCGGTCCTTGCGGCGACCGAATAGGAATTGGTCTGGCGTCGCAGGAAATTGGTAAATGACAAAGAGGACTGTGTTTCTTCTACCGCCTGCAGAACCTTCTGGCGGTACAGAAGTTCGGATTCGCGTGCGCGCGATATCGCGATATCGCGGTTCGCTGTCCGCAGAGGCAGGCTCAGCAGCGGAATGGTGATCGAAGGCCCGAAGGTCCAGGAGCTGCCCGGACCCAGCGATGTCACGTTTCCGAGCAGTTCCAGCGAAGGATAAAGTTGCGCTTCGGCCACGCCGATGTCGGCAACGGTAGCCGCAAACTGGCGTTCGGTTGCTCTGACATCGGGCCTGTTACGCAACAGATCCGCGGGGATACCTGCCGAAGTGTTGCCGCGCGGTCTTGGCTGGCCTCCACCGCGGTTCATCCGGCTCAGCAGTTTGGACGCTGGCTGGTTTATCAGGGTTGCGATGCGGAACACGCCTGCCTGATAATTTGCCTGAAGCACCGGCAGCGTCGCCTCAGCAGTCGCCAGCAGTGACCTCGCCTGAGCGCTTTCAAGCGTTGTGGCTTCACCGGCCTCCACGCGACGTTCGACAAAATCCAGCGTTTCGCGTCTGCTTGAGATAGACTGGCGCGTTATATAGCTGGCCGTCTGAAAGTACCGTGCCGAGATATAGCTGCCCACAACTTCGGCCAGATAGGCAAGGCGTACCGTGCCCACATCCAGGTTTGCGGCTTCAAGCCGGGCAAGGCTCGCTTCCTGCCCGCGGCGAAAGCCACCGAAAAGATCAAAAACGTATGTCGCATCCACGGTGCCAAATGTGTCGTTCCTGATGTCTGAATTACCCACCCTGCTGCGGCGCGCGTCTCCGGAGATATCACCCTCGACCTGAGCATTCAGCCCGGTCCGCCGGGTCCCGGCTTCGGCAGCTTTGATCCGTTCCAGAGCAATGCGGATGTCAAAATTCCGGTCCATTCCGGCGGACACAATTTCCGCGAGCAGCGGGTCGCCAAGGTCCCGCCACCAGGCGATACTGGCGGCCGTCATCAGTGGGCTGGCCTGGGCCCCCACGAAAGTAGGCGGCACGGTGATCTGGGGTTCGATATAATCCTGACCTGCGATTGTGCAGGCTGTCAGCGGGGCTGTAAGAAAGATGCCTTTAAAAAATGGTTTCATGCTGATTAACTTTCTTAATGCTTCAGAAAGAAATTACTAACACGACAAAAGTTTATACCTGATCTTAACATATTTTTGATTATTTTCAAAGCGCTGTAATCGGAGATTCTGAGGCGGCCCTGTCAGAATATGTTTGCCTGAGCCCGGCCGGAGGATTGTCCGGCGTCTGGAAATAATCTGTTCTGCCTCTTTCAAATACTTCGGAAACAGTCGCGGAACCATCCGCCTTGCGATAATGCTGTGCATCCGTTTTCCGCCTTCGCTCCGGAACGCAGAGGACCTGCTGCACGAGCGCGGGACTGACGTGCGCCACGCGATCGTCTGATCCCGGTGAAGCTGGTCTGTCCCGATGTTCGTGACCGGCATCCGAAGTGTGTGTTCGGCAATTGCGAGCATACTCTGAATGGAAGTGGCGCCGGATGAAGGATTTCTGAAGACCAACGGCAGGCGGGAGCGTCTCCGGCGCGGCATCGGACACGAGGGCAAAGCACCGGAAGCGGACGTACCGAAAAGCCCGGGCAGACAGGCCGCGTTGAAATAACTCAGGAAAGGTCGCTTACCAGCGGATGCACCTTTAAGCCGATAAGCAGTGGCGCTCTTTCCGTCTGACATTAACCTCGAGCGTCGAAAAAGACGGCCTCACTGGCCGGACCGACGATAATTTCGAATTCGTCTCACAGGACTGACTGCAGGAGATGTCGCAGGCACAATGCGCCGTTCAGAAACTCCAGGTCGTCCCTGCAAGAATTAGCCTTCCACGTACGAGACCATCAATTCACGCATTCAGGCCGATCAGGGCAATTCCTGCAACCATTATCAGGGCCGCACCGGTACGGCGTTTCCAGTTGCCCTCTTTGAGCAGGATGTATCCGATCAGTGTGGCGAAGATGACGGAGGTTTCCCGCAACGCAGATACGGCGCCCAGGGGGGCGAAGTTCTTGGCGTAAAGGATGAGGCCGTAGGCGGTCATCGACACCATGCCTCCGGCAATTCCGACGCTCCAGACCCGGAGTGGCAGCATGCTCAAGGTGTGACGTCGGCGCAATCCCACGAAGCCTACAATGAACAGATGTAAAAATGCCCCCCAGGCCCAGTAGCTCAGAGTGTTTCCCGACAGCCGTACGCCGATACCGTCGATTAGCGAATAGACGGAGATGCAAAAACCCGTGCCCAGAGACAGGATCAGTACCGACACGCCGACCCCCGATCTGAGGGTCCTCCAGTTGCTCAAAAGGATGGCGCCGGAAATCAACCCGATGCCGACCCAGACCAGCGTGGGCAGAACTTCGCCCACAAACAACCACGCCCACACAGAAACAAGGGCCGGTACGCTGCCGCGGGCTATGGGATATACGACGCTGAGATCACCATGTTCATAGGCGCGGCCCAACAGATAGAAATAGCCGAAGTGCACGACGGTCGAGAGACCGACAAAGATGAGGCTCTCCGCGTTGGGAAGCGGCAAAAGGACGACCATTGCGGCGCCTGGCAACACATGACCCAAAGCGACCAGCCCGAGTGTCGTCGTCCGGTCGGCAGCTGTTTTGATGATCGTGTTCCAAACGGCATGAAGCAGCGCCGCGGACAAGATAAGAACGACGATAAAAGGGGACATTTCGATCCTTGAGGTTCCGTGCCCGGATCAGGGAGCAGGATGTGATCCGACAGCAATACAAGCATCTGTATACAAACACACCCTGCGCGCGAAATTCTTTCGCAGACTTTGAGATCGTGCTTCACAGTCAGACCGGAATGAGCGCATTTTGGCGAAGCTGCCTCTGAAAAGGATCGGATCATTGAAACCCGGAAAGAACGTGCTGCTGATTGTGATCGACCAGTTGCGGGCCGATTGCGTGTTCGGTGAACTGGCGGCGCATCTCGATCTGCCTAATCTTCGCGCTTTGATGGCCGATGCGGTCACGTTCGAGAACCAGTACTCGGTTATAAATCCCTGCGGGCCTTCGCGGGCGTCCCTTCTGACCGGGCAGTACGGGATGAACCATCGTTCGGTGCGCAATGGCACGCCACTGCGCCATGACACGCCCAACGTTGCGACAGAAATGCGAAAAGCAGGATATCTGCCACTGCTGTTCGGCTATACCGATACGGCACAGGACCCGCGGCGACATCCACCGGGCGATCCGGCGCTGCGCACTTATGAACATCCGATGACCGGGTTTCAGGAAGTGGTGGAGATGCGGTTCGAGACGTCGCGACCATGGCGTTCGCATCTGATGAGAAAAGGATACTGTTTTGATAGTTTTTCTCAGCTCTTTCAGCCGGTTTCGCCGACAGATGAAAACCCCCGAATAAACGACCCCGCACTTTACCGGCGCGAGGACAGCGATACCGCCTTTCTGACCGACCGGTTTCTGGATGAAATGCCCGCGCACAAAGAAACGGACTGGTTCGCGCACCTGACGTACATTCGTCCGCATCCGCCGTTTGTAGCGCCTGCGCCCTTCAATGCGATGTATGATCCGCGTGCGATCCCTGTGCCTGTCCGTCTTGAGAGCCCGCAAGCTGAGGCCGCCGAGCATCCGTTTTTCGGCCCCGCGCTGGATCACAAATCAGCGGCCGGCAATGTTGCAGGCTTTCCCGATCTGGCGGCCACGGATGAAAACATCCAGGCGCTGCGGGCCGTTTATATGGGCCTGATCACTGAGGTTGATCTGCACATCGGACGGGTCATTCAGTTTCTGAAAGACACCGGTCAGTACGACCACACCCTCGTTATCGTAACTTCGGATCACGGGGAGATGTTGGGCGATTATCACGGCTGGGGGAAAATGACATGTCACAGCGCAGCCTATCATACGCCTTTGATCGTCCGACAGCCGGGAAACCGGGATTACGCAGGGACAAGGGTCTCGCAGCCGGTGGAAACCATAGACATTGCTCCCACCATTCTGGATTGGGTCGGCCAGACGATCCCGAATTCGATGGATGGCCGGTCGCTGCTTGCGCTGGCGAAGGGCAATGTTCCCGACGACTGGCGGACGTACACCTTCTCGGAACTTGATTTCGCGGAGCCTTCCGAACCTACAGTCTGGGAGAAGACGCTTGGGACGGGGCCAAGTGATTCCTCGCTGGCGATCCTGCGCGACGGGCGGTTCACGCTTGTGGAATTCGCGGCAGATTTACCTCCCATTCTTTACGACCATTCGGCACGTGGTGAGCATGAAAACGTGGCGCATAAGCCTGAATACCAGAGCGAGCTATCACGCCTGTGCCGTCTGATGTTGCGCCACCGGATGCAGAATACGGATCATACACTGTCGATGGTTTCCATCACCCCGGAGGGTCCGCATCAGGCAAACCGGCGACCCTCCGGCTGACTTCGGGCATTTATTGATCGAGCGGAAAAACCGGACGTGGTACATTTACGTAATCCAGTGACGCATAGTTCAGCGTGCACAGCGCGCCGCTGTCGCAGACGATGATCCGACCGGCGATAGGCGCGAAAGCGGCGCGAAAGTGTTGCATCGACTTCAGGGCGACGACAGCTTTGCGGTCAGGCTCGATCCCGAAGGTCCGGAATTGTTCGAGGTCCAGCATCTGATGGGCGATTGTGACAATCAGGATGTCCATCCCCGCGACCCGCAGAACAGCCGTCGGTCCAAAGCTGCGCTCAAGTCCGCCGAGGATAGGACCGCTGCCCACGACACGCCCGTCGCCGGACCATAAAACAGTACCGGTAACTTCCAGAGGGCCACCGCCGTATTCAGGTGCGGTTTTTCCGCCTATGGCCAGCGACACCTCGGAGCCTGTTGGCTGCGCGCACAGGAACGCGGCAGCCTCCGGGTCGATCAGGGGCCCGAAACAGCCATTCTGCACCTTTGCGTCCAGTAACGCGGACAGCAGGTTGGTGGCGTCCCCGTAGGCGCCCGAGCCTGGATTATCCGCATAGTCCGCCACGATCAGAGGGCCTGCGCTGCTGTTCCAGGCCGCGGCCACACCGGCCACTTCCGTGCAGGTCATGTACGTGTTGATCGCCTCGAACCGCCGCTCCCAGATGTCGTCGGCCAGCGTGTTGCCGATCAATCGATGTTCGGCCGTGTCACCATCACATGTCACCAAAACGGTTGGCCCGACTTCGGCGATATCTGCGCAGGGGAAGGCGCCGTTGATGCTGATGGCGTAAACGCCTTTGCGCGCCTCGAAGGCACGGGCCATTGCGTGGCGTTCGATCATGGGGCCGATGTCCGTCCTTCCGCCATTGGCTTCTTCCAGCATGGGCCGGTGAAACCGCAGCGTTCCGGGGTGAATATCGCCTGCCATGCAGCGCTGCAAAAGCTCTGCGGCGCGCTGCCCCGTGGCGCGCAGATCCACGTGGGGATAGGTCGTGAACGACACGAGGATCTGAGCATGTTCACACATTGCGACCGTGACATTGGCATGGGGATCCAGGGTCACCGCGATGGGAAGTTCAGAGCCCGTAATGTCACGCAACCGCTTCAGCAGTTCGCCTTCTCCGTCGTCGCAAAAGTCTGTGACCATTGCACCGTGCAACATCAGGATTATCCCGTCCCAGTCGTCTTTTGCCGCCGCGACAAGGTCTTTGGTGAGCGCGTCGAATGCGGCGCGTGTTACTTTGCCGCCGGGTCCGGCCGCGGCGCTGATAACGTGGTTGAGAGCCCAGTTATAGGCGCGCCCTGTATCAAGAACGCCTGCAAGTTCTGTGTTTTTTTCGCCCCGCACGGCACGGGCCGTCTGCCCGTCCAGCAGGTACCGGTCCTGAAAGGATTTCAGTGTTGTGGGACGCAGGTTGAACGTATTGGTTTCGTGTGCAATTTCGGCGCTCAGAACTCTGAAACTCACGCTGGTATTCCTTCAGGCCTTCGGCTTCTGGACTGCGGACTGATCCACGTGTCCGGTGAATTTCCCGTACAGTCCCGCGATCTTGTTCATCCGCTCTTCGACCTGCGGGCCCAGTTCGAGGAACACCCCGTTGACGAGCAGATTTGCGAGGCTGGCCATTTGGGCGGTCGATTCCCAGAAAAGATTGAACGATGTCGGCACGACGAAAATCTCATCGGCAACCTGATGCCCCCAGTCACAGTAGGGATCGGTAACAAGGGTTACGGGAATGGCTGCGGCTTTCGCTTCTTCGGCCAGCAGCAGCGCGTTTTTTGAGTACCTGCGCGCCTCAAAAATCATCAGAACTGCACCCGTTTCGTTGGTTGCAAGCAATTCGGCAAAGTTGCCGCTGGCGAGGTCGATCAGATGCACCTTATCGCGGAGGTACTGCAACTGGTGCACGAAGATTTCTGCAATGCCCCGCTCGGTCTGAAATCCGGCCACATAGATCGAAGGCGCTGCCGCCAGTCGTTTGACCACATTGTCCCATTCGGGCGTATGCGCCATTTCATAGACGGCGACCAAAGCAGCTATTTCAAGCTCCAAGCCACGTGTAAGCTGATCTTCACCTGCCAGCGTTCGCTCCTGCAGGTCGCGCAGTCTGTCTTTGATAAGCCAGGGCTGGTCGCCCATATCGCTGCGCAGGTTGCTCTTGAGGTCTTTAAAGCCATTGTACCCGATTGAGCGGCAGAAGCGCCCGACCGTCGGTTCGCTGACAGATACCTTGGCGGCCAGGCTTGCGGCGGTTTCAAACGGAAGATTGCCATATTCCGCCAGCATGTAAGTCGCCAGAGCGCGCTCTGCTTTGGTGGCCGACTGAACAGCGTCGGTGAGGCGTTCACGCAAAGATTTTGTCACAGGCTCCTCCCGAATGGCAGATGTGGATCGTTTAATACCTCTGCAATCGCCGGGGTGACAAGGCACCAGCGAGGCTGGCCGGGATCGCCTTTGGCTCTCTTGAAGTCATCAGTTCAGCGGTCAGGATGGCCAGAGCGGGCGCCATCATGATCCCGAAACCGCCCTGTGCGGCAAGCCAGAAAAAATTCGGGACATTGTCGTCAAAACCGACGACGGGTGCCTCATCGGGTACGAAACTGCGCAGTCCTGCCCAACTGTGTTCGATTTTTTCCACTTTGAGCGCCGTCTCACGTTCAATCCAGTCCGCGAGAACTGCGATATCCATATCATCGGCCCATGCGTCGTGGGGCTCCATCGGTTCGGCGTCACCGGGGGAGACCATGAGCTTGCCGCCTTCTGGTTTGAGATAGGCGTCTGATTCAGCAAAATCCACCGCTGGCAAGGCCGCGCAATTGATGCCATCCGGCGCTTTGATGATGACCGCCGTGCGCCGTTTCGGGACCAGTCCGATGGGCCGGGCCTGTGCCAGTGCGCCGATCTGATCCGCCCATGCGCCGGCGGCATTGACCAGTTGGGTCGCCTGAAACGTGTCGCGGGTTGTCTGCACGGTCCAGACAGAGCCTGACCACGACAGCGCGCTGACGGATTGTCTGAGCATGATCTGCGCGCCGAGTGCCTTTGCGCCCTTCAGGTAGGACGCATGCAGGGTTGCAACGTCAATATCGGCCACATTGGCCTCGATGACCGCTCGCTTTACCCGGTCCGGCCGCAAAAACGGAACCATTGCGCAGGCCTCTTCAACACCGATCTCCACTATCTCTTCACCCGCTTCCGACAGGGCAAGGAGACAATCGAGATCATTCGACTGAACATGTGGCGAGACCGTCAGGCACCCGCGCGGTGTCAGCAGCGGGGTTTGCGTAAAACCGGATGGCGGCGACCTGAAGAACTGCGCGCTGCTCGCATTGATACGACGAACATCCGGTCCACCGTAGTTTCGGGTAAACAGCGCTGCCGAACGACCGGTGGCGTGATAACCTGCAGCGTCTTCTGCCTCGAGCAGCAGAACGTTGCCAAAGGGGGCAAGCTCAAAAGCGGCGGACACCCCTGCGATTCCACCTCCGACAATTAAAAAGTCATAGATCAACTGAGCTGCCTTTCCGGGGCGCGTGCTTAAAAAGCAGGCTGCCGCTACCAAAGGACACTTGTTTTTGGTCGTTTGCAAGAAAAACGTAATTCATTGACTCAGTGAAAGTAATATTACTAACTTCAACCGAGTAGCGGGGACGTTTCATGACAGGACAATTATGCGCGCCGTTGGAGGTATCAGAAACCGGCCACCCGGAAACCGACCAGAAGATGCGCATCACCACCAGCACAAAGACTGCCGCGGACCCCTTACTTCGGCCATCCGGAGTGCCGGTCTGGTGTCCTGTCACAAATCTATGCCGACATGTCGCTAACCTGCCGTCGAGGGGCGGCAACAAGAATTGAAAAACGGGCAAAACGCCCGCGCTGTCCTTCGCAGGATACGCAAAGAACAACCAACAAGGAGATACCAATGAAGAAGATCCTGTTATCCAGCGCCGCGCTTTGCGTGCTTGCGGGGGCCGCGTCTGCGGCCTGTCCGGCGGTGACTGTTGCGGACCCGATGGGCGTTGCAGCCGGGGCGTTCCCCCAGCAGTTCGAGCTCGCCGAATTCCAGGGCCTTGCCGATTGCACAATGGAGATGTCAGAAAATCCGGCTATCGCGGATCTGAACGCGCGTATCCGTGGCAATCCCGAACTGCCCCCGCTCGCAGAACGTTTGCCGGCCGAGCCGCTGGTCGTTGCCCCCTATGCAATGACCGGCAGTTACGGCGGCGTTTTCAACGCGCTGTCCAACGCGACCGAAGCCGGTACGTCTGACTTTATGTCGGTACGGCACGTTAATCTGGTCCGTTATGCGGACGACCTTACAACAATCGTACCCAACGTTGCCAAAAGCTGGTCATGGAACGATGATTTCACCCAGTTGACGTTCGTTCTGCGCGAGGGCCACAAATGGTCTGACGGCGCGCCGTTCGGTGCCGAGGATGTCGAGTTCTGGTATGAGAACCTCGCTCTGGATCCGAATGTGATCGAGAGCCCCAAGGACTATGTTCTTGCGGGTGGCGAGCCCATGACCGTCGATGTGATTGACCCGCTGACCGTCCGGTTCAACATGCCGTCTCCGAAGCCGGGCTTTCTTGCACACTTTGCCAACCATTATGCTCAGGGCTTTCAGCCAAAGCATTTCCTTGGTCAGTATCACCCCGCTGTCAATCCGGATGCGGATGCGCTTGCGCAATCGCTGGGTTTTGAAAACGGCTATGATCTGGTGAAGGCCTATTATGGCAGCTCCGACTGGATGGACACGCCCACACCGATGCTGGCGCACCCCGACAAGGTCGCAGATCTGCCCCTTGATGCCGCTCCGACACTGGAAAGCCACATCGTGATTTCCGAGACGACAGAAGGGCGTCAGTTTGTTGCCAACCCGTATTATTACATGGTCGATACGGCTGGCAATCAGTTGCCTTACATCAACGAGATGGACGAGATCTTTGTGGGCGAGAGCGAAGTCCGGCTGCTGAAGCTGATCAACGGTGAAGTGGACTACAAGGCCCAGGCCCTGCAGATTGACTACGTTCCGCTGCTGATGGAAAACCAGGAAAAATCCGGCTTTGTCGTCGATCTCAAACCTGACATCACAATGCCGACCTTTGCTTTCAACGTCACGTCTGAAGACATGGAGAAGCGCAAGGTATTCGGGGATCTGAAATTCCGTCAGGCGATGTCTGTCGCAATGAACCGCGACGAGATCAACGAAGTTGCGATGTTCGGTCTCGGGACGCCGCAGCAATACATCGGTTTTTCTCCGACGCCCGGTTTTGTGACGCCCGAGTGGGAGCAGCACTTTGCGCAGTATGATCCGGATATGGCAAAGGCACTGCTTGATGAAATCGGTGTTGTCGATACCGATGGCGACGGTATGCGAGAGTTGCCGAACGGTGATCCGCTGGTGCTGAACCTGCAGGTTGCGACGCAGGGCATCTCGATCAAGATCGTTGAACTGGTCGGACAAAGCTGGCGCGACGTCGGCATCGACAACACGGTTAAAGAGGTGACGACGGACGAATACCGCTCGTCGCAATCGTCGAACCAGCTGGATGTGACAATGTTCGAAAAGAGCGTTCCGCTGGCTGTTGTGCTTGGAAACGGTGAAATCTTCATTCCGCCCTATGACAACTACTTTAACATGCGCACCGCAATGCTCTGGGGCGAGTGGGTGGATTCAGATGGCGCATCCGGCGTCGAGCCACCTGCTTTTGCCAAAGAAATGATGGACGACATCAAGGCGTTTCAGGCGACCCCGGTCGGGACACCTGAATCTGATGCTCTGGGTCTGAAACTGGTCGAGAACATGACAGGCAACCTGCTGTTTATCGGCACCGTGAAGGAGCAAAAACCGATCTATTTCAATGCGGCGCTCAAGAACGTTCCCGAGTTCAGGACAGCATCCTATGCCTACTACCGGACGTATCCTTACCGCGCATCGCAGTGGTTCCTTGACGAATAAGCGCACGCGCTGAAATTAACGTTGCGGGCCGCGCGAACGGCCCGCAACACACATTACAGACCCGGACAGGGTCGTATCTGCTGCGGGGCGCGCAATCTGATGGTTCAGTTTCTTCGATTTGCGGGCATCCGTGCGGCACTTGCATTCATCACTCTTTGCCTTGTTTCATTCATTGTCTTTACGCTGATGGAACTGGTGCCCGGCGACTGCGCTGAACGCTACCTCGCGTTCAAAAATTCGCAGGGCGCACAAATCTCGATTGCCGATATCGAGGCTGAACGGGTCAGGCTGGGGCTGGACAAACCGTTCTTTGAGCGTTGGGTGAAATGGATATTCAACGCCTTTCAGGGCGAATTCGGTGACAGTTGTATTTTAAGATTGGATATCAACCAGCTGTTAGGCCAGAAGGTCTGGCTGAGCATCGGCATTTGTCTGGGCTCGCTTGCACTGGCCTATGCCATCGCGATCCCTGTCGGGATCATTGCTGCGACGTCACGTAACCCTTTTCTCAACAACGGCCTGCGTCTGGTGAGCTATCTGGGTCTTGCTCTGCCGAACTTTCTTCTGGCCCTGATGATTATGTTGTTTTCGACGGTTATGTTCGGCAACAGCCTGACGGGTCTGTTTTCGCCGGAGTTCCGCGACGCCCCCTGGGACGCGGCGCGCATCAGGGATTTTCTGAGCCACGTCTGGTTGCCGGTGTTCATTCTGGGCTGGTCCGCAACCGCGTTTGCCATTCAAACGGTGCGCGCCTTGATGTCGGACGAAATCAGCAAGCTTTATGTCACCGCAGCAGCGGCCCGTGGTGTTTCCGGCCGCCGGCTTTTGATGCGCTATCCTGCGCGACACGCGCTGAGCCCGATCATCAATTCGCTCGGGTTCGATCTGAACCGTATTTTTAACGAACTTCCCATTGTTGCACTCATTCTGACGCTGACCGAAGCGGGATCGTTGCTGATTGAAGCCCTTGCCCGCTCGAACGATCAGCAGCTGGCCGGAGCCATCATCTTTTTCCTCACCGGCAGCATCATCGCGATCAACTTTGTCACAGACATTGCGCTGGCCATCGTCGACCCGCGCATCCGCCGCAGTATTTTGGGGTAACCGATATGACTGAAACCAATATGTATGATGCGGCTGTCGACCAAACTGCCAAAGACGCCTATTTCACAGCCTCCCAGGGACAGCTGATCTGGACACGGTTCAAAAAGCAAAAGGCGGCGATGGTCGGTGCATGGGTTCTGGTGTTCCTGATTTTTTCGGGGATTTTCGCGCCCTTTCTAACACCTTATGATCCCACGATTGCAGGGCGCGACAAAGACTATCTCAATGGCGCACCCACTGTTCCGCAGTTTTGCGACGACAACGGGTGCTCGCTGCGTCCTTTTATCTATGCGCTGGAGCGGGAACGTTCGGCCGCGACGAATTTCAGATGGGTCACGAGGGTCAACACCGACGAAAGGCGGTATGTGCAGTTCTTTGTGGAAGGTTCAGAATACCAACTGTTCTTCATGACCTTCAGGACACGGCTTTTCGGCATTGAAGACGGTTTCATCCACCTCTTCGGCACCGATTCAACCGGTAAGGACATTTTCTCGCGCACGTTTCACGCCATCAACACATCGCTGGCCGTTGGCACGATTGGTGTGTTCATCGCATTCGTTCTGGCGCTGATTATCGGAGGCATAGCAGGGTACTATGGTGGCTGGATCGACAGTTTCTTACAAATGATCACCGATGCAGTTCGCACCATTCCCGCAATTCCGTTGTTTATGGCGCTTGCGGCTTTCATTCCCGACACCTGGAGCGCGGAGGAGAGGTTTTTCTTTATCTCCGTCATCCTGGGCTTCATTGGCTGGCCGACGCTTGCACGACGCGTACGGACACATCTGCTCACCGAACGAAATCAGGAATATGTTCTGGCCGCGCAGCTTTGCGGTGCATCTTCGGGACACATTATCCGCAAGCACCTGCTGCCAAGTTTTACCAGTTACATCATCGTCGATCTGGTCATTTCGTTTCCCTATATGGTGCTGTCCGAGACGGCGCTCAGCTTTATCGGGCTTGGTCTGAAAGATCCGGTCAATTCACTCGGCGTCATGCTGCAGAATGTCACGAGTGCGGATGTGCTTCTGAACTACCAGTGGTATTTTATCCCTGTGATTTTCTTCATCATTCTTGTCATGGCCTTTGTATTCGTCGGTGACGGTTTGCGGGATGCGGCAGACCCTTACGGAGACACAAAGAAATGAGCCGTCTGATTGATGTTGAAAACCTGACCCTTCAGTTTGACACCGATGAAGGACGTATCACGGCCGTCGACAACGTGTCTTTCAGTCTGGAAGCAGGCGAGGTGATGGGGCTGGTGGGAGAAAGCGGTTCGGGCAAATCCGTGACCGCGAAGTCCCTGATGAAGCTGAACCCGCGCAATGCTGTTTACGGTCCTGACACCAGGATAACGCTGCATCTTGAAGATGGCCCGGTTGATGTGATGTCGCTTCAGAACGACACCGAAATGAAGATCGTGCGCGGTGGCTCCGTTTCACTGATTTTTCAGGAGCCCATGGCCAGTTTCGCGCCCGCGATCTCGATCGGTTCTCAGATGGTGGAACAACTGATGATTCATACCGATTTCTCAAAGGCCCAGGCCAGGGAGCTTTCGATCGAAATGCTCGACCGGGTGGGGATTTCGGATGCCGGCACACGGTTTGACCAATATGCCTTTGAGCTGTCAGGCGGCATGCGCCAGCGCGCAATGATAGCGATGGCGCTTTCGACAAAACCTAAACTACTGATCGCTGATGAGCCGACCACAGCGCTTGATGTGACCATTCAGGCGCAGGTCATAGATCTGATGAAGGACCTCGTGGACGAGTTTGGCATGGGGATCATCTTCATCACACACGACCTGGGCGTGATTGCCCAGACGGCGGATAAGGTGGCGGTGATGTATCTTGGGAAACTGGTTGAACAGGGCACCGTGCGCGATGTCATTCGCCGCCCCGCACATCCGTATACGCGCGGATTACTGGCAGCACTACCAACTCTTGACGATATCGACGCGCCATTGACACCGATCCCGGGTGATATCCCGTCACCACTCGAGCGGCCAACCGGCTGTGTTTATAATACCCGCTGCCAGGAAGTAATCGGACCGCGTTGTTCTGCAGAAGTTCCGCAGTTTCTGCCGGTCGACACGGACCATGCCGCCGCCTGCCACCTTTACGACGGCAAGGCGGGTTCTGCATGAGCCGGACCGCCCTCATCACTGCGAAAGATCTCTCGGTCCACTATGCTTTGCGCGCTGGTCTGATCGGCCCGAAACCCTATGTGGGCGCGGTGGAAAACGTAACGATCGAAATTGCGGAGGGCAGTTTCTTTGGTCTGGTCGGAGAATCCGGTTCAGGCAAGACAACGCTTGGTCGCGCGATGCTGCGGGCCGCCCCGATCAGCCGGGGGGATGTGCATTTTGATGATGGCGAAGTGTCGTATTCACTCAAAAATCTGGGAAAAAATGACCTCAGGGAATACCGCAGGCGGGCGCAGCTGATATTTCAGGATCCATATGCGGCACTCAGCCCCCGTATGACGGTGCGCGATATCATTGCCGAACCGCTGGAAGTCATGGGTCTGACATCCTCGCGCGCCGAAACGGATGCGCGTGTGCGCGAAATCGCTGCAAAATGTCGTCTGAACCTTGAGCACCTGCGCCGGTTTCCGCATGCCTTCTCCGGTGGTCAGCGCCAGCGCATATCAATTGCGCGCGCGCTGGTGTCCGGGCCGAAATTCATTGTCGCCGATGAAAGCGTCGCGGCGCTTGATGTGTCGATCCAGGCCGATGTGCTGAACCTGCTCAAATCCATTCAGCAGGATATGGGGCTGACATTTCTGTTCATCAGCCATGACCTGAGCGTTGTTGCTCATGTCTGCGACCATGTTGCAGTGATGTATCTGGGTCGTATTGTGGAAACCGCGCCGACCCGCACTTTGTTCTCGAACCCGCGCCATCCCTATACGACGGCCCTGCTTTCTGCGATCCCGTCGCTGGATCCGGACGACCGGGGCCGCGCGCAAAAACTCGAGGGCGAAATTCCGTCGCCCACAAATCCCCCTCCGGGGTGTAAGTTTCAGACGAGGTGTCCGGCTGCCGTTGACCGCTGCCGTGTGGAAGAGCCCGCGATGGAGACTGCAGGGACTGAGCATTTCGTTGCCTGCCACCGGTGGAAAGAACTCAGTGAACAGCCGCTTTGATGCTCGTTTATAAGGGTTTGCGGAGCATTGTCAGTGGAAAACGGCCCGAGGCCTTCTGAGCGTCTTCGGATTACTGAAACTTATACTTCGCGCAATTTCAAAAGCAATCCCGGGGTCATCCGCCTGGCGGTGATGCTGTATATCGGGTTCCCGCGTTCCCTTCGGAATGTGGAAGATTTGCTGCACGAAAGCGGCATCAATGTCAGTCGCGAAACTATCCGGCACTGGTGGAGCAGTTCTGGTCCGATGTTCGCCGCCGATATCCGCAACCGTCGCATCGCCGGCGTGAAACCGGGTAAGAAGCGCTGGCATCCGGATGAGATGTCTGGGAAAACTGAGGGTGCGCGACACTAAAAGCGGCGGGCCGTCGATCACGAAAGCGATGTCTCTCAGATCTTCGCGATGACGACATGCGATCAGATAACTGACCTGAATTTAACAGAAAAGCAATGGGACAGCATGGATGCCGGACGGTACTCATCACGCCACCGCTGCGCTCATATGGCACCGCGAGTAGGGCAGCCGTCTGGGCACACAGGCAGAAACAAGGTCGCTGGCTGAACTACAAAGGTCAGAATTCACACCTGCTTTTCTGACGACCGGAGCAGGCGATGTCACGTTTCAGGCAGAGGCAAAGTTTGCAGAAATTCAGCTCCCTGCTCGCTTTTGTCTGCCGCCCTTCCAGCCCTGAACGCAGGCTGGGAACCGGACCCGGCTTCATTCTGATCCGGGCCGCTGTTTTGGCTGAGTGACGCGGACCTCGTGCGGCATGATGCGTATATGAGCGTTGAAGCTTTCGACCGGAGCGTTCTGCACGGGCGCGCATGGTGCGATACTGTGCCCGTCGGCTTTCCAATCCTCTTGCCACCTCAAAATTCTGTGTGGGCGATATGGCCCTTGTGCTTCAGAATTCTGTCGACGGGACACAGGTGGGCCGGAACAGAACAGGGTCGCCGCGCGGCAACTCAAAAGATTGCGCTGATGACGTTCCGGACTGATCCGATAAGGCGGTGCGGACGCTCGCGCCGCCCATCGCCGTTGACCGCAACGCGGACTGTGCTGCCATCCTGCGCTAAAGAGGCTTAATCAGGAGAACCCATGTCTCGGCGGGTGTCTTCCAGTCTTCTTTGATACAAGGCGCGGTTGCAGTCTGTACATATCCATGACGTTCGTACAAACGCCGGGCTCCGGTATTATTGCCGGCCACGATAACACTCATTCGGCGTACGCTCTCGGAGCGCCCTATATCTTCGGCTAAGTCCAGAAGTTGTGACCCGATCCCCTTGCCGCGGTGAGTGGGATAGCAGGCAAGTACATTTACGTACCAGCTGTTGAGGGCCTGATTTTCCAACTCCTGCAAGGGGCGAAAAAGTGCAGGAAAATCCTCCCCGATTTCCGTCGGCTCGTCGCCGATGACATATCCGGTCAGGCTTGCGACCGCACCCTGGCCATAGTCCACTACGATTATCTGGCCCTCAGCCGCTTTTTCTGCCTGCCGCGCCTTTCCGACTTCCCATGGATCCTGTCCATCAGTGCAAAGCCCTTTCCATATGTGCAATGGCAGGCCTTCTCCGGCGAAGTTTACGAGGTCGGCAAGTTCTGCCGCATCCGAGGGTGTGGCGAGCCTTGCCGGGGGTTCAATTGTGATCATCTCAGTCTCCGAAACCGGTGCCGCCGCGATTTAACGACATGCGCTATATCGAGGAATTAGCAAACGATGGGGCTCAGGCAAAGGCTTCTTTCGGGCTTGTATCGGTGGCACGCCGCGCTTTGTACCGGCGACCGCTGTGCGGCCCGAACCACCCTTCGCTTCTTCGACGCTCGCTCCGGCATGCACGCTGTTCCGGTTCCAAATCCGCTCTGTCTTCCCGGATAGTCTCCGCGACTTATTTAACCCGGGGTCTCCGGGTCAGCTTGCGTGGGATCATCCGCAAAATACAACGAAGTTGGCCTGCCTGCCTCGGTCGTTCATTTTTCATCTTCCTCGGAATTCTGCCTGGCAGCCCGTGACGTCAGTGTTTTCGGTGCCCTGAAAACCGGAACCCTTTGTGGGGCGCCGATGCTGTTGCCCGCGCGATTACGCGCCGTCGGCGTGGCGCCCGGAGCCAGCACGGGAGCCGGAAAAGCGACCGGCGCGTCGTGAGGCGACGTAAACATTATGCCGCATCTGAGGTAGCAACCCCACGGCGAATTGTCGGCTGCATGTTCCGGCCGGCCCTTGCGTTGATGCTGCCAGACCGGCTCGCCTGAACATATGCTGGTTGCATAACCAGATCCCGTCCGTAGCCAGATTTTTGTCGCGCTCATCAATTCGCCGCCGCCAGGACCGATGTCAGAGGTGTGTTTCAGCAAGGGGCAGCCTGTGCGAGTTTTTCGCGAACAACATTTGGCCCGAGTTCCGTTCTGACGCCGGATGGGGGTGCCTGTGCGATTTCCGGCGGACGCATCGCAACCAACGATGTCAGGTGCCCGGGTGTTCAGGGCGGCCCAATGTGCTGACGGGTAAAATGACGTCAACCGGCACATCGGCCGGGGCTGCGTCAGGATTTTTGCGGGTCGAATGACACTGCTCGTTCAAAGGGGTACCGGTTCAGCCGCATCCGTCGATCAGGTTGGCAGATTTGACGATGCCCTTAGTCGTCCCGGACCAGTCGCGCAGGGGCAGGGACGTCGTTTTTGTCGTCTGTCCAGCGCGGTGGCGCTCAAAGCCGGCACTGCTTGAGAACGCCGGATACAGGACCGCAACGGTCTGGTGACAAAACCGCCGGCTGGCGCAATGAAGATCCGGTCGCGGCGCCCCCGCCCTC
>CBDUCB010000039.1:0-20300 GCA_965365545.1 uncultured Roseobacter sp. | reverse complement strand
CGTGATTTTTGTGCCGGCCGGCCGGCATGAAGCGCTTTTATCTTCCGGTCGCAATCGGTGCGCTGCTGCTGACCTTCTGGTTCAGCCCTGATGCGCAGGAAATTGCGGCGGGGGTCGCGATCTTTCTGTTTGGCATGCTGATGCTGGAGGACGGCTTTAAGTTGCTCGGCGGCGGCACCCTTGAAAAGGTTCTGGAGCGTTCGACAGCCTCGACGCCGCGTGCGATCGGCTTCGGGATCTTTTCGACCACGCTGCTGCAGTCCAGCTCCCTTATCTCGATCGTTACGATATCGTTTCTGAGTGCCGGACTGATCTCGCTGACCGGCGGTGTGGGGGTAATATTCGGCGCGAACATCGGGACGACAACGGGCGCCTGGCTGGTTGCCGGGCTCGGCCTGAAAGTCAACATAGCGGCATATGCAATGCCGATGATCGCAATCAGCATCGTGCTCGTATTTCAGAAACAGGGGCTTTTGCGGGGCATTGGCTATGCGCTTGGTGGTCTGGGGTTTCTGTTTCTCGGTATCCATTACATGAAGGAAGGGTTCGACGCCTTTAAGGATCAGATCGACCTCACGCGCTTTGCCCTGTCCGGTCTGACGGGCCTGTTCGTCTATTCTCTTACCGGTTCCGCCGCCACCGTCATCATGCAGTCGAGCCACGCAACGATGGTTCTGATCCTCACAGCTCTCGCGGCAGGGCAGATAAACTATGAAAATGCTCTCGCGCTGGCGATCGGTGCCAATATCGGAACGACGATTACCGCCATCATTGGATCGCTCGGCGCAAACTTCCAGGGCAGACGCCTCGCACTGGCACATCTCATATTTAACATGGCAACTGCGATTGTTGCGCTGGTGTTCATCACACCCCTGCGTGGGGCAGTGGACCGGATCAGCGATCTGGCGGGCATCGGCGCAAGTGACTACGCAATGAAACTTGCGGTGTTTCATACGTTATTTAACGTGCTCGGCGTCGCACTCATGCTGCCGTTTCTGAGCCGGCTCATTCAGTTTCTCGAGCGGCGCATACCCGAGCCTGCACCGGACGTAAGCCGCCCGCGCTATCTCAACGAGGCAGTCGACGAATTCCCGCAGGCCCTCGAGATCGCACTGCGCAAAGAAGTGCTGCACCTTTACGAAAACGCGGCGGAACTTATCCTGCACGGGCTGAACCTGCATCGCGATCAGGTCTATGCAACCGATGACGTGGCCGCGCTGGTCCGGACAAGCCGGAAGCCCCTCGAAGTTGATATCAACGAGGGCTATGAGCGCCGTGTGAAGACCCTGTATTCCGGCATCGTGGAGTTCAGCACACGCGCCGGTGACAAGCGGATCGCGCCGGAGATTGCCGAACGCATATATTCCCTGCGCGACGTGGCGAGTAATATCGTGAAGGCGGTAAAATCCATAAAACACCTGCGCAAGAATATCCTGCGCTACACCGTCCGGCAGCAGGGCGCGACAACGGAACTTTACGATGAACTGCGCACAGAAATCGCCCGTATTGCAGTGGAAATCAGGAAACTCGGTCTTGCCGGGCCGCAGGACCGCACCGCCCTGTGGCTCGACCAGGAGCGCGCCCGGATCGAAGAAGACGCGCGCTCTGCATCACGGCGGGTTGAAACGCTCATCCGCACCGGGCAACTGAACCCGACCGCCGCCACATCCTTCATGAACGATGCCGGATACGCCTATGACGCCATGCGCGATCTGATCGAAGCGGCCCGGAGCTATTATCTCGAAAGCGACACTGCGATGGCTGAAGTGGAACGTATTCTTGCGCTCGACGAAGAGGAACTCGTCGAGGCATTGTCCGCACCACAGGACAACAGTAATTCGCCCACACCAAAGGCAACGGTCACCAAACCGTCATGAAAAACGTCCACTGTCCCCCCGATGATCAGGACCGGAGCAAATAGTATGGGTCTCAGGAAACTTGCTGCAAAAGTCGACGATTACAATGCGCGCCTTGAGAGCGGCAAGGCGCAAAAGATCAAGCCACATCATATCGAAAAAGTGCTCGGGAAGCTGCGCTCAAAATCGAGCGCGCTGGAGGCTGAAATATCGCAAGCGACCTCATCAGACAAAAAAGCGCGGCTTGAAAGCAAACTTCAGATCGCGCGCGCGCATATCGAAAGGGCAGAATGGCTGCTGAGGGAACTGGGCTGAGCGGTCGGGGCTGCGCGCGCGACCGACGCGAAAGATAACCGGGGCCTTCTCGTCTCATTGGGGCTTTGCATGCGACGGCAAAACTCTCCGTCAAGCATTGTGAGCCGGTTCCCGCCCGGCTGAAACACCCGCTACCTAAGAATATTCGGCACAGGCCATGATCTGATTGCCTTTAAGGCAACTAAGGGGCTTTTGTTTTTCGGTTCGTAAACTGCGAAATCCGGCGATCGGACTGTGCTTATGCGCGGCTCAGGAGCCTTGCTGATCTGGTGCGCAAAGCCAAAGAAAGGACCGCCCCCCGACAAAGACAGCATCTGGCACGAAATAAGCACAGGACAGACCAACGCCGGTCTGTGGGGCCTCGCGAAAACAGACCGCATCGCGGACTGTATCACAAAGCATTGCTGCGCATTGGCGGCTTATGACGAAAGCACGCATATCTGCTCGCTAAACTCCAGCCTTGGTCCTGTGATACAAAACACGGGTATCACGAAAGTGTATGTGCAGAACCGCACTGCCATCCCGCCCGCGCCCCTGATACGAGATCCGTCCACTGTTCAGGTTGAGCCGTTTCGCGCGATCGCAGGAGAGCAGTTGGAAACTTATAAAGAAACGGCTGCGTACCGCCTCTGTCGAACTCGGCAAGGATTGCCGTTCTGAAGCAGATGCAGCACAACACGTCACCTCGGGGCTCAGGCCCGACGTGCGTGAAATACAAGCGCAGACAGGCGGAAAAGTCTCCCTGAACCGGGCGTCGGTCTGATGCCCAGAAGCGTGCCGCTCAGGCCTGTTGTCGCAACCGACAGGCCGGTGCGTTTTGCAGGTTGAGGCTTTTTCGGCCGGAACGCCGGCGCCGTTGGTCCTTCCGGGATGCAGCAGGATGAAGATTTTCTGCGCGCATTTGTCCCGCCTTTTGACGATGACGATGTTCAGGATGGAAAACCGGACCTGACCCCGCCTGAGGCATTTGTTTCAGCGACAGCGACGGAATGAGATCGAGGCAAGCGTGTATTGTGCAGCAGCCTCAACATCAGCATCGGCCCCATTGCTGAAGAGAGTATCGATGTCTTCGGCAACCGTTTCCGTGTAGAGGTTCTCCGGATCAGAAACACCGGAGCGATCTGCGGGGACGACCACAGTCATCTTTTTCTGATTGCCGTCATCATCTTCGGCCACGTTGATTGTGAGTATTTTGGTGCCGTTATTCTCACATTGTATATTATCGCTGTTTCCGACCTGTGCGACGCTGGTGATGACAGTGTCGGCCTGGTTTACCCTGACCATGAGGTCGTGGTTGTTACTCTGAACGCAGGCATCAAGTGCTGCGGCGACAGCTTCGGTTGTTCCGGAAATGGTATCAAGCTTTTCTGAATATGATTTTCCCAGAAAAACAAGTCCGGTCCTGAGCCTCGCTCTGTCACTCAGGCCCTGATCTTTGGATTTACAAATAATTGAAGGCATTTTCATTCTCCTCTGGACGTAAAATCAGTTTTTTGTTGCGAAATCAATAAGTTCAACCAGACCAAACATGTTACTGCCGTTCTTCAGCTCGCTGATCGGGACATCCTTTGGTCCGGCGGACGGGGTGTTCAGGATACTGTCCGGATCTTCGGCAATCGCAGCGTAGATGGTCTCCATGATAACACGTCCGGTCACCGGTCCGAACAGGCTGCCGCATTTTTCCTGAGACACAGCAGATTCCCGGAGACAATAAAACCATAAGGGTGTGCTGGTTCTGAAGATCTGTCCCGCTCCGTCGGTCAGGAACGCCTGCAGTTCCGGCGAGTGCACATCCGCGATCTGATCGCCTGTCAGAATATCAGGGAAGGCACCTTTCAGTTTGGCCCTGAGCGCTGCGTGAAAACACTGTGCGTCCGGTAAACCGACCTGCCTGCCCCGCAGCAGTGTCTGAACAGCCAGACTGAAAACGGGCGCCTTGCCCGCCATGACCGGCGCACCGGGTGCCAGCACTTCACTGACGGAATCCGCGCTCAGTGCGGCAAGTCCCTCAGCCAGTTGTTCACCCGCCCGATGCGCAAAATTAACCGGAGTATCCACAATCCCCGGTCGGTTGATCATGCTGCTCCAGTGTACCGCCCAGTCCTGTCTCAGACGGTGTTCCGTTGCGCCGGGGATCTGCACGGCCTCAAGCTTGCCGTTGCCGTTGCTGTATACATGTTCCAGAAGGTCAGTCAGACCAGCAGAGTTTTCACTCCAGTCACGATAACGATCACGCACCATGCTGTGTCCCACTCTGAAGCACGCCATGGAAAACTCACGGGATACCAGGAACGGGTCGGCAGTCACGCAGGCCGGCCCGTTGGCGATCACGTCGTCATATGTGTCGGGATCAATCACCAGCCGCAGGTAGTCAAAGAGAACGACATGCTGGAGATGACGCACGGTTGCGCGCCTTGCCGCCTGTTCGTCGCCCCCGTGGTATTGCTGCATCTTCCAGTAAAACCTGGTCAGAACCACCGCAAGCTGGGCAACCGCAAGATTGTGATCATTCCGGGCATCGGCAATCTGCGCTTCGCCCGGCGGGGACCGGGGCAGATCCCGCAGATCGGCTTGGGCGGCGCTTGTGTTGCCCAGCGACAAAAGGCCGTGAGTTGCCGATGTTCCGGCGAGGCCGTGTGTCTGTGCATCCACCTGTCCGAAAACACTGTCCAGATCCAGCGCCGGTGTTCTGAGGTTCACCGTCCCGCGGTTTTCAACGACTGACAAACGCCCGAGATCATGGGCAATAAACTGGCCAAGATAAGTATATGCCGCAGGTAATGTTGTATCCATGCGCTTTTTAGACGGGTTGCCGGCGGATATCGCCTCGCCCAGTGCTGCAAGCAGTTCGGGATCATGCTCTGCGTGTTTCACCCCTTCGAGAAATTCGTCATAAATCTGTGCGCGTGACAAGCTTTCCGTTATCGCACCGGCGTCATCGCTGGCAGGGAGAGTGAAGCCCCTGAGAAAAGTCCGGAGCGTTGCGCGATCAAGGGCGATTGCTTTGGCGTCGGCATCATATGCGAGGACTGCGAATCCATCAGAGCCCCGGCCCGGAAATGTCACAGCGATCTCTTCAGCAGACCTTTCACTTTCCCTGGCGCGCAGGGCCCGCAGGGCCGATCCGTGTTGTCTTGGCACTGGCCGTCTCCCTCCGGTCCTGTGGGTGCAAAAATCCGCGTTCATGCCGTAAAAATTCAGATTACGCGTTTTACTCTACCACACTTTGCGGCGTTGTGCGGCACGGCCCTCGAAGTCTGCCCGATGCCACTCCGCTTTCGGGCCGGGCTGTCACATCAGGCTCATAGCCTGAGGTCTCAACAGACGCCGCCCTGATGCAGCCAGTCAACGTTTTACCGGCTATTTGCCCCGTTTCTCAAAAAAGCTCTTTGCGGCTGATCACACAGCATCACCTCGCCGCTCCGGTCGGGCGGGCCGGCGTGTCACGGCACCGTGCCGACAAGGCGATCAGGCGCTGCGCCCTGTCGGATACTTTAGCCGTCCGTTGCCCTATTGCGAGCAGTTGCACGACGTTCAGCCACTGAACGCGAGGGCAATCATGGGCGCTCTAGGATATAGTCAGGCCGGATGCCCGACACGCCGATCGGACCTTCAACCTCATGACCGGCGAAAAAACCATATCCGGCGATCAGTGCTGTTTTAATGCCTGCGGCCTGCCCGCCCAGAATATCGGTGTGAAGACTGTCACCCACCATCACAGTACGCGCCGGATCAAAGCTGCCCAGTCGTGCAAATGTCAGATCGAAAACATTTCCGAAGGGTTTGCCAAAAAAACGCGGCTCCACGCCGGTGGCATCGGCAAGCTGATGCGCGAAATTGCCCGGCTCGACAGAAAAGCCGACTTCGCGGGGCGCAACGATATCAGGATTTCCCACAATGACCGGGCGCGGGTTTCTCAGAAGAGAGGCCTCCAGCAGCGCCTGGCGCTCCCCCGTCCAGACGGCGCTGCCCATCAGGATGAAGCCTTCGACCGCGTCGTAAACGGTCGGGTCCTCTGCCAGATACGTGATGTCGAGATGTTCCAGATCGTTACGACCGAGGCTCTCCGTGGCCATGAGGCCCCACCGGGTTCCGGGCATGCCAGCCAGCCCCGCGAGGGTTGCTTTGCGGCTTGTAATCACATCGTCCGGATCAAAATCATATCCGAGACGCCGGTACTTCTGCATCAGCCCGGCGTGCGGATTTCCGGCGGCATTGGACACGACAATCACGCGCTTGCCGGCCTTTTGCAGGCCCGCGACACGCTCCGGCACACCGGGGATAGCTGTTTCGCCGATGTTCAGCACGCCAAAGGCGTCGAGCAGGAAAACGTCCGTATCGTCCGCGATAGCATCCAGATCAGCCAGCCGCTGGCAGGCCGCTTCCCGCGTCACGTCCGGGAGGCGCGCGCGCACCCGCTCATACGCCGAGAAGGCCTCTTCCATCTTCAAATGATCGCGCCCCGCACTTTGGCAGAGACCCATTCGGAAATGACGACCGCCGCCAGGATCACCAGCAGGATCAGCGACACCTGCGGCCAGGCAAGGACATTGAGCGAAGACGAAAGCTGCAACCCGATGCCGCCTGCGCCCACAAGGCCCAGAACGGTACTTTCGCGGATGTTAATGTCCCAGCGGAAAACAGCGATGCCGGCAAAGGCAGGCAGGATCTGTGGCACGATGCCGTAGGCCATGACCTGCCAGCGTGAGGCACCCGTCGCAGTGATCGCCTCAACCTGCGTTTCATTGATCTCCTCAATGGCCTCGTAAAGCAGCTTTGCGCAGAACCCGATTGAACGGATGGCAATGGCGATAACCCCGGCAAAAACACCCGGGCCGATGATGGCGATCAGCAGCAGCGCCCAGATCAGCGAGTTGATCGAACGGGTGGAGACAATGATCAACAGGGCCACGGGCCGTATGATGAAGCGCGACGGCGTGGTGTTGCGCGCCGCCAGAAAGGCCACGGGTACCGCAAGGATCAGGGCAAAGATCGTGCCCAGCGTTGCGATGTTGAGCGTGTCCCAGATCGGCTTGCCCAGCTGGGTGATATACTCCCAGCGGGGCGGTGTCGCGCGGGTCCAGATGTCATCGGCGATGCGCGGTGCGTCCCAGACGAAAAACCAGGTGGTCGCCGCTGAAATCTGCTGCCAGCAATATGCGAAGATCGCCACGCCAATCAGCCACATCACCCAGTGCGCGAGACTTTCGCTGCCGGAGCGTTTTTGCCAGACCGGGCGGCCTTTGAGGTCCTGAACCGGCATTACTGCACCCTTTCGCGGATGATGCCCGACAGGTACTCAAGCGCCATGACGATCAGGATAATCATCAGCAGGATCGCGGCCGCCGTATCGTATTCATAGCGGTCAAACGCAGTGTTAAGCGTGGCGCCGATCCCGCCCGCACCGACCAGACCCAGGATCGCACTTTCGCGGAAATTGATGTCGAGACGATAGATCGACAATCCGATCAGGCGCGGCATGACCTGCGGTTGCACCCCGTAGTTAATCCACTGCGTCCACTTTGCACCCGAGGCCCGGATCGCTTCGGCCTGGACACGGTCCATGCTTTCTATATCTTCGGCCAGCAGTTTGGACAAAAAGCCGATGGTGGCAAAGCTCAGCGTCAGGAAGCCCGCAAGAGGGCCGAAGCCAAAGATTGCCACCAGAAGAATAGCCACAATGATCTCCTGCAGTGCGCGGCTGACCGCGATGATCGAACGGCAGATCAGATAAACGGGCAATGGTGCTATATTCCGTGCAGCCCCGAGGGCGATCGGAATGGATATGGCGATGCCAACGACCGAGGAGGCGACAGTCATGATGATACTCTCGATCATGCCCTCCCATATGTCGCCGGAGCGGGAGGTAAAATCCGGGCTCGTGAAGGCCAGTACAAACTGTTTGCCGCGCTCAAGACCCTCATAGACCCGCGCCCAGTTTACCTCGATCGTCATAAAAGCGGCCACGAGATAGACCACAAACCCGATCAGCAGCACCCGGCGCAGCCAGGTGCGCTGCACAAAGTGGGGCTTTTTCCAGGGCTTGCCGACGAGGGTCTGCAGCTCGCTCATTCGGCGGCCTCGCTTTCGTCATCGACTTTTTCTATTGTCGCTTCCCAGTCCTCTTCACCGTAGATCGTGGTCAGAACATCAGGGGTCAGACCTTCCGGCAGACCGTCGAATTCAACGGCACCAAGGCGCAGCCCGATCACGCGCTGCACGAACATCTGAGCCAGTGCGACGTCATGAATGTTAATGATGGCGGCAAGCCCGCGCTCTTTGCAGAGTTCACAGATCAGCCGCATGATCTGGCGCGAGGTTTTCGGGTCCAGCGAAGCCGTGGGCTCATCGACCAGCAACAGCGCCGGGTTCTGAATAAGTGCGCGGCAGATACCGACCCGCTGGCGCTGCCCGCCGGAAAGCTCATCCGCACGTTTGTCGGCCATATGCACCAGCCCCACCCGGTCGAGCAGGCGAAATGCTTCATCCACGTCTGATTGCGGAAACCTGCGCAGGAAACTGCGCCAGAAACCAACATACCCGAGACGACCGGAGAGCACATTCTCCATCACGGTCAGCCGCTCAACCAGCGCATACTCCTGAAAGATCATCCCCATCCGGCGGCGTTCGCGGCGCAGCGCACCCGATGACAGCCCCGTGAGTTCAACATCACCGAGATACACCTTGCCGGATGTCGGCTCAACCAGCCGGTTGATGCAGCGGATAAGGGTGGATTTACCGGCCCCCGATGGCCCGATCAGCGCCAGCACCTGACCTTCGGGTACATCAAGATCAACGGCCTTCAGCGCCTGATCCCCGGTCTTGTAGGTTTTCACCAGCTTCTCAAGACGCAGCATGAGAGCCCCCCCGCCTGTGTTATTCTTTTTGGAAACGGCGGGTCCGAAGACCCGCCGGATCAGTCTTTATTCGCAGGAATAGCTGACGCCGTTCGCCGCGTCGATTTTGCGGATCACGTCCCAGAATTCCTTGTAGGTCATCGGCAGGAACTGGCCCTCGTTTGATTTCTCAAACTCGGCCTGAAGTGTGGTGCCTTCCCACTCGAAACTGAAGAATGCGTTTTTGATCTTCTCTTTCAGTTCCGGCGTGAGGTTATGCGCTGTGCCGAAACCCGTCGTCGGGAAGGTCTGCGATTTATAGATGGTCACGACCTGATCTTCTGTGATGACGTCCCGGCTCAGCATCCGTGCTTTCACAGAGTTGGCGATCGAGGCCGCCATATAGTCTTTGTTGGCGACACCGAGGATCGAGTTGTCGTGCTTGCCGGAATAAACCGGCTCAAAGTCACGCTCGGGCAGCATGTCGAAATCACCCTTCAGGATCGCGCTTGGCGCTTTAAACCCTGAATTCGATGTGGGCGAGGTAAAGGCCAGTTGCTTGCCCTTGATGTCCTCGACCTTTTCGATGCCGGAGCCCGGATAGGTTATAATTTCCATCTCATAGCCGAAATTGCCATCCTCGGAGGCCATGATCGTAAACGGATTAAAGCCCGCACAATTCACCGCCAGCGGGTTCGACCCGGTGTTAAATCCGGCAATATGCAGACGCCCCGAGCGCATCGCCTCGATCTGTGCCGCATTGTTCTGCACGGGGAAGAAAACAACCGACTTGCCGGTCTCCGCCTCCAGATGCGTCAGGAAATCTGACCAGGCTTCTTTGTAAACCGCCGGATCCTCGACCGGGGTGTAGGCAAAGATCAGCGTGTCCGGATCCACCAGTTCGGACGGATCTGTGGGCGTGTCCGCGATCAGGTCGCCGTCAACATCACAAAAGCGCTGGTCCAGATCGCCGCGCGGGCAATCCTGTGCTGCCACCGGACCGGCAAGTGTCATAACGGCCGCAAGAGCTGCGCCGGACAAAAGTGTATTCATCAGTTTCATGTAATTTTCCTCCCAGAGGTCAAAAGCTATCCGGAATATTCAGATTTACAAGGTGGATATTTCAACGCTGCAGAAATGCCGGAAACGCCTGCCACGGCGGACACAGTGCGCGACGTCAGACTTGAATACGCACCGGGCTGAGCGCCCTTTCACAACGCAATGTGTCGTGTGATCTCTTGAACCCCCCGCTGCCCCCTGCGGTTCTGCAACCACGGACCGGAAGAAAGCGGATGGCGCGCTATACGCTGTATCCGCGTGCGATCCGGGCTTTGTGGTTGGCCAGTGCCGCTTCGAAAGTGGTGAGATAATCGATCTCCCGCTCCCACTCCTGCTTAAAGGCTTCATACCTCGGGCATCTGGATTCATTCTTCTGGCAGGCGATCATCAGCCGCTCACCCTCGTCGAATTCCCGGCTCAGTCTGCCCGCAACATCTGCCGGATCATGAAGTGCGCAGCCCGCGAGGAGCGCGGCCATGACGAGGGGTGTCAGGTATTTCATTAAGGGCCTCAAAAATTTATCTGCCTGTGTTCCGCGACAGTGAAAGCGGCTCAGAGCCTGCGCAACCGGTTTCTGCCGCGGGCAGCCGGCAAGTCTCTGACCTGCCCGGACGCAGAGTGAGGGATGATACAGCCGCCCGGCCCGCTGGTTACTCTGTGCGGCGCAGGCCCGTGCCGACGTCAAATAGATGCGATTTACCGGGCTGGATCGAAAACCGCAGGGCGGAATCCGCGCGGTTCAGGGTATGAACGCCCGGCAGGCTGGCCGTGAAACTTTCGTGTGTCCCGGCCAGTTCACAATGCAGCAACGTGTTGGCACCCAGCGGTTCGGCCATCTTAGCGTTCACCCGGATGGGGCCGGTGTCTCCGGCGATAAGATGTTCCGGTCGGATGCCAAATCTGACAGGCCCCTCAGGTCCGCCGGCCTCGATGATGCGCTCACTTCCCAGCATCACGTGGCCGTCTTTTATCTGAGCGTCCAGAATGTTCATTGCCGGGCTGCCGATGAACTGCGCGGCAAAAAGCGTGCGCGGGGTCTCATAAACCTCGAGCGGGGTACCGATCTGCTCGGCAATGCCAGCGTTCATGACGATCATCCGGTCAGCCATGGTCATCGCCTCGACCTGGTCGTGGGTCACGTAAAGCGCCGTGATGCCAAGTTTGGACTGCAGTTCTTTGATCTCCAGTCGCATCTGAACCCGCAGCTTGGCGTCCAGGTTCGACAACGGCTCATCAAAGAGGAAAACAGCAGGTTCGCGCACAATAGCGCGCCCCATGGCAACGCGCTGGCGCTGTCCGCCGGAGAGTTCTCTGGGTTTGCGGTCCAGCAGAGGTTCGAGCTGCAGCATCTGTGCTGCTCTGAGCACCTTGTCCGTAATCTCGTCTTTGGGCAGACCTGCAATTTTCAGCCCGTAGCCCATGTTCTGGCGCACGGACATATGCGGATAAAGCGCGTAGTTCTGGAACACCATCGCGATGTCGCGGTCCATCGGTTCTTTGTCATTGGCCCGCACGCCGCCGATCATGACATCACCCGCGGTGACCGTCTCAAGCCCCGCGACCATACGCAGCAGCGTAGATTTCCCGCACCCCGAGGGCCCGACAATAACGATGAATTCGCCATCGGCTATATCGGTGCTGATGCCGTGGATCACATCCGTGGGGCCGAAGCTTTTCTTGATGTCCTGCAGGGAAACCGTCGCCATGTGTTACTTCTCGCTGTCTACAAGGCCGCGGATAAACAGCCGTTGCATGCCCACGACAACGATTACCGGCGGGATCATCGCGAGGATCGAAGTCGCCATAATCGTCGGCCAGTGGGCAAAATCATCGCCGCTGGGAAACATCTGTTTGATGCCCATGACGATGGTGTTCATTTCAGGGTCGGTGGTGATCAGCAGCGGCCACAGATACTGGTTCCAGCCATATATAAAAAGGATCACAAAAAGGGCTGCGATATTGGTGCGGCTCATCGGCACAACGATATCCCAGAAAAACCGCATCGGGCGTGCGCCGTCGACGCGTGCGGCCTCGGCCAGTTCATCCGGGATGGTCAGAAAGAACTGGCGGAAAAGGAACGTCGCCGTGGCAGAGGCAATCAGCGGGAAAATCAGCCCCGAATAGGAATTCAGCATCCCAAAACCCGCCACGACCTCATAGGTGGGCACGATCCGCACCTCGACGGGCAGCATCAGGGTCAGAAAGATCAGCCAGAAGAACAGGTTCCGACCCGGAAATTTGAAATAGACGATCGCAAATGCGGAGAGCAGCGAGATGATTATTTTACCCACCGCAATCCCGATCGCCATTACGAGACTGTTGAACAACATCGTCCCGACGGGCACGTTGATGCCGGAAAAGAGCGCGTTTTTATAGTTGATCCAGAGCTGATCGCCTGGCCAGACGGGCATGGGCGGGCGGATGATATCGGCCTGGGTGACCGTGGAGGCAACGAACGCCAGCCAGATCGGAAAGAAGATCACCAGCACACCGAGGATCATAAAGACATGCGTGAGCCAGAGGCCCGATCCGCGCTTTTCGACCATGCCGTGGACTTCGCGCGCCATCAGTAATGCACCCGCTTTTCGATGAATTTAAACTGCAGCACGGTCAGCAATCCGACAACAATCAGCAGGATCACCGATTGTGCCGCAGACGAGCCAAGATCCTGGCTCACGAACCCGTCGGAATAGACCTTGTAGACGAGGATCGTGGTCGTCTGCTGCGGGCCGCCGCCGGTGATCGTGTGAATGACGCCAAAGGTCTCAAAGAAGGAATAGACGATGTTGACAACGAGCAGAAAGAAGGTTGTGGGCGACAAAAGCGGCAGCACGATGGTCCGGAACCGCAGCCAGAAATGCGCGCCATCGATGGCCGCGGCCTCGATCACCGATTTCGGCACGGCCTGAAGCGCCGCAAAGAAAAACAGGAAGTTATAGCTGATCCGCCCCCAGGCGGAGGCCACAACCACAAGCCCCATCGCCTCGCCGCCATTCAGCACGTGGTTCCAGTCGTAGCCCAGTTGCCCCAGATACCACGAGACGACCCCCACCCGGGTGTTGAACATAAAAAGCCACAGCACACCCGCAATCGCGGGCGCCACGGCATAGGGCCAGATCAGCAGTGTCCGGTAAACGCCGGACCCTTTGATCAGTCGGTCGGCAATGACCGCCAGAAACAGTGCAGGCACCATAGAGCAGAGCGTCACGAGGATCGAAAAAACCGCCGTGGTTACAAAAGACGCGCGGTAGAAAGGATCAGACAGCAGGAACTCAAAATTTCCCAGACCGACGTACTGCATCGAAAGGCCGAAGGGGTCCGGGATGAAGAGCGATTGCCAGATCGCCTGGCCCGCGGGATAGAAAAAGAACACAGCAGAGATCACTACCTGCGGTGCAATCAGCAGCAGCGGCAGCAACCAGCCGCGAAACCTGACCCGTTTTTCCATTGATCCCCCTGCAGACAGGGCAGACCATCAGGTCCGCCCTGTCCGGTGTTTTATCAGTTAGCGGATTCGAACCGGCGCAGCAGCGCGTCGCCGCGCTCTTTGGCGCTGTCCATTGCTTCCTGAGCGGATTTGTCACCGGCCCAGATTGCCTCGAGCTCTTCGTCGATGATGCCCCGGATCTGGTCAAAGGAGCCCAGACGAAGACCCTTGGAGTTCGCGGTGGGTTCCTTGGCGGTCATCTGGATCACGGCGATATCGGTACCGGGGTTTTCGTCATAGAACCCGGCCTCGCGTGTCGCCTCACCGGCGGCTGTCGTGATCGGCAGGTAGCCGGTGTCCTGATGCCACTGTGCCTGCACATCGGTTGATGACAGATACGCGAGAAATTCACCGACGCCGGCGTATTCTTCCTCTTCATGGCCTTCCATTACCCAGAGCGATGCGCCCCCGATGATCGTATTCTGCGGCGCATTTCCGACGCCTTCCCAGTAAGGCAGAGGCCGGACGTCGAAATCAAATTCCGCTTCGGCTTTGATCCCGGCATAGCCGGCAGAGCTTTCTGTGAAGAGCGCGCATTCGCCGGAGCGGAAGTTTGCACCACCTTCATTGCGACGGCCGGTGTAGATGAATTTGCCGTCCTGCGCCCATTCTCCCATCGCGGTCAGGTGGGCGACCTGCGCCTCGCCGTTCAGCATCAGCTCCGTGTCGAGACCGGCAAACCCGTTGTCCTGGCTGGCAAAGGGCACGTCATGATAGGCCGACAGGTTTTCCAGATGGATCCAGCTTTGCCAGGCGGTGACCAGCGGGCATTCAGAGCCGCCGGCTTTCAGTGCGTCAAGCGTTTCGCCGACGTTCTGCCAGGTCGACAGGTCGGTGTCGGGATCAACGCCTGCCGCTTCAAAGGCATCGCGGTTCACCCACAAAACAGGGGTTGAGGAGTTGAACGGCAGGGACAGCATTTCGCCATCTGTCGTGGTGTAGTAGCCTTTGACCGACCCGATATAGGCATCCGGGTCGAACTCTGCGCCGCTCTGAGCCATGACCTCGAAAACCGGTCTGGTCGCTCCTTCCGCCGACATCATTGTCGCCGTACCAACCTCGAACACCATCAGAATATGCGGCTGTTCGCCCGCCCGGAAAGCCGCGATGCCGGCGTTCAGCGTTTCGGAGTAGTTGCCCTTGTGGCTTTGCACGACGGTATAGTCGCTCTGGCCCGCGTTGAACGCATCCACCTGTGCGGCAACCAGCTCTCCCAGCCGCCCGGTGAAGGCGTGCCAGAACTGAATTTCGGTCTCCGCCATCGCCGCGACCGGCGACAGCATTGTGGAAACGGCGAGAGCGCCGAGTATAGATTTTTGCATTATTCCTCCCTTGCACCTTGTCCGGTGCTTTGTCCTGAAGCGCAGCATCCGGAGACCCGCGCCGCTTGTCTGACGATGTGACGATACACCTGATCCGCAGATTATCAAGATGCGACCATAACCCCTTTCTTAACTCCGGTTTGCGTCAGTTATGCGACGGGTTCGGATCTCTGTTCGCGATGCGCTGAGGGTACTTTGCGCCTGGCACCCGTGACAAGCGGGCCGTGCAATTACGATGGCTGTCTTCGCGTCAATCGCATGTTCGGCACCCGGGCGGGGGCCGTAAAGAAGCCGTCTGATACCGGCTTTTGTGCCACGGAGAGTCTTGTATCCACCGCAGACTGATGCTGGCCGTGTTCCCCTGTACAGCTCCGGGAAATCCTGAGAAGCTTAGAACCACCGCCGGTATAAACTCCGGCCGGTATCCTGGGCCAGGGGGCGCGGGAACACCATGTATCAGATAAAAAGGGTTGCCTTATGAAAACCGCCACAGACTACCTCGAAGAAGCCAACGCCGTCGTGCCGAAAATTTCCGCCGAAGAGGGCATTGCCAAACACAAATCCGGTGGCACGCTCTTTGTCGATGTCAGGGACAGCGCCGATATCGCGGCTTCCGGCACGATTGCCGGTGCCGAGCGGATCGCGCGCGGTATGATCGAGTTCAGAGCGGACGACACGCACCAGATGCACAATCCTGCCCTGAAAAAAGATGCAGAGATCGTTCTGATCTGCGGCGCCGGAGGACAGGCGGCTCTCAGCGGTAAAACGCTGATCGATATGGGATTTACCAATGTCTCAAACGTTGGCGGATTTCCCGCGTGGAAAGATGCTGGTGGACCGGTCGAAGCGGGGTGATTAAACTGGTATCAGCCGGCAGTTTGCCCGGCATTTCATGATACAGCAGAGGAGCAGAAACACTATGAACTTCATTCGCATCACTGCAACCGCGGCGGTCATTTCGGCCGCCATGTCGCTGAGTGCCGGTGCCGACACTTTCCTCAGGTACGGAGAAGTCGAGGGCTGGAAAGTCTTTATCGATCAGGAAAAGAAATCCTGTCTCATCGAGGCGGTCGACGGCGCTGAAAACGTCATTCAGATGGGTCTGACCGAAGACCGCGGCATCGGATATCTCGGTGTGTTTACCAAGGGCGAAACCAGCCTGAAATCCGGCGAGGAAGAAGCCGTCGCCATTCTGATCGGGGACAACATGTATCTTGGCACTGCGACCGGTATGCGCGGCAACATCACCAAAGGATACTCTGGCGGCTATGTCCTGAGCGACAGCCCGCAGTTTGCGGAAGATCTCGCGCAGCAGTACACTATGACCGTTTTTCCCGAGAAAGATTATGGTTTCACTGTTGATCTCAGCGGCACAAAAAAAGCGATGGAAATGGCACGCGAATGCAACGACAAGCAGATCGGGGGCTGACCCTTTCCGACCCGTGCAATGACACTGTCTGAGCCAGAGGCGAAAGCGGTCATCTGAACGGGAAAATGCGGATATCCGGGCGCCCGGGTATCCGCAGTTATCTGCGAAAAGTATCAACGTTGGACACACTCTTTCTTATTACCGGCAAGGTGGTCTGGTTTTTTCTGCGGCCGGAAACGCTGCTGCTTGTGCTTTTTGCGGTGCCACTCGTTCTGCTCTGGCGCGAACGCGTTGCCGGCGCACGGCGGTGGCTGACGGTCGGGCTCTGTGCGGCCCTTGTCTCAGGCGTACTTCCGGTCGGTAACCTGGTTCTGAATCCGCTTGAGCGTACCTATCCCGTCAGTCCGGAGGTTACCGGCCCTGCGGGCATTATCGTGCTGGGCGGCATGGAAGATCTGTCGCCCGCATACACCGGCCGGCTGGCGCAGGTGAATGACGCGGGCGAACGCCTGATTGTGGCCATAGAACTTGCCCGGCGGTTCCCGGAGGCGGTCGTGCTATATTCCGGCGGACAACTGGCACTGGTCCCTGTCGATGAAGGTGCGTTTGAGGTCGGCCCCGACATTCTGCGCCGTCTCGGGTTGCCGGAAAACCGGCTGCTGGTTGAAGGCCGGTCGCGGACGACGGCAGAGAACGCCACCTTTTCTAAGGCACTTGTGCCCGATCAGGGCGAGAGGCCCTGGCTGCTGGTGACCAGCGCCTTTCACATGCCCCGGGCGCTCGGATCTTTCTGCGCGGCGGGCTGGCGCAACCTGATACCCTGGCCCGTAGATTACCGTGGTGGTAAGATGCTGGAAAATCTCCGCTGGGATCTGGCAGGTCACCTGCACGAGCTGAATACCGGTGTTAAAGAATGGATCGGTCTGCTGGCCTATCGCCTGACCGGTCGAACCCGAAGTTTTTTCCCCGAAGACTGCAACCCACCTGCTGAACTGCCCGCACGGGACTGAGCTTCACTTCATGCCTCACCGGACCGGGCCGGATGCCCTGCCCCCGGTCTGCCGGTCCGTGGCGCTCGCTGTTGGTTTCGGCGGATTGCATCCCTGGTGTCCGATAATCTTGTCACAGATCAACGTATGTGATGCTTTATGATATAAGGTGAGCAATGAAGGGAGACGCATTATGGCCAACAGAAAAGGCGCTTCAGACACCGGGGAGGCGGCGGTGAAGAAATCTGTTCAGGAGCTGCTGGAAATCCGCAAAGAGCACGAAAAGAAAATCGGGCAGGTCGACAAAGACATCGAAGCAACGCTTCAGGAAGAATTTCACGAAGTCTGGGAAGACAAGATCAAACCTGCGCTTGAGCGGTTTAAGGACACGGCGGATGAACTGCTGCACCGGTTCAGCGATTTCGAAGACGATTTCAGAGGTTACCTGAGAGACCGCGAGCCGGATGTAAAACCCGGTCTGCTGGCCGAAATTTATGGTGACACCCTGAAAAACGCGTTCACCGGAACACAGCATCAGACCGGCAGAAAGCGGCGCTGGTCACCGGAGGTAAAAAAGAAACTCCTCGCAGACTTTGAGAAAGCGAAAGAAAAGGGTGAGGGTGCGGAGTATCTCAAATCCCACGGCCTGACATATACCCACATTACCAACTGGAAGCGCAGCCTTCTGAAGGCGGCACAAGCCGCGGAAAGCATGACGGACAAGCCCTGACCGCTCTGAAAACCGGCGCAGGCAGAGCAGCTTGGTCTTTCCACTCTGAGCGGAAGTGCGGTATGGGGCGACATGTTCTCGCCGTCCTCTCTCACTGATCTTCGCAACGCTGGCTTTGACCAGGTTATTGACGTGCGCAGCCCGTCGGAATTTGCCGAAGACCATGTGCCGGGTGCGATCAATCTCCCGGTACTTGACGATGCAGAGCGCGCGCGTGTCGGCACGCTTTATAAACAGGTCTCGCCCTTTGACGCGCGCAAGACAGGTGCGGCACTGGTTTTCCGCAATGCCGCGACGCATATCGAGACGGCGCTGGCCAGGCATGAAGGCGGCTGGAAGCCCCTTGTTTACTGCTGGCGCGGCGGGCAGCGGTCGGGCGCTTTCGCCTGGATCCTGCGCGAAATCGGCTGGCCGGCCGAGACGATTGCGGGGGGATACAAAACCTACCGCCGGTTGGTTGTCAAAGCACTCTATGAAGAAGATCTGGGCGTCCGGCTGGTGCGCCTCGGCGGGTACACCGGCACTGCCAAAACAGAAATCCTCGGACGGCTCAGCGCACTGGGGGTCCAGGTGATCGATCTTGAGGCGATGGCCCGGCATCGCGGCTCGCTTCTGGGCGGGCTTGAAATGCCACAGCCCACGCAGAAGGGTTTTGAGACCGGACTGATCACCGCGCTTGATCAGCTGGACCCTTCAAAGCCGGTGATCGTGGAAGCAGAGAGCAGTAAGATCGGTGCCATTACCCTGCCCCCCGCGCTTTGGAGTGCGATGAAATCCGCGCCCGTCATCGAAATTTCCGCACCGCTGGAGGCCAGGGCGCGCTATCTCGCACAGGCGTATGAAAGCGTTCTGAGGGACGGGCCGGCGCTCAGAGACAAGCTCTCTCCGTTGAGTGTGCATCGCAGCAGAGACCTGATGCAGCTCTGGAGCGATCTGATTGACCGCGACGACCGTGTGGCGCTTTGCAGGTCGCTGGCGGCCGATCACTATGACCCGTCCTATGAGAAATCCGCCGGTGTCTTCAGAGAGCTGATTGCCGCGCGCTTTGACACCCCTGATCTGACACCTGACGCTCAGGACGCGCTGGCCGTCCGTATCGCCGGGTGGCTTCAGACCGCCACGATCTGACCCGCCTCTTCCGTGATCTCACCGATCACGGCAGCGGCGTATCCTTTTGCCAACAGCTGCGCGCAGAGATCATCTGCATCGCCCGGGACAACGGCAAGCAGCCCCCCGGCAGTCTGCGGATCAAACAGAAGTGCGGCGCGCGAATGATCCGGCACATCGTCAAAGCCCGCGCGGTTCTCGGGCCAGAGCGTCGACCGGATGCCTTGCTCCGACAGCGTCAGTGCGCCGTCCATCAGCGGGACCCTGGCGGTATCGATCCGCGCGCCCGTGCCGGATGCTGCGCAGATGTTGTGCAGGTGCCCCGCCAGCCCGAAGCCGGTGACATCCGTCATCGCAGAGGCACGGGCAAGGATGCGCGCCGCACCGCCCTGAGGTTTCATCATCTCAGCCTGCGCTGCGATCACATCGGCCCCTGCCGCCCGTCCCTGCATATGGGCGGCCATGATGACGCCGCTGCCCAGAGGCTTCGTCAGGATCAGCCTGTCGCCGGGTCTGGCCCCGGCCAGTGTCACCGGATTTCGCGTACACAACCCGGTGACCGTGAAACCGATGGTCAGCTCGGCCCCCAGCGTGCTGTGACCGCCAGTGATCTCAGCGCCTGCCGCCTGCATCACCTCCCGTGCTGCCTGCATGATTTCGGCCAGCTGTCGTTCGGCCAGTGCCGGTGACTGATGCGGCAGAATCACCGAGGCCAGAGCCGCCTGCGGGTCCGCCCCCATCGCCCAGATATCCCCCAGCGCGTGCACGGCAGCGATACGCGTCATGACCACCGGGTCACTGACAAAAGCGCGCAGGTGGTCCGTGCTGATCACCTGCTGCTGATCGCCGGTCTGCAGCACGGCGGCGTCATCGCCCGATTGTCCGGTGCCAAGCGCATTCCGCAACGTTCGCGGCCCGATCTTTGACCCGCATCCCCCGCAAACCGGCTGTTCGCCGGTATCCGCGCCGGCGGCGCGCGGCCAGGGCAGAGCCGGAGAGGACGGCGGTGTCAGCCGGTCGAACTGATCCATGAATTTGCGGTCGATGTGGTCTTTCCAACGCCACAGCACCGGGCCGGAAAATGCCCGCCCGAAGCGTTCTGCCAGCGCATATTTCCGGCCCAGCGAGAGCAGTTTCAGATAGTCTTTCTGCGGTCGATAGGGTTTCATCCCGCCTGTCTCAGTGAGCGCCGCACGCAGGTTACGGAACAGAACCGGTGCCTGGCGCACG
>CBDUCB010000038.1:0-20310 GCA_965365545.1 uncultured Roseobacter sp. | reverse complement strand
TTACTCCATGTCATATTTGTAGATGATGCCGTCCTTCATGATCATGTCAAAGTTGGCTTTCGGGTCACCGATAAGGTCGATGTTCTCGAGCGGGTTGCCATTGACCAGGATCATGTCGGCATAAGCGCCTTCCTCGATCACGCCGAGGGGTCCGAGCGGATAAGGCGTGACTTTGTCCGACATCTTCAGCAGTTCAGCGTTGTCGCAGGTGGCCATTTTCAGAACTTCGTAGGGCGTGAACCAGCGCTGCATCTTGGCCAGCACCGCACCCTGCCGCTCGGCCAGATCGGCGCTGAAGAGCGTGTCGGTGCCGAAAGCGATCTTCAGGCCCAGTTCTTTGGCGGTGCGGTAGACGAAATCAGTGCCATCGGTGACAAATTTGTACTTTTCCTTCTGGAAGTCATTGAGCGCGGGCGCATCCTCGTCATCAAGGAAGGGCTGCATGCTGAGCCATACGTCCTGGTCCTTCATCATCTGCAGGGTTTCGCGCGTTGCCATATGGCCGTGTTCAACAGATCTGGCACCGTTCTCAATGGAATGCCTCACCGCCTCGTCGTTGATGGCGTGGGTTGTCACATAAGTCCCCCAGGCCTCAGTTGCTTCAACCGCAGCCTGGAATTCTTCATCCGTGAACTGGATTGTGTGGATCGGATCATAGGCCGAGGTCACACCCCCACCTGCCATCAGCTTGATGTGCGTGGCCCCCTGCATCAGGTTCTCGCGCACGCGCTTGAGAACCGCTGGCACCCCGTCCGCCAGATAAAACATATTGCCCCGCTCGAAAGAGTGCAGCTCGTCCAGAGGTGTCGGCACATCACGCGTGGTACGGAAATCCTGATGCCCTGCGGTGATCGAAATCGCCGGCCCTGACGCGAACACCCGCGGCCCGTCGATCAGACCTTCATCTGTGGCACGGGCAATATCGAACATCGGCCCGGCCACGTCGCGCAGCGTTGTAAAACCACGCAGCAAGGCATTGTTCGACGCCTTGGCGGCCAGCAGGTTCCAGTAGCCTTCCCCTGTCAGCATAAGCTGCGCGATGGTGGCTTCGGCAAAAACGCCGTGCCAGTGGTTGTCGATCAGGCCCGGGATAAGCGTGTAGCCTTCCGCGTTGATCTCAAAGGCGCCCTCAGGTGCCTCGACATCAGCCCCAATAGCCGAAATCAACTGGCCCGTGACCAGCAGATCGGCCTGGGTCAGCCCGTCGTCGCACCCATTGAAAATCTGCGCACCCCGGATCACGACGTTGTCGAATTTCATCTTGGTATCGGTGGTTTCGATCTCGCCGACAACGCCCGCGGGAACAACCGCATGGTTGTCTTCATGCGCAAGAGCGGCGATCGGCGATGTGACAAGGGTCGTACAAAGCAGATAGGTCAGTGTCTGGTTTTTCATCGTTCATAATCCTCGTGAAATGTTGGCTGGAAAGAGCGTTCGGAGCGCTCAGCGGGCGCGATCCGGAAAATGGTGGTTCAGCGGATCGCGGCTGTTTTCAGAAGTTGAGTACCTTATAGGCCACCTGAAGGGACCAGTCGGCCGGCGCATCACCGCCAAACAGAATGCCAGGCTTGACGGTAATCTGACTGTCGCCGCCGAAGGCTTTTCCCGTCATAATCCCGAAGGTGACCTGAAGACTTCCGAAAGTATCGTCTGATTCCCAGTCGTGGATGATCGCAGGGTCAAACGTCATGAAGTATCTCGGGTTCGCCAGCTTTGGCACGTAGTAGAAATCAAAGGTGGAAACATTCACGTCCACGCCGGCGTCATTGCCGCCCTCAAGACCGAATGTCTGCACCCAGGCGGGCGCAAAGATAGCGCCATTGCTCAGAAACCAGGCATAAAATGCTGACGTTTCCCCAACAAATTGTCCGTAGCCAGCGGTTGGCTCGTCAGCAGTGTCGAGGAAAAGTTCAAAAGTGAAAGCCGACCCGTTCTTTTCGGTCAGATAGAAGACATCAATGTAGGTCAGGCTGATATCGCCAAGAGTGAAATCGTTGCCAGGTGTGCCGCCGAAGATCGGGTCGCCGTTAAACGGGCTGTCTGAGCCCGGCACGGTGATCCTGAAAGCGCGCTTGCCACCGGCGCCAAAAGGCTGCGTGTAAAAAGCCTCAAAGAGGCCTGTGTTCAGGTCGGAGTTAATCTGGTTGAACTGGTACTGCACGCCGAACTGCGTGGTCAGCAGTGTGGGATTGGTCCCGTTATTAACTTCGCTCAGATCGTCCTGCGCTGCGGCAGGCGCAGCCAGGGCCGCCATAAGTGGCAGCGCTGCAAGTGTGGTCTTCGTATTCCTCCACGACCGTGTGCCGCCGTCCTGCCTGCGCTGTGTCTTGCGGTCGCGGTTTTCATTCATCTGCTTCATAGTGTTACTTCCCTCTTATTTCAGTTTGTCCCTGAATTGTCGTCAGACCGACCAGGATTCAATCAGTGCCGCGCCCGTCGTGTTTTGCGGGACTGCTGCGTACCAGAAGTGCCTGGAATTCCTGTGTCAGCTCGGTCAGAATTTCTTCGTATTCTCTGGCGCGCGCCGGCAGATCCATCCAGCGGACTCTTGCCGCCTCGGCGAGGTCGATCTCTTCACAGACCGCCCTGAAATTTTCGTCTGCCCTGGCAAGTCGCAATATAAGGCTTCCCTGTTCGGGGTATTGTTCAACCAGCTTTTTCAGAAAGTTTTCCATAGCAATTGAGGGCACAAAAGCACGGCAATCGCGTTGATGCTACGTTGCTACATGTTGCATACGTAGTGAGAGCGCCGCTTTCCCGGCGATTTAGCGAATAGCAATCGTCATGTTAGACTGCCCGTTTACAAGCCGACTCACCCCCCCAGCGTAAGAGGTTCTGCCAAGTGCCGCGTCGCCACGAAAACCCGGAGCCGGAAGTGCCTGAAGAGGAGGTTCGCCGCCAGCTTGAGCGGATTTTCGATGAAAAAGAGTTTCAGGCCAGCGTACGCCGGCGCGAGATGCTCAGGTTCATTGTCGAGGAGACACTGGCCGGGCGCGAAAGCCGGCTGAAGGCAACAAGCATCGCGATGGAAGTTTTCGGTCGCGGTGCCGATTTTGACCAGCAGTCTGATCCGGTGGTGCGGCTGGAGGCGCGCAAACTGCGCCGCGATCTCGACGCGTATTATGCGCAAAGCGGCAGATCAGATCCGATCCGCATCAGCATCCCAAAGGGGCACTATTATCCCCGGTTCGACGTTGAGAATGAGGCGACCCCCGATGTCGGTTCCGCGCCAGTGCATTCCGCAGACACCAGCCAGCGGACGCGGGGCCTGCACAGGCTGTTCCTGCTTTCCCCCGGTCTTCTTGCCGCCGCATTCGCCGCTTTTGCCGCTGTCCTGTTTTTCTGGACGTCGCGGCCCGAAAGCAGCGCAACGCCTGTCGCATCAGGATCCGTGCAGGGCGCAACCATTCTTGTCGGGATGTTTGACGCCAGAACGGACGACGAGATCGTAGCTCTCGTCGCGTCCGGACTGAGCCGCGAAATCGCAGCGGCTCTGATCAGATTTCCCGACGTTGCCGTGCATCTGTCGCAGCAACAGTATGGACTTGTCTCTGCAGATACCCCGGAAAGCGAGAAACCACAGACCGAGTTTATGGTGGCCGGCAGTGTCTGGCGTGAAGATGGCGTTCTTTTTATTCGTGCTGACCTTCTACGCCGGGAAAACTCTGAAGTTCTGTGGAGCGAACGCTATTCAGAGGGTGCGCAGAGCCAGAGCATTACGGACATTCTCGACACGATTTCCTCAGAGATCGCCTCTGTGATCGGCCAGCAGTATGGCTATGTGCTTCGTGATGTGCGCGCCACGAGGCTGGGAGACCGGAATGATCCGACCCTGCGGGGTTTTGCCTGCGTTGCAGGCGCTCAGATTTACCGGCGGACGTATCATCACGATGAATATCAGGCCGTGCGCGACTGCCTCGAAGCCACGGTGCGCGAAGACCCTGATTATGTCCGGGCCTGGGCGATGCTCGCCTATCTGCGCAACGATGCCGCGCGTTTCGGCCACGAGAAAAATCTCTCAAGGGAAGAGGCATTTGATCTCGCCCGGCAAGCCGCGATGCGCGCGCTCGATCTTGATCCCCGCGATACCGACGCCCTGCAGGCGATGAGCCACGTCGAACAGTATACAGGCGATATTGACCGCTCCATCGGGTATGCGCGCCGTGCTGTTGAAACGAACCCGAATGATCCGGCAGCGCTTGCTAATCTCGCGATCCGTTATGGCATCGCCGGTCGTTTCGACGAGGGCGTTCCCGTCATGCATCGCGCGATTGAGCGTTCCGTGGCGCCGCCGCCCTTTTACTATCATCTGCTGGCTGCAGATTACCTGATCAGAAAGGACTGGCCGGACTTGCTGCTTGCCGCAGAACGCGCTTCCGCCGATGGCTGGTCCTTCGGTCAGGCGCTCCTTGCGATTGCGCATACAGAACTCTCCAATGAACAGGCGGCGCGCGTGGCCTACAGAACGATGGCGGCGCTGGACCCGCTGCTCGCCGAAGAACCGCGGGCATGGCTTGAGGCGCACAACATGCCTCCGGTCCTGATCGACGCCGTCGCCGACGGATTATCGAGGGCCCGAGACGCATCCGGCCACTGAGAGACCTGTGTGTGTCAGCCGCGAGATGCTGCGCGCATCCGGATGGACGGGATAACATCGTTCACTTCCTGACGGTCTCAGAAAGCCGGCAGGGTCAGGTGCAAAACCGGACAGATTTTGTGCGCTCAGTACCCGGATGATCTGTGGGCAGCGGGCGGTGCAGCAACCGGAAGCAGGACGGGTCGCCAACATCGGGATTTCGCAGTCAATGGGCGCGTGGTGTTCTGCGCGATCAGGGGTGTCCGGATAAAGCGGACCCGGGGTCTGCGACGCAGAAATCAGGGCGGCGCCACAGGACGCCGTCGGCAAGCTCTCCACTTTTAGTCAGCGCCGGGCCGGTTCACTTCTGAGCGGTCCTGCGGTATCCCGCATGTGCGGCGCAGCGGCCACCGACGGCGGCGCCGGACGGCCAGTGACCGGTTCTTCGATCCTATTGCCCGGAGGAGGCGTCAAGTGCCGCCATGCTGCGCGCACGGTTGGGCGACAGAGTGAGCGTGGTTTCATAGGCCTGCACGGCTTCTTCCTGCCTGCCCAGTTCGGCAAGCATATCTCCCAGCAGCTCGCGCGCCGGCAGCACGTGGCCGGGCGTCACGGGGCTCTTTCCGATACTGTCCTCAAGCTCCGCCGCAGACCGCTGCATCTCCAGCGCGGGCTCTGTATTGCCTTCGGCCAGTTCGATCCAGGCCTGAATGCTCAGGATCTGGGCGCCGGTGAGCTTTGCCCAGTATCCCTGGCCACGCTCCTCCATTGCTGCTTTCAGCGTTTCGAGACCCGCCACCGCATCTCTGGCCGCATCAGTATCGCCGCTGCGTGCCGCCCCGAGACCGCGCGCAAACCGGTTCATCGCGACTGTCTGGGGGAACTTATCCCATGGAATCGCCGCGTGCATATCCGGTGAGAGACCCGCCGCCTGCGTCCAGTCGCCGGTTTCAAGCGCGACCCGGACCGGGGCAGCCGCCAGAGCATAGGCGCCGCCGAAGCTCACCTGGTGATTGTTGATGGCAAGCATCTCTTCTACCAGCGCCTCTGCTTTGCTGACCTCGCCGAGTTGCAGATGGCCATACACCAGATAGTCGACAGCATGCGCGTAATGGCTCTGGATCACATCGCCTGACTGCTCAAGAGCAGCCCTGGCCGAACGACTGTTAAGATCGATGGAGCGGTCCCAGTCGCCGGTACGCGTGAAAATATGCGCCGGCATATGCAGCGCATGCGGAGCGTCCGGAGCCGTCTTGTCGTAGATCTCCGCATAAGGCCGTCCGCGTTCTTTCAGCGCCGGATTATCATAGGCATGGATGGCATAGTGGATGACTCCGGGGTGCTCAGGATCCGACCTGTGCAGCGCGTCGAGAGCATCTCCGACACTCGCATTCACGGCCACACCTTCGGGACCGCGGGGCGCGGTCGCCAGCCGTGCCAGAGCCGCAAATGCGGCCGTATCGGTGTCGTCGGGGTTCTGCTCGCCTGCGTCGATCTGCGCCTGCGCCCATGCGTCGAGACGCGCGCGGTAGCCGTCAGCACCGGGCGCATAGAATGCAGTGACAGCGCTGGCAAGCGCCTGTTCAACCGGGGTGCCGGCCTGCAGCCCGGCGAGTTTTTCAGCAGCGGCCGTGCCCCGTTCTGTCTCCGCCTCCGACGGCGCGCCGGGCCAGAGCGGATGAAAGTTCGCCATGCCCACACCCCACTGCGCCATGGCACAGGACGGATCGGCTTCCGCTGCCTTCATGAATTCAGCTTCGGCCTGAATATACATCATATTGTGAAGGAGGCTCAGCCCCTCGTTAAAGGCGTCATCGGCTTCCTTACTGCAGCTGGTTTCAAAATCTGTCAGTGCCGCAACAACAGGACCGGCCAGACAGGAAGTGCCAAGTGCAGCAACAAGGGCCAGGGCTGTATTTCTGTTACGATGTGTCATGATTAGCCTCATTGAATATGGTGTGGTTTGAAATGATCGGAGCCAGGGACTCGCGCGCATTATACACATTTCAGCCCTCAGCGTCCCGGATTTCAGACGGACAACCGGCAGGTGGCAGATCTCCCGGGTGCTTCGTGACGCGCATGTGAAGCGGCGTTAAAATGTATCGGCCTGTAAATACTATCTGCGCGCCATCGACCTGCATCGACCGGGCAGGAGAACCGATCAGCCAGTGGTCGCAGCGCTGGAATCGCATTTTAAAGCTCTGGCCCCCGATCCGGATCCGGGCGTATCTGCGCGATGCGCGTCTGCACAGCCGACGGTCTTTCTCATGCCTGTGTCGATAAGGCCGGGCGGGATAGAGCGCGCATTCAGGAACCGGACCGGACAGGCCCGCCAGAGCCGGGTTTATCACCTCGTCGCTTTCGTCACTACGGCACGCGCGGAAGAAGCCAGAGCACAGATCAGAGCAGCAACGGCTGAAGATACCGCCCTGAGCGGTGACTGCATCGTCAGCCAGAAGCCTTGCCTGGAACAGGGCGCTGGCTAAACCGGTGACGCGGGCGCTTGTTGCGGGCATGCCTGTGGGCGACGGGAATACGCTGCAGTCTCTCGCGGTGGCGGGCGGCTGACAGCACCTCGCCCTGTTGGCCAGCGCAAGCTTCAGAAAGCGACCGCGTCCGGCCCCTTAAGGGCAAGCATGCCGCGTGCCTCATCGGGTGTTGCGACCTGCAGTCCAAGCCCTTCGATGATCTGGCGTACCTTTGTGACCTGCACCGCATTGGAGACCGCAAGCTCGCCTTTTCCGGCCCAGATGCTGTCTTCCAGACCGACACGCACGTTGCCGCCCTGCGCTGCCGCCTGCGCCGCGATCCGGAACTGGTTCGATCCCGCCCCGAGCACCGACCACAGAAAATCGGTACCAAAAAGCCGGTCCGCCGTGCGTTTCATATGCATCACGTCATCGGGATGCGGGCCGATGCCGCCAAGAAGCCCGAAGATGGTCTGGACAAAAAACGGCGGCCTCACCAGACCGCGATCCGCAAAATGCGCGAGATTATAAAGATGCGACGTGTCATAGCATTCGAACTCGAAGCGGGTGCCATTGCCGTAACAGGTATCAAGAACGTACTCGATATCTTTGAATGAATTACGAAAAACGAGATCGCGGGACCCCTCAAGATGCTCTTTCTCCCAGTCGAACCGGAAGTCTTTGTATTTGTTCAGCAGAGGGAAGATCGCAAAGTTCATTGATCCCATATTCAGCGAGGCAAGCTCCGGTTGAAAGGTCGCTGCCGGGGCGACCCGCTCGGCGACGGTCATGTAAGGGCTGCCGCCGGTGGTGATGTTGATGACGGCACCGGTTGCGGCTTTGATGCGGGGCAGAAAGGCCGCGAAGCCCTCCGGTGTCTGATCAGGGCGCCCGGTTTCGGGATCCCGGGCATGCAGGTGCAGGATGGTGGCGCCCGCCTCTGCCGCACCGATGGCCTGCCCGGCAATTTCGTCCGGGGTGACCGGCAGATGTGGCGACATGGTGGGTGTGTGAATAGCACCCGTGATGGCACAGCTGATAATCACTTTGCCGCTGTCAGATCCGGATTTCATATGCAGTTCCTGTCTTCGGGTTCATCAGAGGACTTCGACATTGCCGTCAACGCCGAGCGACTGCCCGGAGAGGTTGCGGCCCGCATCCGACAGCAGAAAGGCAATGGTGCCTGCGACATCCTCGCTGGTGACCATGCGGCGCAGGGATACTTTGCTGAGATACTCGCGGGTCATCTCTTCGAGCGGCACGCCGGATGCGTCGGCTCTGTCGCGGATTACCTTGTCGATCCGGGGCCCGGCAACGAGGCCCGGCAGGATCGCATTCACCCTTATATTATCGGGTCCGAGTTCTTTGGCGAGGCTCCGGGCCAGTCCGATCACCCCGAATTTCGCAGCCGAATAAGGAGTGCGGTACGAATATCCGTGCCTGCCGGCCGCCGAAGACATGCAGACCAGCGACCCGCCCCCGGCGGCTTTCAGCAAAGGTACAGCGCGGCGCGCACAGAGAAACTGCCCGGTCAGGCAGACATCAATACAGGCGCGCCAGTCCGCTTCGGAGATATCCTCCACAGCGCCCGTTGGCCCGGCAATCCCGGCGTTGTTGATCAGGGCATCCAGACCGCCCATACGCGCGCTGGCGGCGGCGAAAAAGGCGTCGACCTGGTTGGATTGCGAGACATCGGCCTGCATTGCGAGGCAATCGCCAAGGGTCTTGCCCGCAGCTTTCAGGGCATCGGCATCCACGTCGCAGATGGCCACCTGCGCACCGGCACTGTGGAGAAGCCGCGCGGTGGCCAGCCCGATCCCGCCCGCGCCTGCTGTGATCACCACACGCTGGCCCCTCAGGCCGGGCAGCGAAAAGGGTGTTCTGTCGCTCACAACGACATCCTTATGTGCACCGGCGAGCGGCGGTGCTGACGCCCTTGAGCACAGCGTTTTTTACTCTGCGGGTTCGTGGCTGTCATTGCGTTATCCTCCGCGCAGTTCCCGGCGCTTTTGCCTGTAGTTAGTTTATGCCGCTTTTCCGGTTTGACCAAGCGTGCCGGGCGATAAACCCGCAGACCCGGTATCAGTAAACCCGCTCTGCGCGTCGGTTTCCGCAAAGCGTGCTTGCCGGTGCCGGGCAGCGCCGCCTCACGGCGCCCGGATACTCCGGCGCATTGCCGGAACCCGTATCTCAACCGCGCGGACAGAGAGACCAAAAACTGAGCCGCATGCGCGTTTGCACAGCCGCCCCCTGCTCTGTAGCCTTTGACACCGTACCGGGCAGTTGCTTTTACCGCTTCCTGTCCGATCGGAGGACCCCATGCACGAACGCGCTGTCATTGTTTCTGACCCTACCCCGCTCACGCGTCTGCCGGTGCTGTCCGGAAAACTGGGGATTGAGCTTTTCATCAAGCGCGACGATCTGGCCGGACCAAGCATCGGTGGCAACAAAGCGCGGCAGCTTGAGTATTACTTTGGTGCAGCCTCGGCCGCGGGCGCTGATACAATCCTGATCACCGGCGCGGTACAATCCAACTTCGTCCGGCTCGCAGCCGCAGTTGCCAGATCACGCGGTATCCATGCAATTGTACAGCTCGAAAAACGGGTCGCAGATGAGAGCCTGCCTTATCGCCACTCGGGCAATGTGCTGTTGCTGAAGATACTCGGCGCCGAGGTCATGCACTACCCCGAAGGCGAGGACGAAGCCGGCGCTGACCGCGCGCTGGAGGACCGCGCGCAAGAGCTGAAACGCGAAGGCCGCGTGCCTTACATTATCCCGCTCGCCGAAGGACACCCGCCCCTGGGCGCACTGGGATATGTGGACGCCGCGCGCGAGATACTGGCACAGGATGCGGGATTTGATACCTTTGTTGTTGCCTCAGGCAGTGGTGCCACGCACGCCGGGCTTCTGGCCGGGCTGCGGGGTGCGGGCTCGCGTGCGCAGGTGATCGGAAGCTGTGTACGGCGCGACAGACCCTCTCAGACAGCGCGCATCGGGCGCGTCATAAACCGGCTTGCGCAGATATGCGAGGATGCCCGTGCCGTGAGTGAGAGCGACATCCTTATCTGGGACGGCGCGCTGGCACCCGGATACGGACGCATCGGGCCGGCGTCAGCAGATGCGATGCAGATGATGGCCGCCTGCGAAGGTCTGTTGCTGGACCCGGTTTATACGGCAAAAAGTTTCGCGGCTGTCCCCGCACTTGTTGCGGACGGCACAATCGCGCCGGGCAGCAGGGTTTGCTACATCCATACCGGGGGGCTGGCGGCACTCTTTGCCTATGCCGACCATATCATTGGCTCGGACTGAACCCCGCGAGGCGACAGATGCTGCGCGGCCCCCGCTCCTGCCCGACCGGGTGCACCCGGACCCGTCACATTACCTGACGTTGATGCTCATGCCACCGCGCAGGTGGCCGGTTTGCTCACAAAAGCAATCCGGCTTAACCGGACTGATCTGTTGCAGGCGCCGTCCGGCTTCTGACCTCGAAATCTATGTCAACCCGGCCCGCTTTTTCAAAGATGAGCGTCGCCGGGATCTGCTCGCCGGTCTCAAAGGGATCGCCCTGCAGGCCCATGAACATGATATGAAATCCGCCGGGGGCCAGCATTGTGATCGCACCCGCCGGGATCTCAACCGCATCGACATGCATCATACGCGCGACGCCGTCTTTCTCTTCGGTGGTGTGGATCATCACGCGCGGAAAATCCGCTTCGACAGCGATCAGGCGGTCGGCGGTATCGCCGGTGTTGGTGATTTGCAGATACCCGCCGCCCGACATCGCCGTGACGGGCGTTTCAAAGGCAAAGGGTTGATCTATCACCAGATCGCCCGCTGTGATCTGCTGAGCGGTTGCGGACGTGGTGGTAAAAGCTGCAACGATAGCAGCCACGGCAAAAGCCGGAAAAAGAACAGAACGCACGGTGGTACTCCTTGTGAATCCGGGATGAAGTCCCGGTCGCTTGTGACTGAATTAAATGTTTAAATCAGGCAGCAGGCGGCGCGCGCGGCGCGTTCACCCGATAATGACGTGTCGGATGCCAAAGGCGTGGCACGAATACCGAACCAGTCATCCCGGCGCTGTACCGGCCCAATACCAGCTGGCCGGCCGGGGCAAAGAGCTCAGAAGCAGTCTGGATCAGGCACTCCGGACAATGCACCGCATCAGCACCCCCGCCGCCCGGATCGGCGCAGATATCCGCCAGCGATCCGCCGGCAAGAACCCAGGCGCGCAGATCAGGATCAGAAAGACGGGCATCCCCGTTTCGTGATGTGGCCATGCCTGCGCTGGTCGCAATCAGCGCCAGAACGACCAGAGCACGGACAATACGGGACAGGATGCCGGATAACATGCGACATTAATACTGCGCAGCCCGCGCGACCTCCAGCGACTAAATCACACTGTGACAGCAGGTCACCCCGGGCGCCGGCGAGCTTCAGTTTTCAGTCACAGATTTCCTGCCAGCAAAGCTTGCTGGCATAGCGCGGACGGGTGAAAACGAAATTGGTGATGTCGCGCGTACCAAGGCCGATGTTGAAAAAGGCGTTAAAGTCGGCCTGGGTTTCGACCACGATGATCTGATCGTCATCCGGCATGACCGGCAATCGGTTGGCCCACCCGGTGATATCACTGGTCTCCAGAGGCTCCATCGCACCGCGCGTGTGGGACCAGATCACGGAATAGGTTTCTGTCGGCAGATCGTAGCTGACCACAGATACGCGCAGACTGGTCGCGCCGGCAGGACGGGTCAGTGTGTCAAAGAGCTGATGCGTGCCATCAAGAAAACTATTGTCGAGCGGTGTCGCCTGGCGGGAGACCAGATCCGAGATCGTATAGGCCGCTTTCTGGTTATTGGTATATTCGCGAAACGCATCAAAGAACGAGAACATCGCGAGATATGACCAGAAAACCATTGGCAAAATGATTATTGCCTCTACCGCGACCGCTCCTTCTTCGCGGCGCCCGAACCGCCCGGTTATCTGTGTGATCATCTGAGAGAGACACTGCATTATCCCGGCTCCTGCACAAAGGCCGAGGTCGCGAACATGGCCGCCTGCCCTGAGCCGTCTTTGACAAAATGAAAGCCGAGGCCAGTCGTCGGGAAGATCGGATCAAACTTCACACAGGCACGGACCATCATAAGATCATGCTCTTCGCCGGTCTGGTAATTCGGGTCATCATCACTGGTCACCGGCTGTGAGCGATCAACGCAGTCAACATCGGATGAGAGCTGCGTGAAATTGCGCGGATCCACCTTGACCATCTCAAGCTTCAGGCTGTCGGCACAATCGGAGATGAACGGCGCCTGAGCACAGATGACATCCTTGAGACCGTCGTGATCCGGGACCGAACCGGTGTTGAGGCGCACCTCGCGCACGGCGATATCGAGGCCGCGGTCCAGCCAGAACTGCCGCTTGGCATAAAGGCCAAGCTCAAACGCGGTCAGCAGGATGGTAAAGAGCAGCGGCACCAGCAGCACAAACTCAATAACGATCTGACCGTCTTCTGACCTGGCAAAGCGGCGCGAAAAGCGGGACATGACAAGGCTCATTGTGTCAACCTCAGCTGGTTGATCTGGCGGGCGATCGACTTGAACGCGGTGCGGATCTCGACGCCCTCCACATCATAAAAGAAGGCCGGCGCCGTAGCGCAGTTGCGCATCTGATCCACCGCGGCAGAAGGTGCTTCAAAGGCGATGGTATAGATCAGGATGCCGTTTTCCTTCGCCTCATCGCACATTTTATAGAAACTGCTGACGTTGGTGCCTTTGCTGCTGATCTGTTCGCGGTCGCCGCTGCGACCGGCCAGTTCATCGTCAGGATTTTTGTAATGTGTGTGGTTTTTCGGCCGGACCTGTTCCGTGATCTGACCGTCCGTCATCAGAACGATGAATTTGCGGGTATCCTCATCGTCAAATGAACCGGGGCGGTCGGTGAAAGCATCCGGCACGAGCCCCCCGGCATTCAGTGCCCTGAAAGTGTCATTCGAAGACGGGTTGAGCAGCGCCACACCGTATTTCATGCCATAATGCGTGCCCGTGCCATCATGCAGGCGGATCCTGTTGATGTAGTCGTGCAGCGCCCCGATATCGTTCTGCGCGTACTGAATGGTGGTGTCGTTCTGCGGACACCAGCCCCAGTCCATCGTGGGCCAGTCGATCGACCAGTTCATAAAATATGGCGTCTGCGCATAGCCGCCCGAGGGAAGATCGATGTTATCAAAATCATCCGACCCGATCTCAAGACAGGACGACACCGTATTATAGGGCACGAAGATCTCCAGTTCGTCGCCTTCTTCTGGGTCTTCTGTGAGGACTGTCACGCCTTCCGGGGGCTCGAATGGTTCGCCCTCTGCGGGGGTGAAGGTATAGGTGAACCCATAGGGCTCAGGATCGCCGTCTGCGTTGATCGTGGTTTCGCCGAAAGGCACGCCACCCGCGCGGTCAAATACCAGACGACCGGGATTTGTCTGCCCTGCGTAGGGCACCAGATTGACCGAGGTTGTATTTACCGCAACACCATCCAGAACGGCGGTGATGAAATCGTTCGCCGCCAGACGCATATTGCCGATCCGGCCCTCGTAACGCATTGACCCGGAGATATCCAGCACAAGCGAGATTTCAGTTTTCTCGATCACCTCTTCGGCGGTGCCGGAGGTATAGACCGGCAGCCAGTCCACCCCTGTCATCGACATGTAGCTGGTGGGTGTGCGTGTCCGTGCCTCGGCCATTACGATGCGGTAGTTGGTGGTGGGAAGATCGGCGCCAGGCGTGATGCTCACATCATCGAGAAAGTCGCTCATACCGGCCTTGGCAAAGTAGTCATCGACCACGTCGTCGGCCCTGAGCGGCTGGTCAAGATCGGCGGCCGCGAGGATCGCACGGTCAAGCGTGTTCTGCACCCGTGTCCGCATCACTTCATTTTGCATCAGGTCGACCGCGATGCCGCAGATCATCAGCATCATAAAGATCATAAAGGTCGCAAAAATGGTGACCGCGCCGCGCTCATCCCGTGCAAACTTCTCCAAATTTTCATCGCAAAAACATGCAGCGCATGGCTTTCTGCGGGCCTTTGTCACCGATACTGACACCGGGCATACCTCCAGATACTGACACCAACCCACCTGAATTCCCTCTCAGAGAACGCGGGAAGTCTGGCGATAATCTGGCGGCAGGTGTGCCCGGCCCGTGCAGTGCCTTTGTGTCGGACTGTTTCCTCAGATGCGCAGATTTCAGCGGTTTCAGGTCCCCTCCGGGCGCGGATGTGCGCGGGACTGTGCGTCAGAAAAGAGAACAGTGGTCATGACCCGCCCGGCCGCGCATCCCAGGCAGGTTCGCGTGAAACAATCGAATTTTAGGTACCGGAGAAATACACCAAATACGCGAACTTTATTTCGCCACATTCACCCCAAAGCTGTCCGGAAAGTGTCTCAAATTGTCCGGACCTGCCGGTATTCCATATCTTTCCGGTCCGCGGGTGATCCCGACACGGCATATGATTCGTCGCCATCCAATCTGGCGCGAACTGGTAACAGGCGCGGTCTTCACGCACGCACGCGGGTGTATTCCGGGTCGTAAGGGCCTGCTTTGATCACACGGGCGGGCACCATGTCCCCGAGCAGGTCAAGTTCAAGAATCGTGTCAGGATCAGCGAACGAGGGGTCAACAAATGCCAGTGCAAGGTTGAGGCCTGTCCTGTGCCCCCAGGCCCCGGATGTCACGGTCCCGACGACCCTGCCGTTTGTCATGAGTGATGCTCCGCCCGGTGCCGGTGCCTCCCTGGTGTCAATGGCCAGTGTCACCAGACGCTTTGCCGGCCCGGCCGAACGCCGTTCAAGCAGTGCACCGCGACCGACAAAATCAGGCTTACCGGTCTCAACAAAACGATCAAGGCCGGTCTCCCAGGGATCAAATTCGGTGAGAATATCGGCTTTCCAGTGCAGATAGCCTTTTTCCAGTCGCATAGAGTCCACCGCAAGCGCACCGAAAAGGCGCATGCCATGGGCTTGACCGGCCGCGCGCAGGGCCAGCCAGGCGGCATAAAGCGATGCGTTCGGCACATGGATTTCATAGGCCAGTTCGCCCGAAAAGCTGACGGCCATCACAGTGGCCGGCGCAATGCCGACAAAGCATTCGCGTACACTGAGCCAGGGAAAAGCCGCCGATGACCAGTCCGCACGGCTGACCGCGCTGATGACGTCGCGCGCGCGCGGACCCGCAAGTACCAGAATTGTCTGGTCATTGGTCAGCGAGCGGACGGTCACGTCTTCGCCGGGGGTAATGTGGGATGTGAGCCAGTCCATATCGTGCAGTTCGGATGCCGCGGCAGAGCCATACCAGATCCGCTCCGGACCGCGTTCGGAGGCCGGCAGCCTGGCAATTGTCGCCTCTGATTTTAGCGTCCCCTGGTGGCTGAGCAGATAGCTCAGACCGACGCGTCCGGGCCGGCGTTGAAGGCGGCCACAGATCATGCGATCGAGAAAGTTCTCCGCGTCCCGCCCCGTGATCTCAAAGCGGTTAAACCCGTTAACCTCCGTCAGACCGACCGCATCGCGTACCGCCGCAACCTCTGCGGCCACAACGTCAAAGCTTTCGTCGAACCTGAAGCCATGGGTGACGCTGAAATCCGCGCCAGGTTTGAAATATTCCGCACGCTCCCATCCGTTAACCACGGTGAAAGCGGCCCCCTCTGCGGCGAGAACCGGCGTCAGCGGTGTCGTGCGCGCCATGCGGCCTGCGGGGCGATGCTCATTGGGAAAGTGAAAGCGGAATTCATTCTGATAGTCTTCGATCGCCTTGAGCGCGGTCAGTTCGGTGGTGGCGTGACCCGCAAACCGCCGCGGATCAATTACCCAGGTGTCATAACAGGCCTCGCCGTGTACGATCTGCTGGGCCAGCAACCAGCCGTGCCCACCGCCCTCTCCGAGGCCCGCGCGCAGGCCAATGATACAATAGGCGTTGCGTTTGCCCGGCACCGGCCCGACCAGCGGCGCGCCGTCGATTGTATAGGTGATCGGTCCGTTGACGATGGTATGAATACCGGTCTCGGTAAGCGCCGGCATGCGCTCAAAGGCGCCCTCCAGAACGTCGGTGACACGGTCCAGATCATCCGGGCAGAGCGCATTCACAAAATGCGGGTCGATGCCGTCCATGCCCCAGGTCTTGCAGTCCTGCTCGTAAAAGCCCACAAGCAGCCCGTTTTTTTCCTGGCGGCAGTAATAATCACTGATCGGGCAGCGCAGAAGCGGCATGCGGTGACCGGCATCGCGGATGGCCGGGATCTCTTCCGTGACGAAATACTGGTGCTCCATCGAGGTAACGGGGTGTTGCACGCCCATCATCGCACCCACCTCGTTGACGCGGTATCCACAGGCGTTCACGACCACCTCGCAGGTGATGTCACCCTTGTCCGTGTGTACGGTCCAGCTGTGATCTTTGTGCTGTGTGAGGCCGGTGACCGGCGTGTCCCGGTACACTTCTGCTCCGGCCTGGCGCGCGCGGCGGGCAAGCGCCTGGCAAAGCTGTGCCGGGTCAATATCGCCATCGCTCGGATCCCAGAGCCCGCCCGTAAGGTTGTCTGTGCTGATCAGCGGGTGACGGCGGGCGCATTCGGCGGCATCGATCACTTCAAAGTCCACACCCATGCCCCGGGCCATCGAGGCAAAATGCCGGTAGCCGTCCATCTGTGCCGCAGTCCCGGCCAGCCGGATGCCGCCGTCGCCGTGGTGATAACTGACCGGGTATTCGGGATCGGCGGCCAGCTCCTGGTAGAGTGCAATGGAGTGGCTCTTGAGACCGACCATCGTCTGAGTCATCCCGAAATTCGTAACCTGGGCTGCGGAATGCCAGGTCGTGCCGGACGTAAGCTCATTGCGCTCCAGCAGGACGACGTCGGTCCACCCTTCCCGGGTCAGATGATAGAGGGTCGAGCACCCGGCAATACCGCCGCCGATCACAACCGCGCGTGTATGTGTTTTCATGCTTCTGGCCTTTTGCTGTTGCGATCAGATGTGATCTGTCCGGCGGCAGAGACCCTCTGATATACACAACGTCAGGACCATATAATGCCCGCTTCCGCAAGATTTTAACGAGCCCTTCGCCGGCGTGCGCCCGGAAGAGACCGCATCTGTGGCGGGCCGGCTTGTCAGAGGCGGAGTTTCCGGTGGCGGGACATGTCGCGTTAGGGGCATGTCTTCAACCGGCGCCATGGCGCCTGCGCCTGCGGAGGCCGGGGGCGCTCACCGCAGTATTGTCAGACGCCGGTCAGCCTGTAGTTGTTGTGGGCGATATCTTCCAGAAATGCGGTAACGCTGTCCGCATCCATGGGCCGTGCGAGGCCATAGCCCTGCAGATAACAGCAGCCGATCTCCTGAAGCAGCGCCACATGAGCGGTGGTTTCCACACCTTCCGCGACGACCCGGACATCAAGCATCCGGCCAATACCAACGATGGTGCGGATCAGTTCACGCTGACGGTGCGATCCCACAATCGGCTGCACCAGCATCCGGTCGATTTTGAGCCGTTTGGGCGCGATGCGGAGCAGGCTGACAATAGAGGCATGTCCGCTGCCGAAATCATCAATCTCGATATCGATGCCCAACTCTTCGATCAGACGCAGGTTGGTCTCAATCACTTCATTTTTTGCATCGAGGTAGGTTGATTCGAGCAGTTCAAACGACAGCTTGTCCGCCGGCAGATCCATCTCCTGCAACCGGTCGCCGAGTTTGGGATCATTCAGACGGTGTGAAGAGACATTGACGGAAATGCCCGGGACGGTCAGCCCCAGCCGTTCCCAACGCTGCAGATCGGCCAGCGCTTTTTTCAGCACAAGTTCGTCGAACTGTGCGAGCAGACCCATGTCTTCAGCCGTACTGAGGAACTCATCCGGCATCATAAGACCAAACTCCGAGCTTTCCCATCGGGCGAGCGCCTCAAGCCCGGTCAGTTCCAGCGTCTGAGCGTCAAACTGTGGCTGGTAATGGCAGGTGATCTCGCCCTGATCAAAACCCGCCACAAGCGCATCAAAAGAGTTTTTCCGCCGCCGCGCCTCTTCTTTCATCTCGGCATCAAAGAAACGGAAACGGCCCCGACCGGCTTTTTTCGCAGCATAAAGTGCGAGGTCGGCGTTTATAAAGAGGCCAGTGTCCGCCACGGCGCAGTTTTCGGACACAGCGATACCGACGCTGGTGCCGATGTTGCACTGCTGGGATCCGTAAAGAAACGGGCGCGACATCCGGCGGATAATGCTGCGTGCAATCCGGCACAGCTCTTCGCGGCCCGGCGACCGCACAAAGAGGGCAACAAACTCATCACCACCCACACGCGACACAAGTGTGTCAGGCGGCAGGCCGTCTTTGAGGACCCGGGCGGCATGACACAGAGTTGCATCGCCTGCATCGTGGCCAAGTGTGTCATTGATCTGCTTAAAGTGGTCGATGTCAAAATGAAGCACTGCGGGGTTCACGCCATCCTCGTCCCCGCCTGCGCTGAGACGGCTGAAAACATCGTCGAGATATCTGCGGTTGGCCAGCCCGGTCATTGCCGCGTGGCGGCTTGCGTGCTCAAGACGCGCGCGCGCCTGTTCAAGTTCGCCGGCATGCTGATAATCCCGCGTGACATCTATGTTCACGCCATAATAGCGGCCATTTCCGTCCGCTTCTGTCACATATTTTCCGCGCGTCCGGATTACCCGTTCTTCACCATCGGGCCGGATGAGGCGGAAATCACAGGCGATGTCCTGTCGTGCTGCGATGCAGCGGTCGGCCAGTGTTGTTATCTCCTCGCGATCGTCGGGATGGATGCTTTGCGCCCAGTCAGCCGATGGCACTTCATTGCCCTTTGCGGTGATGCCGAACATCTCAAGCAGGCGGTCGTCCCAGAAGGCCCCGGTCGCGCCGATATCAAATTCCCAGCGGCCCATTCCGGCGGCATCCATCGCCGTGTCAAGCCGGCGGGCCATCCGGTTGCTTTCCATCTCGACCGTTTTAATATCGGTGATGTCTGTATCGGTTCCGATGATGCGTGCGGGAAACCCGTCCGCGTCGCGGCGCACCACGCGCCCGATGCTCAGAAACCAGACCCAGTGGCCGGCCGTATGCTTCTGGCGAAATTTGTAATTGATAACGTCGGTTTCATTTTCATCAAGCCGGCGCAGTTCTTCCTTTATGTGGTCGAGATCCTGCGGATGGATCGTTCTGAGCCAGTCCTCTGTCGTGGCGGGGATCGGGTCGCCCGCGGTCAGACCACGCAGTGTTTTCCAGGTGCCGGAGACATAGTGCCGGTCACGCTCGAAATCATGATCCCAGACAGCCTGGTTGGCGCTCAGCACGGCCGTTTTCCAGCGCCATTCGCTTTCGGCCAGCGAAACGTCGTCCTGCATCAGCACCGGCGCTTCCACATCCGGCTTTGACTGCAGCAGAAACCCCAGCAGAGCATCGCCCGCATCGTGCAACGGGGTGCAGCGGAACGCCCGCGCCGCACCCGCGACCCGGAGTGTCAGAACCGAAGCACCCCGCGCGTCAGCGTCATCATAAGAACCCGGAATACCGCCCGGATCCGGCAGTTGTCCGTCACAGACCAGATCACTGAGAAGGCGGCCGGTCAGCGGCGCATTCTCTGCCACCTGCAGCGCACGGCAGGCCAGATCATTGGCAAAGACCACGCGCAGATCGACGCCGACAAACAGCGCAGGCACCACCAGCGCATCCGTGAGTGCGGCGGCCGAAAACCCGAGACTGATGTCATAGCTGTGGTGCATGCGATCCCCGCCTGATGCAGGCAATGCCTAAACCTCAGCCTTTAAGGCCCCGTTATCAAGTAAAAATGTAACTTTATTGAGTGCTGTGGTCAGAAGCGCTCAGAGCGCGGTGCGCATCTGATACCCTGGCGCAAAAAGGATCCTGACGCGGGTGACGGCGCGCATTCCGTCCCATGTCAGCCGCTCTGTCACGAACAAAGGCGCACCCGTGTCACACCCCAGAAGCGGCGCATCAGACGCCTGTGCCACCGTTGCGGAAAATGCAATCTCACCATGGGTATAGGCGGCGTTTTGCAACAGCCACTCATTGGCGCTGATATTCTCAAACGGTGCGTCGGTAACACCAGGCACCACCCCGGGATCGATCCAGCGGTTTTCCAGCGCAAACGGCCTGTCATCGGCCAGGTGCAGTGCACGGATGGGCAGCAGTGCGTCATCCGGCGTCAACCGCATTGCAGCGCTTTCGGCAACCGGCGGGACTTCCGTGCTGCGCGATAAAAGCTGATAGCC
>CBDUCB010000037.1:0-20554 GCA_965365545.1 uncultured Roseobacter sp. | reverse complement strand
CCCCGCCACCCTCGCCCTTCTCCTCACCGCCTGCGGCACGCAGTATCGCGACACCACCGCGCCCATCGCCGCGCAGCAGGATTTCGACGCCGCCCGCTATCTTGGCACCTGGTATGAGATCGCGCGGTACCCTGTGCCCTTTCAGGAGGGCTGCACCGCCACCACCGCCACCTATGGCGCGATAGATGCCGCCACCATTTCCGTCCTGAATCAGTGCCGCGACGGCAGCCCCGACGGGCCGCTGAAAGAGATCACCGGCACCGCAGATCTCGCAGGGCCCGGGCAGTTAAAGGTGCAGTTCGCCTCGGTGCCCTTCATCCGCGCGCCCTACTGGGTGCTCTGGGTCGATGATGCCTATGAGACGGCCGTGGTGGGCGTGCCTAACGGCCGTGCGGGGTGGATCCTTGCGCGAAGCCCGCAGATTTCGGAAGCGCGCCGCAGCAAAGCCAACAGCGTGTTGCAGCAAAACGGCTATGACCCGGCGCAACTGATCGAGGTGCCGCACGCGTCACCCTGATCCAGGATGCCCGCCCCGCACCGCCGCCCGGCAGGTACGCGTTCCCATCGAAAGGTACTGAAACACCGGCGTCAGGGTCGGGAACAGATCTGACGGAACCCTTGATTACGTGACGTCATGCAGCCACAGTGACAGGCATGATAACCCGTCGGACCCTGATCGCCGCACTTCCGCTCGGCTTTGCGGCCTGTACCCTGCCTGATGTCGCGCCCTCGGCCCGCACAACTGTCATTATGGTTCGCCATGCGGACCGGGCCGGAGAAGTGCTGAATTCAAAGGGTGTCGCCCGTGCCGCCGCAATGCCCGCCGCGCTGGCGCGCTATGACCTCGATGCGATCTATTCTCCCGACATTCAGCGCAACCTCGATACGGCTGCGCCGCTGGCCGCAGCCACCGACCTGCCGGTCACGATTATCGTGAAAGAGCAGGCCGGCGCGCGCATGACGGCTGACTATCCCGACGGCACAGTAGTCTGGGTCGGCAACAAGGGTAATCTGCGCACGATCTGGGAAGAGCTCGGCGCGCCCGGGGAGGCCCCGCAGGAATATGGTGAGATCGGCGTGGTTGAACTGCTGGGCAGCGGAGGCCGCCGCGTGACGCGCCTGACAGTGGACCCTTAAAAGAGTACCGCTCCCAGCCACAGACCCACCCCGAAAACCGTGTGCGCGATCAGTCCGAGTACTCGCGCCTTTGTCGGGTCAGGGGTTTTCGACGCCGCCATTCCGAGACCAAGGCCCGGTTGCAGCAAGAACCAGCCAAACCCCAGCATCAGGATCGAGAAAATCCACGCTGGCAGGAGCGTTGGCGCCGCGAGCCAGTCCGGTCCCGTAATCAGGGCGAGGATTACGCCGTAAGCCACACCAACCGCGTAATGAAAGGCCCAGCCGAGTGTGTGTTCGGATGCAACTGCAGGCGCATCGCCGATACTGTCATGGAAAACACGGGACGGCAGATGCCCGACCCAGCGGCCGACCATCGCCCAGTCCGGCGCCGGTATGCCCGCGACCCGGCTCAGCATCAGAGCCCACAGATCAAGAAGCACGGTGGCCAGCAGCCCCATCAGTATCCCGGTAATAATCATCATTTTCTCCCTGCGCCTGCCCGCACCCTGCCAGCACGGCGTGGAGATGACCAGCATGGCCGGCACGATCCGGTCCTTGAGGATGTCATTGAAAAAGGCGGACCAGCTTGCGCCGGTCCGCCGAGGGGAGAGAAAGCGCGCAGCGGAAGATATCTGCGCGGCAATCTTCAGAGGTCGTCAGGCCGGTGGCTCACCAAAAACACCGGCCCGGGAAGCAAAACACGCTGCCCGTATACGCAGCTAAGCACCGGATGCGGCAAGGGTCTGTGACCCAGGTCACACAAGCCGGTGATTCTGCAGATCCGGTACTCTCCGGCACGCTGAGCCGCCCGAAGTCAGCGGGAACGCTGTCAAGTCGCGAAATTAACCTAAGAGCGAATTTTTTCACCCCCGAAAAAGGCCAAATTCAATTAACGGATGCCGCAATTTCGCCGCAATACTCAGACTTAATTAACCCGAACGCCGTAGTTTATCCGAAGAAAGGGGTTAAAGATGGCTGTCATTTCAACTCTCCTCGGCGGCATATGCGGCTTTTTAACTTTTGTCACATCGCTGATTTTCTTTGACGTTTCACTGACCGTAGCCTTCGGCTTTTACGTTTTGTCAGGACTTTTCATAACCCTGGGTAGTATCGCACTTGTGCTCGCGGCGCGTAGAATACCGGCTCTGCTGCCCACGCAAAAAGACATACGCGGGGCAACTGCACTGTCCGCGACAGCAACCGCACACCGCCGCTGACCTGACCATCAGCGCGCAGAGGAAAACAGTTTCGGCCGTTTTTCCGCGCAAACCCAGGGCTGGTCAGCGCCAGACTTGAACGGTGGGAAAGTTTCTGCCATATCACGCAGTGCCAAGTGAATCTTTTTCGACCTGCTCTCCTCTACACGGCGCTCAGTCTTCGATCCAGACCAACCGCGCCAGGCTGTCGCACTCAGCGGACAGCATCAATACAGGAGACACGGACATGGCCACAGGCACCGTGAAATGGTTTAACACTACTAAAGGCTTCGGCTTTATTGCGCCCGATGGCGGCAGCAAAGACGTTTTTGTACATATTTCTGCAGTCGAGCGCGCCGGCCTCACCGGCCTCGCAGACAATCAGAAAGTGACTTTCGACATTGAAGCAGGCCGCGACGGTCGCGAATCCGCGACAAACATCGCGCTGGCCTGATCAGCAAACAGTAATGACGAAAACGGCGCCCCTGAGGCGCCGTTTTTTTGTGTCTTCGCAGCATTTCGCGCTCAGAGCGCACAGCGTCTCAAAGCAGCACCTGCCAGATCAGCAGGCTGGGCACCAGAAACGCGAACAGAATACAAAAGAGCTTCGCGGCATGGCTGATGCGCCCGAATACGCCTTTCCCAAGCGCGCCGCTGCCATATCCCATCGCAGACGAAATAACCGCGTGCCCGCTGGCTGAACGTCTGTTGCGTTCCGCAGCGATCGACGCCAGCGCCGCTTCGTTGACCCGCGCCTGACGTTCCTTTTCAGACAATTCCGTTTCCAGATTTTCCATGTTGCTCATCTAAATCCTAATGCTCCCGTGGCTGTAGCCTGACATGGTGTCAGGCCCGGCAAAGTCCACCCCGCGGCAGCAAAAAGGCCGGCTCTGACACCGGCCTTTTTCAGATACGCGCGAATAACGGTCAGTTCAGCGCTTTGTCCGTGATATCATGCGTCCATGCCCCTTCGGGCATTTTTGTTATCATGCCGCCCTCCATGGTGATCTGCGCGGACCGGTCAAAGGCGGCCTCATCCAAAGTCCCGTCTGACCCGGCCGTCAGTTTGGCAATCTCACCCATCATACGCTTTTGATGCTTTTCGGTCTGCGCGCCGGTCTGGTCGTTCTCAAGTACGATCTCCGCAGCCTCATCAGGGTTCTCCTCGGCGTATTTCCAGCCCTTCATGGAAGCTCTCACAAAGCGCACGAGTTTCTCTGCCTCAGCAGGGTCCGCGAGCTTTTCTTCCGTGGTATAAAGACCGTCTTCGAGCGTCGAAATACCTTCGTCCTCGTATTTAAAGACAACCAGATCATCCGGTGTGAGACCGGCATCGATAACCTGCCAGTATTCATTGTACGTCATAGTCGTGGCGCACTCGACCTGCTTTTGCAGGAGCGGGTCGACGTTGAAATTGATCTTCTGAATGGTCACACCACCCTCCGATCCGTCTGTGGCATAGCCCAGCTTGCCCATCCAGGAATAAAGCGGAATCTCATTGCCGAAGAACCAGGTGCCCAGCGTATGGCCGGGGAAGTCTTCCGGCGAATTGATCTCGTGCTCTTTCAGACAGGTCAGCATGAGACCCGAGGAAGCGAAGGGCTGCGCGATGTTCACAATCGGCGCGCCCTTTTCACGGGCGGCAAGCGCCGAGGGCAGCCAGTCGACCATCACATCCGCACCACCGCCGAGCAGCACCTGAACGGGCGCGATATCGGGGCCGCCGGGCTTGATGGTTACGTCCAGATTTTCTTCCTCGTAGAAGCCTTTATCAAGCGCCACGTAATAGCCCGCGAACTGCGCCTGGGTCACCCACTTCAGCTGCAGTGTGACCTCATCGGCGGCGTGGGCAGCAACGCCCCAGACACCCAGCGCCGCGCCTGCGGCCAGTTGTGTTACTCTTTTCATTGTACTCTCCTTTGTTGGTCGTCTTTTTTGTTATCGTTCTTTATTCAGTGGCGCTGGGACGGATGCCAGAAGGTCACCGCCCGCTCTATCAGCGCAATTGCGCCGTAAAACGCAGAGCCTGTGATCGCCGCGACCACAATTTCTGCCCACACGAGATCAAGCGCAAGCTGTCCGACCGAAGTGGATATCCGAAACCCCATTCCCCGGATCGGTGAGCCGAAAAATTCAGCGACAATCGCACCGATGAGCGCCAGCGTACTCGCAATCTTCAGCCCGTTGAAGATAAATGGCATCGCCGCGGGCAGACGAAGCCTCAGCAGAGTGGTCCAGTAGCCGGCCGCCCATGTCCGCATCAGGTCGCGCTGCATAGACGATGAGGCACTCAGCCCCTGCACAGTATTCACCAGCATCGGGAAAAACACCATAACGACCACAACCGCGGCTTTTGACTGCCAGTCGAACCCGAACCACATCACCAGGATCGGCGCGAGACCAATAACCGGCAGAGCCGCCACAAAATTTCCGACCGGCAAAAGGCCCCGTCGCAGAAAATCATAGCGGTCCACAAGAATGGCAATGAGAAACGCCGATCCGCATCCCATCACATACCCCGTGAGCGCACCCTTGATCACCGTCTGCACAAAATCTTCCCACAGAATTGATGTTGAGGAAGCAAAGCGTGTCGCGATGTCCGACGGGGCAGGCAGCAGCACCGGGCTGATTTCAAAACCGTGCACGACCCCTTCCCACACGGCAATCAGCGTCAGGCCGAAAATCACCGGAATAATCAGCGAGGTGACCCCCGTTGCAGGCCGCGCCGCAAGCCGGGCATTGAGCCACCAGCCCCCGACCCAGACGACCAGGGCAAAGAAAAGCCAGCCCGTCATGCCATCCCCATCCGGTTCAGGGTAATTCGCTGTATCAGGCCGATCAGCCCCACGAGCGCCGCTGCCAGGGCTGCAGCCATCAAGAGCGCAGACCAGATCTGGATCGTCTGACCGTAATAACTCCCCGCCAGCAATCGTGCCCCAAGACCAGCCACGGCCCCGGTGGGCAACTCCCCGACAATCGCGCCAACAAGCGAGGCCGCCATGCCGATCTTCAGCGAGGTAAAGAGATAAGGCATCGAGGCCGGTAGCCGCAGCCGCCAGAAGGTCTGCGCGCCGGACGCACTCCAGGTGCGCATCTGGTCAAGCTGCATCTGATCCGGGCTGCGCAACCCTTTGACCATGCCAACCACAACCGGGAAAAACGACAAATACATCGAAATCGTGGCCTTGGGCAGCAACCCCGAAATCCCGGCCGCATTCAGCACCACGATGATCATCGGCGCTATGGCAAGGATCGGGATGGTCTGACTGGCAATAATCCAGGGCATGACACTGCGGTCCATCGTACGATTGTAAACAATCCCCACAGCCAGCGCGATCCCCAGCGCCGTGCCCAGCGCAAAGCCCAGCAGCGTCGCACTCAGCGTTATCCACGAATGATAAATCAGTGAGCGTTTCGAGGTGATCTTCTTTTCAACCGTGGTCTTCCAGATCTCGACTGCCACCTGATGCGGCGCCGGCAGTTTGGGTTTCTCCTGGCTCCAGGTATCGGCAATCAGCATCTGCGTACTGAGTTCAACCCCGCTGCGCGCGGCCTTGTCATAGGCCCAGGTCGCATTGAGCCACACAGCCGCCGCATACCAGATCACAAAGATCCCGCATACAACGGTGAGAACAGGCAACACCGTCCCTTTCACGCCGACCCCGCCTTCTCTGGCTCACAAATATCCCCCCCGGAGGGCCGGGTTCCACAAACGCCGCCATCAGTCATCGACATGCCCCGCACGCAGCCCTTCCCGCACCCGGTGCGCCACATCCAGAAAAGCCTGTGTATCGCGTATCTCCAAAGGCCGCTCGGCCGGCAGCGGGCTTTCGATCACATCGGTGATGCGTCCCGGCCGGGGTGACATCACAACGATCCTCGTCGACAGATACACCGCCTCAGGGATCGAATGGGTCACAAAGGCGATGGTCTTTCCGGTACGTGCCCAGAGCTTGAGAAGCTGCTCGTTCAGGTGATCGCGCACGATCTCGTCCAGCGCTCCGAAAGGCTCGTCCATCAGCAAAATATCAGCATCAAAGGCAAGTGCCCGCGCAATCGACGCACGCTGCTGCATGCCACCGGAAAGCTGCCAGGGGTATTTGCGCTCAAATCCGTCAAGCTCCACAAGCTCCAGCACCCGTTTTACACGCGCGTCCTGATCCGAACGTTCATAGCCCATGATCTCCAGCGGCAACCGCACATTCCCGCCGATGGTGCGCCACGGATACAGCCCCGCCGCCTGGAACACATAGCCATAGGCGCGCGCCCGCCGCGCCTCTTCAGCGCTCACACCGTTTACGGAAATCTCGCCGCCCGTGGGATGCTCCAGATCGGCCATACAGCGCAGAAACGTCGTTTTTCCACAGCCTGAGGGCCCGATAAAGCTCACGAACTCGCCGCGCTTTATATCGAGATTCACGTCCTTCAGCGCATGTACCGGGCCATCACTGGTCCGGAATGTCAGATCCAGTTGCCTGGCGCTGATCACACTTTCCTTACTCACGAACTGCCCTTCCCCCGCCCCGCACACACCGCCGGGGTTTTCTTTATGACCTCAGATCCCGGCCGGAATATTCATCGGATCGCGCTTGATCATCTTCGGCGCGGTCAGCGCTTTCCATTTGCTGAGCGCCACGGACGCACTGGCGAAAGCAGGCCGCGGAATGAAACGGCCCCGACCCGGATTAGGCTGTGAATTCTGCCCCCAGGCCCAGATCACCTCACCGCGGTTCAGCGTATAGCGCGACTGCGCCTTCACCTCGAACCCCTCAAACACGTTGTAATCCAGCACAGAATGATGGTTGGCCGGGCTGATCGTTTTGCTGATCTTCGGATCCCAGACCACGATATCGGCATCTGCCCCCTCCACCAGCGCGCCCTTGCGCGGATAGATATTCAAAATCTTGGCCACATTGGTCGAGGTACAGGCGACAAACTCGTTGGGCGTCAGCCGCCCTGTTTCCACCCCTTCGGTCCAGAGTACCGCGAGGCGTTCCTCCAGCCCGTTCGACCCGTTGGGAATGATCCGGAAATCGTCCCGTCCCGCCCGTTTCTGCTCTGTGTTGAACGCGGCGTGATCTGTGGCCACCACCTGCAGCGACCCCGCCTGCAAGCCCGCCCAGAGACTGTCCTGATGGTCCTTGCTGCGAAAGGGCGGCGACATCACACGGCGCGCGGCATGGTCCCAGTCCTTGTTGAAATACTCGGATTCGTCCAGCGTCAGGAACTGGATCAGCGGCTCGCCGTATACCCGCATGCCCTTCTGACGCGCCCGCCGGATCGCCTCATGCGCCTGTTCGCAGGAGACATGCACCACATAAAGCGGCGTGCCCGCGGCATCGGCAATCGTGATCGCACGGTTGGCGGCCTCACCCTCAAACTCAGGCGGGCGGGAATAGGCATGTCCCTCGGGCCCGGTAATCCCCTGGTCAAAATACTTCTGCTGCATCTCAGCCACCAGATCGCCGTTCTCCGCATGCACCATCGGCAGCGCACCAAGCTCGGCACACCGCTTGAAAGAGGCGAACATCTCATCGTCCTCGATCATCAGCGCGCCCTTATAGGCCATGAAATGCTTGAACGAATTGACGCCCATCTCCACGGCGTCTTTCATCTCATTGAAGACGTTCTCGTCCCAGCCGGTGATCGCCATGTGATAGCCAACGTCCGAACAGATCTGCGGCGCGGATTTGCGATGCCACTCGTTGATCGCGTTTTTGATCGAGCCATCCTCGCCCGGCAGACAGAAATCGACGACCATCGTGGTCCCGCCCGCGGCCGCAGCCCAGGTGCCGCTCTCAAATGTTTCCGCCGCCGTGGTCCCCATGAACGGCATCTCCAGATGCGTATGCGGATCAATGCCGCCAGGGATCACATAAGCCCCTTCGGCATCGATATATTCGTCACCCTTCAGATCCTCGCCGATCTGTTTGATCGTTTCGCCCTCGATCAGCACATCCGCTTTCCACGTCCGGTCCGCCGTGCAGACCATGCCGCCTTTGATCACTTTGGTCATATTACATCTCCCGTCTCTGCGGCCGCTTTTGTTGCGGCCCTTATTTCTTAAGCGACTGGCGGCAACACGCCACCCGGGCTCACACAGACCCGAAACACCCCAGCGCGGACCCGTGAACGCCAATGTCGAGGGGTCCGAAATCACTCTCGGCGCAGAGCGAAAAATAACCGGCGAGCGGCATGTAAACCACCCGGTAATCACCATCGCCCCGCGTCACACTCCAGCATGTCTGCACCAGCCCGCCGGAAAAATTCACCGTCACTTCACGCGGTGGTCGCAGTGCCTGGCGCAGGGCGGCCGAAAGCCGCTGCTGCTCCATATTACCGCCTGCGTCAGCCTCCGATATTTCCGCCTCAATCAGCGCCGAAATCCGTTCCGGCACTGACAGATCCGGTGCGATCATGCCACGATCTCCGCCGTCTCCACCACAGCATGCATCAGAACATCAGTGCCCGCCATGGCCCATTCTTTGGAGATTTCTTCCGCCTCATTGTGGCTCAGGCCATCAACACAGGGGCACATCACCATCGCCGTCGGCGCCACCCGGTTGATCCAGCAGGCATCATGCCCGGCGCCGGAGATCAGGTTCATATGGCTGTAACCCAGACGCTCGGCGGCATTGCGCACCGCCGTCACGCAACCCTCGTCAAAGGCAACCGGGTCAAACCCGCCGACCTTCTCAAAGCTGATCTCCAGCCCCATGTCGTCACAGATTTTCTGCGCCTCGACCTTCAGCCGCGCCTCCATATCCTCAATCACACTCAGATCGGGCGAGCGGAAATCGACCGTAAAAACCACCTTTCCCGGGATTACATTGCGTGAGTTCGGATAGACATCGATATGCCCCGCCGCGCCGACCGCATGAGGCTTGTGTGACCAGGCGATCTCATCAACCTTTTCAAGGACCCGCGCCATGCCGAGCCCTGCGTTTTTGCGCATCGGCATCGGGGTTGAACCGGTGTGGCTGTCTTTGCCGGTGATCGTCACTTCCGTCCAGCTCAGCCCCTGACCGTGGGTCACGACACCGATGTCTTTGCCTTCTGCCTCCAGAATGGGGCCCTGCTCGATGTGCAGTTCGAAAAACGCATGCATTTTCCGCGCACCGACCTCTTCATCCCCCTGCCAGCCGATGCGCCTGAGTTCATCACCGAACTTTTTGCCCTCTGCATCGACCCGGTCATAGGCCCAGTCCTGCGTGTGGATGCCCGCGAAAACGCCCGACGACAGCATCGCGGGGGCATAGCGTGTACCCTCTTCATTGGTGAAATTTGTCACCACAATCGGGTGCTTTGTTGTAATATTTAGGTCATTCAGCGTGCGGATAATCTCCAGCCCGCCCAGCACACCCAGCACGCCGTCGTATTTGCCGCCTGTGGGCTGTGTATCGAGATGGCTGCCCACATAAACGGGCAGTGCATCCGGATCAGCCCCTTCACGGCGCGCAAACATATTGCCCATCTGATCGAGCCCCATGGTGCAGCCTGCAGCCTCACACCAGCTCTGGAAAAGCGCGCGGCCCTCACCGTCCTCATCGGTCACTGTCTGGCGGTTATTGCCACCCGCGACCCCGGGTCCGATTTTGGCCATTTCCATCAGCGTGTCCCACAGACGGTCCGGATTGATCTTGAGATTCTGCCCGGGCGCTGTCATGTCCGTTCCTTCCTCGACGGCCCGCGCATTATGCTTGCGCCGGCATAAATTTTACCATTTGGTAAAGCCACGATTGCGGCTCGCATGGCGCAAGTCAAGACTTCCTTTCGCACCCCGGGGCGGCAAAGATCAGACCACTTCCGCGCCTGCCCGATTTCAGTGCAGCGCCAGCAGCACGGAGCATCAGGTGCCGGACGACGCAGACAAAAAGCCCAGCAGGATCCAGCGCCGTAACCGCTCGCGTATTCTCGAGGCAGCACTGGACGTGTTTTCCCAGCATGGATACCGCGGGGCCACGCTGGATCAGATCGCCGAAGCCGCGGGCCTGAGTAAACCTAACATTCTGTATTATTTCGACGGCAAGGAAGAGATCCACGTCACGCTGCTCAATCAGCTGATGGAAACCTGGCTTGATCCGCTGGTCACGCTGGATGCGGGTGGCGATCCGCTGACCGAAATCCTGAACTATGTGGAACGCAAGCTCGATATGGCCCATGAACTGCCCCGCGAGAGCCGGCTTTTTGCCGGCGAAATCCTGCAGGGTGCCCCACGCATGGCACCGCATCTTCAGGCTGGCCTGCAGCCGCTTTTTGAAGAGAAATGCGCCGTCATACAGGGCTGGATGGACGCCGGCGCGCTCACTCCGGTGGATCCGCGACATCTGATCTTTTCGATCTGGGCCACAACCCAGCACTACGCCGATTTCGCAGCCCAGGTCCGCGTTCTGATGCGCGACGACCCCGCCGGGCAGGAGGGTGCCGCGGCCTTTCTGCGCACGCTCTTCACCCGGCTGCTGCGCCCTTAATCTGCGTTAACCACGCCACCTGATTTCCGGTCGCGTTAACGCAGCGGTAATGTTTACGATGCATTTATATTTACGGGTGAGGGCTTCGACCAGCGATGGAAACGGAGCACATTATGTCAGCAGTTTCTTTAATTAATCCCTATGCACCGCAGCCGGCGCCGGCGCCTTCCGGCGAGGGCGGCCTGTCGGTGGCCGCGCTTCAGCCGGTAGCCTCTGCGGCACAGGGCCGCGAGACCGGAACCGCCTCGGACCAGTCAGGCTTTGGTGCAGGCAACGGAACGGGTACCGGTGGTGCCTATCTCGAAGGCCTCATCAACCGCCGCCGCGAGGGCATGGGCCCTCCCGATGCCACCCCGAAGTCTGTCGTCGAGGCGCAATCCAGAACCGAAGCCGCCAGCGAATTTCTGCAACGCCAGGAGCGCCAGCGCGTCGAAGCGCGTGCCGCCGAAGAGGCCCGCGCGGCACAGGTGGCACAGGCCCGCGCGGACGCCGCTCAGGCAGAGGCCGCTGAGGCCGCGGCCCCGCCCTATGTCATGCCCAACCCGCTGCCCACGGCACCCATTCTGGAGCGCGACGAAAGCTGAGCCTTCACTCGGCGGCTTTGGCCGCCGGGTTATTGGGATGCGTCGTCCAGTTGGCGTACTCCGGCTCCACGACCTTGCCCGTGCGCGGATCGGTCGTGCCCGGCGCCATCTGTTCCATGGTGATACAGTCCTCCACCGGGCAGACGTTGACGCAGAGGTTGCAGGCCACACATTCGTCGTCGATCACGGTAAAGATGCGATCGTCCGACATAGCAATCGCCTGATGCGAGGTGTCTTCGCAGGCTGCAAAGCACCGCCCGCAGGAGATGCACAGATCCTGGTTGATCTTTGCTTTGGCGACGTAATTGAGGTTGAGCTGGTTCCAGTCGGTCACATTCGGCACCGCCCGCCCGACGATCTCATCAACGGATGTCATGCCCTTGCTGTCCATATAATCGCTGAGGCCCGAGATCATTTCCTGAACGATTTTAAATCCATAGGTCATCGCCGCCGTGCAGACCTGAACGTTCCCGGCACCGAGTGCCATAAACTCGGCTGCATCCCGCCAGGTGGTGATGCCGCCGATGCCCGAAACCGGCAACTCTCGCAGATCGGGCGTGCGCGCAATCTCAGCCACCATATTCAGCGCGATAGGTTTCACCGCCGGCCCGCAATAGCCGCCATGCGCGCCCTTGCCATCAATGGTGGGCTCGGGGGCGAAAAGATCCAGATCCACGCTGGTGATCGAGTTGATCGTATTGATCAGCGATACCGCATCAGCCCCCCCGCGCATCGCGGCCCCGGCAGGCTGCCGGATATCGGTGATATTGGGCGTGAGCTTCACGATTACCGGCATGCGCGTGTTGGCCTTGACCCAGCGCGTCACCATTTCGATGTATTCGGGCACCTGCCCCACCGCCGAGCCCATTCCGCGCTCGCTCATCCCGTGCGGGCAGCCAAAGTTGAGTTCCACGCCGTCAGCCCCGGTGTCTTCCACCAGCGGCAGGATGTATTTCCACGGCTCCTCCTCGCAGGGCACCATCAGCGACACAACCATCGCACGGTCCGGATAGTCACGTTTAACCACCTTGATCTCGTCCAGGTTGGTCTGCAGCGGCCGGTCGGTGATCAGCTCGATGTTATTGAGCCCGAGGAGCCGCCGGTCTGCGCCGTAAATTGCGCCATATCGCGGCCCGTTCACATTCACCACATGCGGATCAAGACCCAGCGTTTTCCACACCACCCCGCCCCAGCCTGCGTCAAAAGCGCGACGGACATTGTATTCCTTATCCGTCGGCGGCGCCGATGCGAGCCAGAAAGGGTTCGGGCTTTTAATGCCCACAAAATCACTTTTGAGATCTGCCATTTTCCGTCTCTCCCTCAGCCTGCCATCAGGCTTGCATGGATATCCATCGCCGCATCGCGGCCTTCTGCCACCGCCGTCACGGTAAGATCGTCCCCGCCCGAGGCACAGTCGCCGCCGGCCCAGACGCCGTCAACAGAGGTCCGTCCGACCGCGTCAACAGCGATCTTTCCACCGTCCAGCGCGGGCAGATCCTCGCCTTCCAGTGTCTGACCGATCGCCTTCAGCACCTGATCGGCAGCCAGCCGCAGCGTCTCGCCCGTGGGCTTCATATCCGCATCAACATAGCTGAATTCGATCTCGCGCACCGCCCCGTTGCCGGTCACGCCCACCGGCATTGCGCTGGTGACGATCCGCACACCTTTGGACGCCGCCAGATCCTGCTCAAAGACGCTTGCATTCATCCGGTCCCGGCCCCGGCGATACACCAGCGTTACATTCAGCGCGCCCAGCAGTTTTGACTGAACGGCCGCATCGATGGCCGTCATCCCGCCTCCGATCACGACCACGTCCCGCCCCACGGGCAGGGTGGCCACATCGCCGGCCTGGCGCAGATCGGCAATGAAATCCACCGCGTCGAGGATACCGTCCTTGTCCTCCCCCTCCACACGCAAAGCATTCACGCCGCCCAGGCCCATGCCGAGGAAAACCGCATCGTACTGATCGCGCAGCCCCGCGAGCGTCTCTTCGCGGCCCAGGGCCACACCGGTGCGGATCTCGATCCCGCCGATCTGCAGCAACCAGTCCACTTCCGCCGCGGCAAACCCCTCCACGGTCTTGTAACTCGCAATGCCGTATTCATTGAGGCCGCCGGGCCGGGGGCGCGCATCAAAAACCACCACATCGTGCCCGTGCATCGCCAGCCGGTGCGCACAGGAAAGCCCCGCTGGCCCCGCCCCGACCACAGCAACCTTCCTGCCGGTTGAAGCCGCGCGCACAAACGGGTGAATCCCCTGCTCCTGCAGATGATCCGTGGCATAGCGCTGCAACTGCCCGATCAGTACCGGTTTGCCTTCAGCCTTCTCGCGCACACAGGCTTCTTCACAAAGCTGCTCTGTCGGGCAGACCCGCGCGCACATCCCCCCCATGATATTCTGGCTCAGGATCGTTTTCGCGGCCGCATCCGGGGTACCGGTGGCAATCTGCCGGATGAAAAGCGGGATATCGATATCCGTGGGGCAGGCCGTGATACAGGGCGCATCATGACAAAAGTAACACCGGTCCGCGGCCACGAGGGCCGCATGATCATCCAGCCGCGGATGCAGATCCGAAAAATGGCTGTCGTACTCGCCCGGCTCCAGCCGTCCCGGAACGATCCCCGGGGTAAACACATCCTGCGCCATGGTGGCTCCCTGCTAATAACCTTGATCCTTCAAAACGCTCTCACGGATTTATTTTTTTATCAACTGGTAAAATTTATCCCACCGGTCTGTTTCTGAGGGATCGCTGAAATTCCGGGCAGACCCCTTTTGAATGAAAACACTGGCGAAAACCGGCTGTCGCAAAGCTGCAGTACAACTGTCACATGAATTTCGCTTGCATTTGCACCTGCTGCCTTCAATATCTAAGGGCGACGCGACGAACTATCGACCACTGCTCCCAACGGCTCAGTACTTCGATCTGCTTTCGACCGGGCCGGCCTGCCGCATTCCGCGGGCAGGAACTGAACAGGAGACAGGTGACATGGCCTCTGGCACCGTAAAATGGTTCAACACGACAAAAGGTTACGGCTTTATTGCCCCCGACGGCGGCGGCAAGGATATATTTGTGCATATTTCTGCCGTCGAACGCGCCGGGCTGACCGGCCTTGCTGACGACCAGAAGGTAACCTTCGATATCGAAGCGGGACGCGATGGCCGCGAAAGCGCCAGCAATATCGCTCTGGCCTGACAGCGCAAAATACGAAGGGCTCCTGCGGGCGCGTTTTGCGCCCGTATCACGCAGGTGATCTATTCGGCGCTCTCTACAGCCAGCGCCAGAACCGCAGGCCCCATGGCCGCCACAATCCTTGCCACACCTGCGGCGTTGGGGTGGATACCGTCCGGCTGCATAAATTCGCTGACCGACGACAGATCATTTTCTTCTGCCGCCAGCCCGTCGAAAAAGCCCGGCACCAGACTGGCGCCGTACGCTGCGGCGAGGTCCGGGTAAATCGCGTCAAAGCGCTCTTTATACGCCGGGCCATAGTTCCCCGGCGCCTGCATGCCGACCAGCAGCACGTCAACCTCGCGCATCTCCGCCACCTGCATGATGCCTTCAAGGCTGGCGCGACTCACATCCGGATCAATTCCGCGCAAAAGATCATTCCCGCCAAGCGCCACAATCATCGCGTCCACCTCCGGCGTCAGCGTCCAGTCCACACGGGCAAACCCGCCCGCGGTGGTATCCCCCGAAACGCCGGCATTGATGAGCCGTACGTCTGCGCCCTGCGCGTCGAGCCAGGCCTGCATCTGAGGCACAAATCCCTGCTCCTGTGGCAGACCATAGCCCTGCGTGAGGCTGTCGCCCAGGGCCGCGATCACCACCTCTTCGGCCACTGCACCCGACCCGCAGCACATCGCAATTGCCAAAATCGCCTTGCGCATCCTGATCCGATCTCCATATCCCCGACGTATACCCTTCAAAGGTGCCCGCAATGCTGAACCCCGATGAATGATACCGTCTACACGCTCAAAGATGCGGCTTTGTCGCTCGATGGCAATGCCGGCCGGGTCGATATTCTGCAGGGCATCAGCTTTGACGTTCACAAGGGCGAGAGCCTCGGGCTCATCGGGCCGTCAGGATCGGGCAAGTCATCGCTCCTGATGCTGATGGGCGGGTTGGAACGCGCCACAGGCGGCAGCGTCATGGCGCTCGGGCATGACCTCACGGCGATGTCCGAAGATGCGCTGGCCCGGCTCCGGCGCAATCACATGGGCGTTGTCTTTCAGTCGTTTCACCTGATCCCCACGATGACTGCGCTGGAAAACGTTGCAACCCCGCTGGAGCTTGCCGGCGATACGGAAGCCTTCGACAAGGCACAGGCGGAGCTGGAACAGGTGGGTCTCGGCCACCGTGCCGGCCACTACCCTGCGCAGATGTCAGGCGGAGAGCAGCAAAGGGTTGCACTTGCCCGCGCCGCAGCCCCGCGTCCCGATATCCTGCTGGCGGATGAGCCCACCGGCAATCTTGACGGTGTGAACGGTGCAGCCATCGTCGACATGCTCTTTGGTCTGCGCGACCGCCACGGTGCGACGCTGGTTCTGGTCACCCACTCGCGCAGCCTCGCCGCCCGCTGCAGCCGCGTCATCCGCCTCGCCGACGGCCGCATCGCGCCCGAAGAACAGGCAGCCGAATGAGCCTTGTCCTGGCCGCCCGTTTCGCCCGGCGCGAGTTGCGCGGCGGTTTGCAGGGGTTTCGCATTCTGCTGGCATGCCTTGCCCTTGGGGTTGCCGCCATCGCCGCAGTCGGCACCGTGCGGGCCAGCATCGAAGCAGGCCTCGCCCGCGAAGGGGCGGCCCTTCTCGGCGGGGATGCTGAAGTTGATTTCACCTATCGTTTTGCGAATGACGACGAGCGTGCCTGGATGGCGGAAATCGCCTCTGAGGTGTCCGAAATCGTCGATTTCCGGTCAATGGCCGTGGTCGGTGAAGAGCGCGGCCTGACCCAGATCAAGGCCGTGGATGATCTTTACCCGCTGGTGGGCGCGGTCGTGCTGGCACCCGATATGCCTCTGGATGAAGCTCTCGGGACCAGCAACGGCAGACCGGGTGCCGTCATGGAGCAGGTGCTGGCTGACCGTCTCGGCCTCAGTCCCGGAGATACCTTCGCCCTCGGCACAAAGGAATTCACCCTCTCCGCCATCCTCAAACGCGAACCGGACAGCGCCGCCGGCGGCTTTGCCCTCGGTCCCCGCACGATCCTGCGCACGACAAGCCTCGAAGGCTCATCACTGCTGGAACCCGGCACGCTTTTCTCAACCAAATACCGTCTCATACTGCCGCCCGGCACCGATCTTGCCACCCTCGAGGCTGACGCCCGGTCCCGGTTTGAAAACAATGGTATGCGCTGGACAGACTCGCGCAACGGCGCCCCGGGCGTGTCGGAGTTTGTGGACCGGCTCGGCGCCTTTCTGGTGCTTGTGGGACTGTCAGGGCTTGCTGTGGGTGGTGTCGGCGTCGCCTCTGCAGTGCGCGCCTACATCGCCAGTAAAACCAGCGTCATCGCGACCCTGCGGACCCTCGGCGCTGAACGCAGCACCATTTTCCAGACGTATTTCCTTCAGGTCGGCCTGTTGTCACTGCTCGGCGTTGTAATCGGTGTCGCGCTCGGGGCGCTGGCGCCCTTGCTGCTGGCACCGCTCATCGAAGCGCGTCTGCCGGTACCCGCAGCCTTTCGGGTCTATCCCGGGCCTCTGGCTGAAGCGGCGATCTACGGCCTGCTCACCGCCTTCGTTTTCACACTCTGGCCGCTCGCGCGCACCGAAGATATCCGCGCCGCTACTTTGTTTCGCGATGCAGCAAGCGCGGGGCCCGCACTCCCTGCTCCGAAGTATCTGGCCCTGACCATCGCCGGTCTGGCCTTGCTGCTGACCCTCGCCGGCTGGTTCTCCGGCACATGGTGGCTGCCCCTATGGAACGCCGGCGGGATCATGGGCGCGTTGCTTTTGCTGGCAGGTGCGGCCGTTCTTATCCGGGTTCTCTCACGCCGTGGCAGCCGTATCAGCCGCGGTCGCCCGATCCTCCGCTGGGCCCTCGCTGCCATATCCGGTCCGCGCGAAGGGGCCACATCCGTGGTGCTGGCGCTTGGTCTCGGTCTCTCGGTTCTGGCCGCCGTGGGCCAGATCGACGGAAATCTGCGCAACGCAATTACCGGCAACCTGCCCGATGTGGCCCCAAGTTATTTCTTTGTCGACATCCAGAAGGACCAGATTGCCGGCTATACTGAACGACTGGAAAGCGACCCTTCCGTATCCCGCATCCAGTCGGCACCGATGCTGCGCGGGATCATCACCAAAATCAATGATATCCCGGCGCGCGAAATCGCCGGCGATCACTGGGTGCTTCAGGGGGACCGGGGTGTCACCTATTCCGGGCCGATGCCCGATGGTACGCGTATCACCGAAGGCGCATGGTGGGGTACCGATTACACCGGACCGCCACTGATAAGCTTTGCCGCAGAAGAAGCTGAAGAGATGGGCCTGGCGATAGGAGATACGCTCACAGTGAACATCCTCGGGCGCGACATCACCGGAACGATCTCAAGCTTCCGCGAAGTGGATTTCTCGACGGCCGGGATCGGATTTATCCTCGCGATGAACCCCGGTGCGCTGGCAGGAGCCCCACACAGCTTTATCTCGACAGTCTACGCTGAGGAAGACGCCGAAGCACAGATTCTGCGCGATCTCGCAAGCCGTTATCCGAACATTACAGCAATCCGCGTGCGCGATGCGATAGACCGGGTCGCTGATGTATTGGGCGGTCTTGCTGCGGCAACGTCCTATGGCGCGGCCGCAACCCTGCTGACCGGCTTTCTGGTGCTTATTGGCGCGGCCGCATCAGGCACCGGGGCACGTGTCTTTGAGGCTGCCGTATTGCGCACCCTGGGCGCTGACCGACGCACCATTCTGCTCAGTTTCGCACTCCGGTCAATCATCCTCGGATTTGCCGCAGGCGTCGTCGCCCTGGCCGCCGGCATCGCGGGCGGCTGGGCGGTGAGCCGCTATATCATGGACACTGATTATCATGTGATCTGGAATTCAGCGCTGTGGATTATATCGGGCGGGATATCCGCAACATTGCTTGCCGGCCTCCTCTTCGCAGCCAGGCCTGTGAACACAAGACCGGCCCGGGTGCTGCGCGCGCGCGAATAAGAGTTCTGATGCCTCCGGCGGGGATATTTCAGAGCCAGAGAAAAGAAGAGCCGCACGCGGCGGCCCTTCTGGGAAAGTGCTGTGCACTTCTCCGGCTACGGTCATCGGCGTCCCCGCCTGTGCCGCGCCTGTTATCTGGCGCGCTGAGGTTAATGAACCGTGTTTTCTCTGGCTTAAAAATATCCCGGGGGAGGCCTCACTGAGGCCGGGGGCAGCGCCCCGACTATTCTGCCGCTTCAGCATATTCCTCCATCGGCGGGCAGGTGCAAACAAGATGTCTGTCACCGTAAACGTTATCCACGCGATTCACCGGTGGCCAGTATTTATCGACCCGGAAGGCACCTGGCGGGAAACATCCCCGATTACGGCTGTAGGGTCTTTCCCAGTCGCTGACCAGATCCTCCACCGTATGAGGCGCATTCTTCAGCGGGTTATTGTCCGCATCCATATCACCCTTTTCGATCTCTGCGATCTCCGCCCTGATCGCCAGCATCGCGTCACAGAACCGGTCAAGTTCGGCCAGGGTCTCGCTTTCGGTCGGCTCTACCATCAATGTACCTGCCACGGGCCAGCTCATGGTCGGTGCGTGAAAACCACAGTCAATCAAACGCTTGGCGACATCCTCAACCGTCACACCCGCGCTTTTCTCATAGGGGCGCACATCGATAATGCATTCATGCGCCACCCGCCCGGTTGGCCCCTTATAGAGCACGTCAAAGGCACCCTCGAGACGCCGCGCGATGTAGTTGGCATTGAGGATCGCGACCCGTGTGGCCTGCGTCAGACCCTCACCGCCCATCATCAGGCAATAGGCCCAGCTGATCGGCAGCAATGACGGCGAACCGTAAGGCGCCGCTGAAACCGCGCCTTCTCCACCGCCGGTTATCTCATGCCCTGGCAGATGCGGTATCAGGTGCTTCTTGACGCCGATCGGGCCCATGCCCGGGCCGCCGCCACCGTGCGGGATACAGAATGTTTTGTGCAGGTTCAGGTGGCTGACATCTCCGCCGATGTCACCGGGCCGGCTCAGACCGACCATCGCGTTCATGTTCGCCCCGTCGATATAGACCTGGCCACCGTGGCCGTGAATAATTCTGGTTACATCGGTCACGGTTTCCTCAAACACACCGTGGGTTGAGGGATAGGTGATCATCGTCGCGGCAAGGTTCTCCGCGTGTTTCTCAGCCTTGGCGCGGAAATCCTCCAGATCGATATCACCGTTCTCCGCTGACTGCACCGGCACCACTTTCCAGCCGACCATCTGCGCGGAGGCAGGGTTGGTGCCATGCGCGCTCATCGGAATAAGGCAGATGTTGCGATGCTCTTCTCCACGCGCCCGGTGAAAGGCCGCGATGGTCAGCAAGCCGGCGTATTCGCCCTGGGCGCCCGAATTGGGCTGCATCGAAATCGCGTCATAGCCGGTGATGTCGCAAAGCTTGTCACTCAGATCATCGATCAGCTCGCGATACCCCAGCGCCTGATCCGCCGGTGCGAAGGGATGCAGCAATGAAAACTCGCGCCAGCTCACCGGCATCATTTCAGCCGCGGAGTTGAGCTTCATCGTGCAGGACCCCAGCGGAATCATCGCGCGATCCAGCGCCAGATCCCGGTCTGCCAGCCGGCGCATGTAACGCATCATCTCGGTTTCCGCCCGGTTCATGTGGAAAATCGGATGGGTCAGATATTCGGAGCGGCGCAGCATCTCCTCGGGAAAGCGGTAATCGGGTTTGAAATCCCTGTCTTGCCGGACAATGCCAAAAGCACGCCAGACGGCTTCGATGGTATCCGGCCGGCAGCGCTCGTGCATGCTGATACCCACGCGGGTCTCGCCCACCCGGCGCAGGTTCTCGGGCTCACCCACGAAGGGCCAGTCGACCTTTGCGGGCTTGCCGGCGTCCGCGCTCGAAGCCTCGACACTGCCCACACCCAGCGGCTGCTGGAGCGAAACGCTGAGATTGAGCTGGGCTCCACCGCCCTGCCGGGGGCCCGTCCACGGTCGACCGATGCTTCGAGCCTTTGTTTCTGCGCTT
>CBDUCB010000036.1:0-20717 GCA_965365545.1 uncultured Roseobacter sp. | reverse complement strand
AAAGAAAGAGACCCAGCCCCGCCATGATCAGCAGCCCGGCCACGAAATAGAACTCGTGGCTCCAGATTTCGATCCAGAAAAAATAGAACCGCCGGTTGGCCAGATCGAGCAGTACCGCCTGATCGGGCAGTTCGGGTCCGCGATCCCAGCGGATCCAGGGCACCAGATAATAAATGCCCAGGGTCACCGCCATGATCACCCATTTCAGGTTGCGGAACCGTCCTGAGACCCGCCGCGGGAAAATGGGCTCGCGGGCGGCGTAAAGGCTTGGCGGTGGCACCTGATCGGTCACTGGCGTTCCTTTGCGGCGTTATCGTGCGGGAGCTCCGCCGGAAGCGGTCTATTCGCCGCCGCCGAGCTGGTGCACGTACAGAGATACTGCGCGCAACTCTGCCTCAGACAGGCGCTGTTGCCAGGGGGGCATAACGCCATAGCGACTGTAGGTCACAGTCTCGACCAGCGTGTCATAATCCCCGCCGTAAAGCCAGATCTGGTCAGCGATGTTGGGCGCGCCAAGGTCGTTGTTGCCCAGACCGTTTTCGCCATGACAGGCCGTGCAGTTATCCGCATAAATGGCCTCACCCGCCTGAGATGCTGCCGCATCGACAGGCGTGCCGCCCGAGAGCGTCATTACATAGTTGGCGACCTGAGCGATCTCTTCCTCTTCGAGGATATCCCCGAAGACAGGCATTTCGGAGTAACGCGCATCGGGGTCCTCTTCGTTGCGGATGCCATGCGCCACGGTCAGGTAGATGGCCTCGACGCTGCCGCCCCAGAGCCAGTCGTTATCAAGCAGGTTGGGATAGCCGACAGCACCGCCCGCGCCTGATCCGTGACATTGTGTGCACCATGTGCGGTAAACAGCAGCACCGGCGGATACCGCATAGCTGTTGAGCTCAGGGTTGAGGCTGATTTCGGTGATCTCGGCTTCTGCCAGCTGAGCGTTGATGCCCGCGTTGGCTTCTTCGACCGCGGCGATTTCAGTGATTACCTCGCCGCGCGTCGAGTACCCCAGGATACCCGCAGTCGCGGAGGAGACCAGAGGCCAGGCAGGATAGGCGATGGTATAGCCGACGCCCCAGATGATGGTGATGTAGAATGTCCAGAGCCACCAGCGCGGCATGGGGTTATCGAACTCCTCGATGCCGTCCCAGCTGTGGCCGGTGGTGTCCGGGTCGCCTTCTTGTTTTGGGGGTACTTTGGTCATTTCGTGTCCTCCTTGGGCGGAGCCGGTCGGTCGTCATTGCGGAAAATCATATTGGCAGTGTCCCGGTGAACGGGCCGGCTGCCCGGCCGGAAGACCCAGAAGGCCATGCCGACAAAGATCACGAAGAGCAGCAGCAGCATCCAGCTGTCTGCAAATTCGCGCAGCAGGGAGTAGGTTTCCATCTCTTTCGGCCTCCTCAGCGACTGGCGTCCGGGGTGAAGGTCGAGAAATCGACCAGCGTGCCCAGCATCTGCAGATAAGCGATCAGTGCGTCAGCCTCGGAGATCCCGGGCTGGCCGTCGAAATTGCGCACCTGCGCACCCGGATACCGCTCCAGCAGAGCATCGTAATCACTGTCCGGATCGGCCTGAGCACGGAAATCCGCAGCGGCGGCTTCAATCATTTCCCGCGTATAGGGCACCCCGACAAACGCATGGGTCGCCAGCAGTTCGTCCACGTATTCAGGCTGAATCAGCTTTTCTTCGAGAAAAGCGTATTTCGGCATGATCGATTCCGGCACCACCGATTGCGGGTCCCGCAGGTGCACCAGGTGCCAGTCATCCGAATACCGACCGCCGACACGGGCCAGGTCGGGGCCTGTGCGCTTGGAGCCCCACTGAAACGGATGGTCATACATCGATTCCGCCGCCAGAGAGTAATGCCCGTAGCGTTCCACCTCGTCGCGCATCGGCCGGATCATCTGGCTGTGACAAACGTAACAGCCTTCGCGGATATAGATGTCGCGGCCGGTGAGCTCCAGCGGGGAGTACGGGCGGACACCCTCAACTTCCTCGATGGTATTTTCCAGATAGAAGAGCGGCACGATCTGCACCAGCCCCCCGACCGTCACCACCAGAAAGCTGAGCACCAGCAGGAGGGTCGCGTTGGTTTCGATGAACTTATGTTTTGCAAGGATCGACATCTCTGCTCCCTCCTTATTCAGCGGGGACAGCTGTGGCGAGCGCGTCTTTGGCGGGCGCGGCCTTCACAGTCATCCACAGGTTATAGCACATGATCACAGCACCGGAGAGGAACATGACCCCGCCCAGACCGCGCACCACATACATCGGGAATTTGGCGCTCACAGTGTCGGCGAAAGAGTTCACAAGGAAGCCGTTGGCATCCACTTCACGCCACATCAGGCCTTCCATGATACCGGTCACCCACATTGATGCGGCATAAAGCACGATGCCGATCGTGGCGAGCCAGAAGTGCCAGCTGACGAGCGTGAAGGAATAGAGCCGTTCCCGTTTCCACAGCACCGGCACCAGATAGTAGAGAGCGCCGAAAGTGATGAGACCGTTCCAGCCGAGCGCACCGGAGTGCACGTGGCCGATGGTCCAGTCGGTGTAATGCGACAGTGAGTTGACCGATCGGATGGACATCATCGGGCCCTCGAAGGTGGACATGCCGTAGAACGCGAGGCTCGTGACCATCATCCGGATCACCGGGTCGGTGCGCAGTTTGTCCCAGGCGCCCTGAAGCGTCATCAGGCCGTTGATCATCCCGCCCCAGCTCGGCATCCAGAGCACGATGGAGAAGACCATACCCAGTGTCGCGGCCCAGTCGGGAAGCGCTGTATAATGCAGGTGGTGCGGACCGGCCCAGATATACAGGAAGATCAGCGCCCAGAAGTGGATAATCGACAGCTTATAGCTGAACACAGGGCGTTCAGCCTGTTTGGGAATAAAGTAATACATCATCCCCAGAAAACCGGCTGTCAGGAAGAAACCAACAGCATTGTGGCCGTACCACCACTGCACCATCGCATCCTGAACGCCCGAGAAAACCTGTACCGATTTACTGCCCCAGATGGAGACCGGCACTGAGAGGTTATTGACCACATGCAGCATCGCCACCGTGACGATGAATGCGAGATAGAACCAGTTGGCCACATAGATATGCGGCTCACGACGTTTGATGATGGTGCCCAGAAAACAGGCCAGATAGGCCAGCCAGACCACGGTCAGCCAGATATCCACATACCATTCGGGTTCCGCGTACTCTTTGGACTGCGTGCCGCCCAGCAGGTAGCCGGTGGCCGCAAGCACGATAAAGAGCTGATATCCCCAGAAGACGAACCAGCCCAGATTGCCGCCCCACAGACGGGCGGCCGAGGTGCGCTGAACCACGAAAAACGATGTGGCGATCAGGGCGTTGCCCCCGAAAGCAAAGATCACCGCCGAGGTGTGCAGCGGGCGCAGGCGGCCAAAGTTGGCGTAACCTTCTGCCCATTCGAAATTGAGAGCCGGAAAGGCGAGCTGAAACGCGATCACCACGCCGACGAGAAACCCGACAACGCCCCAGAATGCGGTGGCGATGACCCCGGCGCGCACGACGCTGTCAAAGTATTCGTTTTGCGGGGCTGCCGGGGCTGCCGGCTCATCCGTTGACCGCAGCGTGACAAGAAAGAGCCCTGCGGCCACGATCATAAAGATGATCATGTGAACCTGATAGGCCAGATCCCGTGCGTAACTGGCGGCGATCATCGCCATCAGCGTCACAAGCCCCAGCACCACCAGCTTCATATAGTTTGCTGTTCCGGTATCCATTAATCCGGCTCCCTTATATCCGGCGCGCCGGGCGCACCACTCCTGGCAGGCCCGGCGTCTTGTTCCTTTGAACTGTTAATGCCCTGTTGCCCGGAGCCCGGCCTTGATCTGCATCAACATTTTTCTGTTTTTTACGTGATAGCAATCAAAGCCGGGGCGCAGTCTGAGTGCCTATTCTGTGTGTCACAGACAATTCTGAAAGGAGCCACACATGTCCTATAAGACGATTCTGACCGTACTCACTTCTGCTGATACGAAGTCTTCGGCCCTCAGCGAAGCTGCTGCCCTCGCCTCTGCGCAGGACGGCCATCTGGAGGTACTCTGTCTGGGCCTGGATCAGTCACATGGCTCGTATTACGAACTCGGCACCAACCCGGCGGTGATGCAGGCCGCGATCGAACATGCGCATAACCGCGCACAGGAAGTTCGCGATGCCGTGGTCCCGGAGCTGAAAAAGACCGATGCGCGCTGGGACGCACATACCGCTGTTGCCGCAGGAAACGATGCCGGTCACGCGGTCGTGGCACGCGGACGGTTTGCAGATATCGCGGTGCTGCCCCTGCCGTACCACGACGGCGCCAGGCCCGAAGAAAGCGCGGTTCTGGAAGGGTTGCTCATTCAGGCCGGGTGTCCGGTTCTGGTGGTGCCGCCCGGGACCTCTGCCGGCATGACGCCGGAACGGGTTGTAATCGGATGGAACGAAAGCCCGGAAGCACTGCGCGCCGTGCGCGCCGCGTTGCCGGTTCTCAAACAGGCCAAAGAAGTGCATATCGCGATCATCGACCCTCCCGGCCATGCGCCCGACAGATCAGACCCGGGTGGCAGCCTTGCCGTCTGGCTGAGCCGGCACGGGGTAAACTGCGACATCCAGGTGATGTCCGCCAGCGGCGAGCGGGTCAGCGCCAAGATGGCGCGCCATATCACCGAAACCGGCTCAGAGCTTCTTGTGATGGGCGGCTACGGACATTCGCGCTTCCGCGAGGCTCTGCTGGGTGGCGCAACCCGCGACACGCTCGCAGACAGCAAGGTCCCGGTGCTGATGATGCACTGACCCGGCCCGACAAAGGAAAATCCGGTGGCGGTCTGCTCAGAAAAGCAGTCCGCCGTCGCTGTCATCACCTGCTTCTTCCATGAGCCTGCGCATATCCGGTACGGTGATATTCCGCTTGCCTTCCAGTACGATCACGCCGTCCTTTTTCAGAGCGGATACCTGGCGGCTCACCGTTTCCAGCGTCAGGCCGAGGTAATCCGCCATCGCTTCGCGGGTCAGCATCAGATCGAATGTAATCGACTGACCGGCTTTTTTATCACCCAGATCCGCGATGCGGCGGCCGATGATCGACAGCAGACTCGCAATCTTTTCGCGCGCGGTCTTGCGTCCAAGGACCAGCATCCACTCGCGCGCGGCATCAAGCTCATCAAGTGTCATCTCAAGCAGGCGGTGCGCAATATGCGGCGTGTTTGCGATCATATGCTCGAAAGGTTTGCGGCGGAAACAGCACATCACCACATCGCTGGCCGCAGTCACGGTGTAGGTTGCGGTCTCACGCTGGGGACGGCCCACGAAATCCGATGGCAGCAACAGACCGACCATCTGTCGGCGCCCGTCCTCCATCGTCTGCGTCAGAGTGGCGACACCTGACACAACTGACGCCACAAACTCCATTCTGTCCCCGGCCCACATAACTGTCTGCCCGGCAGAAAAACTGCGGTAGTATTTGATATCTTCCAGCAGAGCGAGTTCATCGGTATCGCACTTTGCACATACCGCTCTGTGGCGGATAGGACAGTCGCTGCAGTCTTTGATTTCTGGCGCAAGACTTTGCGTCATTCAGAACACCCCGGATTTGATCTGTGTCAAGGAAAGCTGACAGGTCCCTTCTTATTAAATCAGTATGCACATGACACCCGAATTAGCCAAGCTGGGTCTTTTTGACGCAAAAGTGCCCCGCTACACGAGCTACCCGACCGCCCCGCAGTTCTCTCCCGCTGTGAGTTCTGCGCAGATGCGCGACTGGGTCGCGGGCATTGCTCCCGGTGCGCGGGTGTCGCTTTATCTGCATATCCCGTTCTGCCGGCGGCTGTGCTGGTTCTGTGCCTGCAGAACCCAGGGCACCAAGACCAACAGCCCTGTTGCTGCTTACCTGAAGACCCTCTTTGAGGAGCTGGAGATCCTGCGTGCGCATCTGCCGGAAGGTGTACAGCTGAACCGGATGCACTGGGGCGGCGGCACACCCACCCTTCTGACGCCAAAGATGACCCGAAAGCTTGCGAAACGGATACGGAAGGTGCTGCCACTGGCACCCGGTGCCGAATTCTCCGTCGAGATTGACCCCAATGAGATCGATCAGCCGCGGGTCGACGCCCTGGCGGAGGCCGGCATGAACCGCGCCTCGATCGGCGTACAGGATTTCGACGATGAGGTGCAGTCAACCATAGGGCGCATCCAGGGTTTTGAGACCACACGGAACGCCGCTGATATGCTGCGGGCAGCCGGCATCCGGTCGCTCAACGCCGATATCCTCTTCGGGCTGCCCCATCAGGACCAGGCGCGGCTTTCGGCCACGGTACAGAAACTGCTGACCCTGAGTCCGGACCGCGTGGCGCTTTACGGCTATGCGCATGTGCCGTGGATGGCCCGGCGGCAGGCGCTGATCCCGTCCGACGCCCTGCCCCAGCCCGAAGAACGTCTGGCTCTGTTCGAATCGGCAAGACAGCTTTTCGAATGGGACGGGTATAAACAGATCGGCATCGATCATTTTGCGCTGCCCGATGACACGCTCGCAATTGCCGCCCGCACCGGCAGGCTGCGCCGTAATTTTCAGGGCTATACCGACGAGCCCTGCGACGTGCTGATCGGCCTTGGCGCCTCAGCCATTTCGCGGTTTCCCGAAGGCTATGCGCAGAATGAGCCGGCAACGTCGAAATATACCGCCGCTGTGCGCGAGGGCCGTTTTGCGACGGTCCGCGGTCATGCCTTTACCGGGGAGGACCATCTGCGCGCGCGCCTGATCGAGGCTTTGATGTGTGATTTCAGGATTTCGACCGACGAGACAGAAACACGCTTTCCCGGCACGCGGACGCATGTGGCAAAGATGCTGCGCGACGTGGCGGATAAATTCGGTAATACGGTTCATCTGACCGCGAGCGGACTTGAGGTACATCCCGAGGCGCTGGCGCTGACGCGTATCATCGCGCGCGAGTTCGATGCCTACAGCATGTCAGAGAACGCCCACGCTTCAGCGATCTGAGTTCAGGTCGCGGCCTGGAGCAGTGTGCGGGTGTATTCGTCGCGCGGCGCATCAAAGATTTGTTCCACGGGGCCCTGTTCGATCACATCTCCGCGTTTCATGACCATCACATGATGCGACATTGCGCGCACAACTTTGAGGTCGTGGCTGATGAAGATATAGGCCAGCCCGTACTTTTCCTGCAGCTTGCGCAGCAGATCGACGATCTGCACCTGAACGGTCATATCGAGAGCAGATGTCGGTTCATCGAGCACCAGCAGTTTCGGGCGCAGGACCATGGCGCGCGCAATCGCGATCCGCTGGCGCTGACCGCCGGAAAATTCATGCGGGTAACGGTCCATCGTTTCGGGATCGAGGCCCACCTCGATCATCACCTCACGCACCAGATCACGGGGCGCGCGGTCCGGGTCAACCTTGTGGATACCCAGGCCTTCAGAGATGATCTGGACGCAGGTCATGCGCGGGCTCAGAGATCCGAAAGGGTCCTGAAACACGATCTGCATGTCCTTGCGCAGGCTGCGCAGCTCGCGTGTGCTCCATTTGCGTACGTCATCGCCCATGAATGTAATCTCACCTTCAGAAGAGATCAGGCGCATCAGTGCAAGGGCCAGCGTGGTTTTGCCGGAGCCGCTCTCGCCGACGATGCCGATGGTCTCTCCGGCGCGCACCGACAGGGTCGCGTCATTCACCGCTTTTACGTACCCGACAGTGCGCCGCAGCAGGCCTGCCTGAATCGGAAACCACACCTTGAGGTTATCCGTGCGCGCCACGGGTTTTGCATCGCCGGGCAGCGGTGCGGGTGCGCCCGAGGGCTCGGCGCTCAGCAGTTTGATCGTATAGGGGTGTTTCGGCGTATCAAAGATTTCCGCCGTCGGGCCGGTCTCCACGATCTCGCCATTCTGCATCACACAGACGCGATCGGCAATGCGCCGCACCACGCCAAGATCATGCGTAATGAACAAAAGCCCCATGCCCATCCGGTCTTTGAGATCTTTGAGCAGATCGAGGATCTGCGCCTGGATGGTGACATCCAGTGCCGTTGTCGGCTCGTCGGCGATCAGCACATCCGGTTCATTGGCCAGCGCCATCGCGATCATCACGCGCTGGCGCTGACCGCCTGAGAGCTGGTGCGGGTAACTGGTCACGCGGGTGGCCGCGTCCTGAATGCCAACCTGCTCCAGCAGTTCGATGATCCGCGCACGTGCCGCATCGCCGGTCAGACCCTGGTGCAGGGCGATGCTCTCGCCCAGCTGCTTTTCGATTGTGTGCAGCGGGTTGAGCGATGTCATGGGCTCCTGAAAAATGAAGCTAATGTCATTGCCGCGCACCTTGCGCAGCAGTTTCTCATCCGCTCCTATCATCTGCTGGCCGTCATAGGTGACGGAGCCCGAGACCTCCGCGCTGTCCCCGAGAAGAGATACGGTGGAAAGGGCAGAAACCGATTTGCCCGAGCCGCTTTCGCCCACCAGAGCGACGGTCTCTCCACGTTCCACGGAAAAGCTGACGCCGCGCACCGCTTCGGTCAGCCTGCCGTCCTGGCGAAACCCGACGCGCAGGTCTTTAACGTCGAGAAGTGCGCTCATGCAAAGGTCTTTCTGGGGTCAAACGCATCGCGGACGCCCTCAAAGATAAACACCAGCAGCGACAGCATGATGGCAAAGGTGAAGAAGGCGGTGAAAGCAAGCCAGGGCGCCTGCAGGTTCTGTTTGGCCTGCAAGGTCAACTCGCCCAGAGAGGGCGCTGAGGACGGCAGTCCAAAACCCAGAAAATCGAGACCCGCCAGCGTGCCGATCGTTGCCGTGACCAGAAAGGGCAGCATGGTGAGCGTTGCAACCATTGCGTTGGGCAGCATGTGGCGGAACATGATCGTCAGGTTACTCACGCCCAGCGCCCGGGCAGCACGCACGTATTCCAGATTGCGCGCCCGCAGGAATTCCGCGCGGACCACACCGACGAGTGACATCCAGCCAAAGAGCACCATGAGAAAGACCAGCAGCCAGAAACTGCGCCCGAGAATCGCGAAGAGGATGATGATCACATAAAGCTGCGGCGTAGAGGACCAGACCTCGATAATGCGCTGAAAAATCAGATCCACCCAGCCGCCGAAAAAGCCCTGAACGGCGCCGGCGGCAATCCCGATTAGCGAGGCGGCACCTGTCACAATGAGCGTGAAAAAGATCGAAAGGCGGAAGCCGTGTACGACGCGCGCGAGTACATCGCGTTTGGTGCCATCTGTACCCAGCAGGTTCTGTCCGTTAGGCGGCAACGGCGCCGCCCCCGGTCGGTCCACAGCCGTATCATAGGAATAGGGAATGAGCGGCCAGACAGCCCAGCCTTTTTCGATCTCTTCGCCTTCGACAACGCCGTCTTTTGCGTCCTCGATATAGGCTTCGGGATCGTCAAAGCACAGGTCCAGCCCGCCCGTGGCGATCAGGCATTTAACTTCCGGGTCGCGATAAACGGCTTCTGTCTGAAAGTCCCCGCCGAATGCGGTCTCGGGGTAGAAATTCCAGATCGGTGTGTAGAGTTCGCCGCGATAGCTGACGAGGATCGGTTTGTCATAGGCGATGAATTCAGCAAAAAGCGACAGCCCGAAGAGGATCGAAAAAATCCACAGCGACCAGTAAGCACGGCGGTTACGGCGAAAATTGCGCCATCGCCGCTTGTTCAGGGGCGACAGGGCAAAGCGCTTTGGCTTTTCGGGGACAGGCGGCGGCGCATCCTGTCCGGGCAGGCGCGTGGGCAGCGGATCGGTCATCGCCATGGCTCAGCCCTCCCGCCGCTCAAAGTCAATGCGCGGATCGACCAGCACATACATCAGATCCGACAGAATGCCGACCACCAGCCCCATCAGACCGAAGATGAAAAGGGTGCCGAAAACAATCGGATAATCGCGTGCGACCGCGGCCTCAAAGCCGAGGCGGCCTAGTCCGTCGAGGCTGAAGATCGTCTCAATGATCAGTGAGCCGCCGAAAAAGACGCCGATGAAGACCGCCGGAAATCCTGCAATGACAATCAGCATCGCGTTGCGGAATACATGGCCGTAAAGCACACGGGCCTCCGACAAACCCTTGGCACGCGCGGTCATCACGTAATGCTTTTTCACCTCATCAAGAAAGCTGTTCTTGGTCAGCAGCGTCAGCGTGGCAAAGGCCGAAATGGTGGAAGCAAAAACCGGAAGGGTAATGTGCCAGAAGTAGTCGATCACCTTGCCCATGGGCGTGAGCTGGTCAAAATTGTCGCTGGTCAGGCCGCGGAGCGGGAAGATCTGATAATACGATCCGCCGGCAAAAAGCACCAGTAGCAGGATCGCAAAGAGAAAGCCGGGGATCGCATAAGCCGCGATGATCACGCCCGACGTCCAGGTGTCAAACCGCGAGCCGTCGCGCACCGCCTTTCGAATGCCCAGCGGGATCGACACGAGGTAGGCGATGACGGTGGACCATAGCCCCAGGGTGATGGAAACCGGGAGCTTTTCCTTGATCAGTTCCAGCACCGAGATCGACCGGAAATAGCTCTCGCCGAAATCAAAGCGCATGTAGTTCCAGATCATGTTCAGGAAGCGTTCGACCGGGGGTTTGTCAAAGCCGAACTCCGCTTCGAGCTCTGCAATGAACTCCGGCGGCAGGCCGCGCGCGCCGATATACTCGCTTTCGTTACTGCCCAGATCGACAGATCCTGCGTCGTTATTTGTGCCGGCGAACCCCTCAAAGACATCGCCGCCGCCCTGAATGCGCGCGATGGCCTGCTCGACCGGACCACCTGGCACGAACTGCACCAGCGCGAAATTGATCAGCATGATCCCCAGAAGGGTCGGGATGATCAGCAACAGCCTTCGGATGATATAGGCGCCCATGGGCTTATCTCAGCGCTCCCGCCGCTCGCAGCGCTTCTGCTTTGTCCTGATTGTACCACCAGAAATCGAGCTGCCCGAGGGCAAAGGGCGGGATTTCTTCGGGGTGTTCGTACTGGTCGTAGAAGGCGACCCAGTGGCTGGGGTTGTACCAGACCGGGATCATGATGAATTCATAACGCAGCGCCCGGTCAAGCGCCATCAGGGAGGCGACCTCCTCTTCGCGGGTTGCAGCAACAAGCGAGCGTTCGATGATCGCATCCACAAGCGGGCTGGCGAGGCCTGCGGGGTTGAAAAGGCTGAACTCGGCGGCCTCGGACCCGTAGCGTTGCATCAGACCGGTGCCGGTGCCGAGAAAAGCGCCATAGGCGTCGAACACCAGATCGTAATCGCGGTCGCGTTCGCGCAGGGTGTATTGTGAGGCATCGACTTTTTCAAAGGTGATATCCACGCCAAGGCCCTGCACGTTGGAAACGAAGTTTTCCATGACGGCACTCAGGGTGGGCGAGGTGGCACTGTTAAAGAGGAAATTCACCCTGAGCGTGTCGCCTGCATCGTTGCGGCGGATGCCGTCATCACCGACAGCCCAGCCCGCTTCATCAAGCAGTTTCATCGCCGCACGGGCATTACGCCGGTCGAGCAGACGCTCGGGCTTTGAGGTATGCGGCTCCAGCGCGGGCTCGCTGATCATTGCAGGCGGCACCAGATCGCCAAGCTCCTGCAGAAAGGCAAGCTCGTCCCCTTCCGGCAGGCCGGTGGCCATGAGCGGTGTGTCCTGAGTAAAAGAGGCGCGCTGTTTAAAAAGCCCGTACTGCAGGCTTTCGTTGGTCCATTCGAAGTTGAAAGCGAGGGCGATAGCCTGCCGGACACGGCGGTCCTTGAGCACTTCGCTGCCCAGGTTGAAAACGATGCCCGAGGGCGACGGCGGGGAGCCGTCCGGCAGGTCTTTAAGCACGACGTGGCCCTGATCAACTTTCGGGAAGTCATAGCCGGTCGCCCATTTGCGGGAGTCCCCTTCGCTGCGGAAGGTGTATTCGCCGGCTTTGAATGCCTCAAAGGCGGCCGTGTCATCGCCGAAGTATTCGATGCGGATGCTGTCAAAATTGTTGCGACCGACGTTAAAGGCAAGGTCTTTGCCCCAGTAATCGGGGTTGCGTTTATAGACAATGCGGCGGTTCACATCGACACTGTCGATCATGTAGGGGCCGGACCCGGGCGAGACCTCAAGCCGGCTCTCGTCGAGACCCGCGCCTGTTTCCTCATACCACTTTTTCGACCAGGCAGGCACAAACCCGACCTGATCAATGAGACTGCGCCGGGAGATGCCTTCGGTGAAGTAGAATTTGATGGTGTGGTCATCGATTACTTCGACTTCGGGGATGCGCTGGCGCACGGCGTCGGCATAGGATTTCAGCCCCTCGTCGAGCAGCAGATTGTGGCTGAAAGCGATGTCATGTGCGGTGACAGGTGAGCCGTCCGAGAACCGCGCCTCAGGACGCATGTAAAAGATCACCCAGTCTTTGGTCTCGGGGTATTCCACCCGCTCGCAGAGCAGGCAGAGATATTCGCCGTATGCATCCGCAGGGGCAGACGCGCCGCCGGTGCCATCGCCCAGAAGACTTTCATACATCACTGTCGAAAGCGCCCCGGCCCGGCCTTTGCGGGTATAGGGGTGCATAGAATCAAAGGTGCCTACGACACTGAGGGAAATCTCGCCGCCTTTGGGAGCGTCGGGGTTCACGTAATCGAAATGCGTAAAATCTTCGGGGTATTTAAGATCGCCGTAGAAGGAATAGCCGTGGCTCACCACCATATTATCCTGAGCGCGCAGCGTCGTCGTCCAGAGCAGGGCAACGGCAGCGGTCAGCGCGCCCAGGGCTGCGAGGGTGCGGGCCGTGCGATAAGGGGCCGCGATGGTCCGGGTCCGGGGGGATGTCATCTGGAAATTCCTCCTGTGTGCCACCGTGTTCTTCCGGTGTCCTGCTCTGATGTAAGCTAACGGGACGCCGGGCCAAGATACAAGTTGCGAAAATGTGATTGCCCGCCTTCCGCACCGTCCTGCACAGCAAAAAGGCCGCCTGCATCACAGCAAGCGGCCCTTATGGTTAATTTCGGGTAAATGTCAGTCGTCAAGACTGTCTAGATAGGCGATCAGGTCGGCACGGTCCTGAACTTTGTTCAGACCAGCAAAACCCATTGATGTGCCCTCGGCCCATGAGGAGGGTTTCTCCAGAAAGCCGCTGAGGTTTTCCGGAGTCCAGTCACCGCCCATCGTCGCCAGTGTTTCAGAATAGCTGAATCCGTCCACCGCACCAATGCCGCGACCGACCACGCCATAAAGATAGGGACCGACGCCGTTCGCGCCCTCCTCCAGCTTGTGACAGGCAGAGCACTTGCGGAACACCTTGGCGCCGTCATCGACGCTGGCAGATGCCAGAACGGTCGCAAAATCAACGACTTCCTCGACCTCTGCTGTGTCAGCGTCTTCCTCAACCTCAATGACATATGAAGCTTCGCCATGCGAATCCACATGATACAGTTCTTCAGCAGCCCATTTGCCCAGAAGGAACACAAGCAGTGCGCCGCACACGCCGCCTGCCGCTTTGGTGAATGTCATTGTGTCAAACATTGAATCACGGTCCGTTGTTTTTGTTCCCGCGGTATCTATTGCTTCCCCTTCGCCGTGGCAAGGTGTAGTTACCGCGACCAAACGACCGGTTTCCAAAGAATTCAGCCAGGGATCCTCTCCGATGACTGCCGATACCCCCGCCCGCATCGCTTTTCAGGGAGAGCTCGGCGCCTACAGCCACGAAGCCTGTCACGCCGCGCGCCCGGAAATGACACCCGTTCCCTGCCGGACGTTCGAGGATGCAATTGACGCCGTGCTGGAGGGCAATGCGGAGCTTGCCATGCTGCCGGTGGAAAACTCCACCTACGGACGGGTTGCCGATATTCATTCGCTGCTGCCGCAGTCGGGGCTGCATATCATCGAGGAATCCTTTGTCCGGGTGCACATCAACCTGCTGGCGCTGCCGGGCACCGCTCTCAAGGACGTCAAAAGCGCGATGAGCCACACGGTGCTGCTGGGTCAGTGCAAGAGCTTTCTGGCAAAGCACGGCATCCGGCGTGTCACAGGCGCAGATACTGCCGGCTCGGCCAAGGATGTGGCCGCAGGCGGGGACCCTTCAATGGCGGCGCTGGCCAGTGAGCTTGCCGGCGACATCTACGGCCTGGACGTACTCGCCCGCCACATCGAGGATCAGGGCAATAACACAACCCGCTTTCTGCTGATGTCGCCGGAGGCTGATCACAGCCGCCGGGGCGATCACGGCATGATCACAAGCTTTGTCTTTGAGGTGCGCAATATTCCCGCGGCACTTTATAAGGCGATGGGCGGTTTTGCCACCAACGGGATCAACATGACCAAGCTGGAAAGCTATATGGTGGGCGGGTCTTTCACAGCGACACAGTTTTACGCCGATATAGAGGGCCATCCTGACGATCCGCCTGTCCGGCGCGCGATGGAAGAGCTGGATTACTTCACCAATATGATTGAAATCCTAGGCGTTTATCCCGCCAGCCCTGACCGCGACTGACAGCTCTCTCAGGTCCTGCGATCATGCCTGTCGCTGAGGGTCTGAACGAAACCGGCGATGCGGTCCTCGTATTTTCGCAAAATAGCACCTTTGCTCAGCTTCAGGGACTGCACCAGCAACCGCGCCGACAGGCTGTGCGGTTGCAGCTCAAGTCCGACCAGCAGGCGCGTGCGCGACGGCGAGAGCGCAATGAGCTCAAAGGCAATGTTTCCGGTAAGCCCCGATGACGCCAGCCCAAGCGCCAGATGATCGGACGGATCGCAGCGGGTAACTTCAAGTGTCACATCCCGCATGCGTCCACGCAGAAAAAACCGGGCCGCCCAGGACACGCCGACCGCAGGTGCCGTATGACTGTCTGTCCGGCGGACTTCTGCGCCACGGCGCATTGCCGCCCGCTCAAAGGTTTCAAAATCAGTAAGCATTTCGAAGACATGGCTGGCGGGGGCGTCTATGTCTTCCTGGGTCTCAAACTTCATTACCGGGGCCTGCTGCGTCAGTTGAACGTCACTGTCGTGTCAATCAAGTCTGTCCGCAAGCCAGTTCTCGATCAGAAAATGGGCAATTGCACCCTTGCGCGCCGGCAGCATGGTCGGATGCTCCCCCGACATCGCCTGCATCATCTCCTCGCGGCTGACCCACATGGCCTGCTCGATTTCGACCGGGTCTATGGTGATCTTCTCGCTGGTTGCCTCCCCCGCGCACCCCATCATCAGTGAGGCAGGAAAGGGCCAGGGCTGACTGGAGAGATAGGTCACCTGCCCTACCTGCACACCGGCTTCCTCAAAGACTTCGCGGCGTACGGCGGCTTCAAGCGTCTCGCCCGGCTCAACAAAGCCCGCCAGCAATGAAAACATCCCCTCCGGCCAGCCCGGAGAGCGGCCCATCAGCACGCTGTTGCCGCGCGTGATCAGCATGATCACAACCGGGTCAGTACGCGGAAAGTGTGATCCGCCACAGGTGATGCATTTACGCTGCCAACCGGCCTGTTCGATCGCAGATTCCGCACCGCAGCGGGCACAGAAACGGTGTGTTTCGTGCCAGCCGAGAATGGCTTTTCCGGTCGCCGCGAGTTCTGCGTCACGCGCGCTGAGCCATGTCATCACGCGGCGCAGTTCGGCAAAGACCTCCGTGTCGCCGAGCAACGGGTGCCGCTGTTCTGTGGGGTCGAGAAAGCCACCGAGCAGGCCAGGGTCGAGATCGTCCGGGGACCACGCGGAAATATCGAATGCAAAGCGCGCAGCACCGTCTTCGCGCCCCAGCAAAACGGGCGCTTCGGTCGCCGCCTCAAGCACCGGGTGATCCATCGGGAGCCGCACTATAGACGCGGGTCTTTCATTGGATATCAGAGGCTTCCCACGCCAGAACAGGACCGCCCGCGCCCCGATGTCAGCCCGGGCAATTGCCACAGCCGACGCATCAGCGCGCACTTCTCCCGCACGGTCGAGCCCGGAGCCGCCGAATGTCACCGCTTCTGCAATTTTCATCTGCGGAACTCCCCTGCGCGCATCTTTTTTGGTGGAAAACCCGTCGCATGGCGCACAAAGTGTTGCAAGATGAAAGCTGAACGGCCTCGCCACTGGACTTTCCAACCCTTGCGTGATCTTCTCGGAAGGCCGCACGTAATGGTTGCTAATTGCAGCAACCCCGGGAGATCAAGACGATTAACGACCGCTACTCTTCGCATCACCGCGATACGACCGCCGGAGTGACCCTCCTCGCGACAAGCGATCTCCACATGCAGATCACATCTTACGACTATGTGCGCGACTGCGCCGGTGAGGGTCCGAGCCTGTCACGACTTGCATCTCTGATTGCATCGGCGCGTCAGGAAGCTGCCGCTGCAGGACGCGAAAGCTTTCTTCTCGACAACGGTGACATCCTTCAGGGCACGCCGCTGGCGGCCTATCTCGCGCACTCCGGACGCGGGACGCCGAACCCGGTGCCTGATTGTCTGCAGATGCTCGGATATGACGCTGTGGGTCTCGGCAATCACGATTTTGATCACGGCCTGGAATATCTGGATGCCACGCTTTCGCGTTACAGGATGCCGGTGGTCTGCTCCAACCTCGGCGGCGCAGGCATTCCGTCCATCCGGCCCCGTGCCATGCTGGAGCGCGAGGTGCTCTGTTCCGACGGCACCCGGCGCCGGTTGCGGATCGGCGTGGTTTCCGTGCTGCCCCGTCAGACGATCAGCTGGAACCGGCACCAGCTGTCCGGACGCGCATCGCTGTGTGATCCTGTGCAAGCGACCGCAGATGCCGCCAAAGCAGCCCGGGCAGAAGGCGCCGATCTGATTGTGGTACTGGCACATATGGGAATTGCCCGGTTTGACGAGGGCGTGCAGCCACAAAACGAAATCGTCGAAATTGCCCGTCTGAGCAGTGTGGATGCAGTGATCGGCGGCCATACACACCTGGTGTTTCCGGGGCCCGACCACGAAACCAACCGCAACACTGACAGCCGCGAGGGTAAGGTATACGGTAAACCCGTTGTGCTGCCCGGCTTTGCCGGCTCTCATCTTGGCATGATTGATCTTGACCTCGCCTGGCCGGCAAACGGCGACAGCATCAGGATCACCCGTTCAGAAAGCCGGCTGGCGCAGAGCGCTGTGGACACGCCCGAGGACCCGGACGTTGCGGCGCTGGCGTCAGAGGCGCATCTTGCAACCCGCGAACATCTCAATCACGAAGTCGGGCGGCTGATACGTCCGATGAACAGCTATTTCGCGCTGGCACAGCCCAGCCCTGTGTCAGCCCTGATCGCAGAAACCAAACGTCATGTTATCAGGCAGGCGATGGCCGGCAGCGACCTTGAAGAGTTGCCGTTGCTGGCGTCTGGCTCAACCGCCTCGACCGGCGGTTTTGACGGACCGGATAATTTCATCTGTCTGCCGGGTGGTCCGGTAAAGCGGCGCCATATTGTCGGGCTTGACCCATATTCCAATCAGGTCTGGGCCGTGCGGACGACAGGCGCGCGTCTGACAGACTGGCTCGAACGTTCGGTGGTGATTTTTAATACGCTGCGCCGGGAAGATCCTGATCAGCTTCTGCTGAACGAGAATATCCCGGGGTTCCGCTATGATGCGATCTACGGGCTGAACTATGACATCGATCCGACGCGGCCCCCTAAATATGACCCCGCCGGCCGCCCCCGGGGGACGGGCGAGGGACGGATCAGCAACGTGACCTGGCAGGGAAGGCCACTCGAGCCCGATCAGGAATTTCTGGTCGCCACGTCGGATCACCGCACCGGCGGTGGGGGACAGTTACGCGCTTTTTCTGAGGATGAAATTGCTTTTCGCGGCCGGGCGCCTCTGGAGGACGGTCTGGTCAGTTATCTCCAGGCGCCCGATTGCGCTGCGGTGCGCGGGGCCGCGCCGTGGCGGTTCCGCCCGGATCTGAATGTCTCTGCGATCTTGCTGACTTCTCCCGATGCGGTAACACATCTGTCTGAAATCGCAGATCTGCGCCCGGAGCCCTGCGGGATATCGGAAAACGGTTTTGCGCGGATCCGGCTGCACCTTTGAGCCTGCGCACTTGCACCTTTGACGCGCTTTGCCTATATGACGCGTCGAGAGGTTGGCGCGGGCGAGCGCCTCGCCAACCCGGTCAGGTCCGGAAGGAAGCAGCCGTAACGAGCCCCGCTTGGGTCGTTGTCCAGCCTCTCACCTTTTCCCTCAGAGTTGTCGTGCGCTGAATGTGTCACATGAGGCCATCTGGCCGCTGTCAAAGCCGCGCTCAAACCAGCGTGCACGCTGCTCGGATGTGCCATGTGTGAACGTGTGCGGCTGCGGCACCCGCCCGGCCTGGCGCTGCAGATGATCGTCACCGATTTTGCGGGCTGCATTCAGCGCCTCGGCCAGATCACCGCGTTCCATCAGGCCCTGCACAGACTGCGCCCAGACGCCCGAAAGACAGTCGGCCTGCAACTCCAGGCGTACAGTCAGCGCATTAGCATCAGCCTGCGACGACTGCCGGCGCATCTGATCGACCTTGCCGAGAATGCCCAGCTCGTTCTGAATGTGATGCGCAACCTCGTGCGCAATTACGTAGGCCGCCGCAAAATCACCGCCTGCACCCAGTTGTTGCTCCATCTGCCGGAAAAACGTCGTGTCGAGGTATGCCATCTGATCGGCCGGACAGTAAAACGGTCCCGTCGCCCCGGATGCACCACCACAGGCGCTCTGCGTCACGCCGGAAAAGACAACAAGCTGTGGCGGCTGATAAGGCTGGCCGACCTGCTGCTCGAACTTGCGCGTCCAGACGTCTTCGGTGGTGGCAAGAACACGGGCAACAAACTGCACCATCTCATCGTCCTCAGCGGTCACCGTGCGGCTTTCCTCGGTTACAGGCCCACCGGTTCCGGTCAGCAGCGGCGACACGTCGATGCCGGTAAAATAGCCGATTGCGAGGACTGCAAGCACACCGACCAGACCCAGCCCGCCTGCCCGGCCACCGCGCCCGGAGCCTCTCCTGACACGCACATTTCTGCTGGATCTTATGCCTCTTAACCGCATTATCTTCGCTCCCTGTGGCGCTGACACCTTGCATCCTAACGCACGAGCCACACAATAGGTTCATGGCAAACAACAATGAACTCGCCGAAGAGAGGACCGACTGGGCCGAGGACAGAACGATCCTCGCCAATGAGCGGACCTTTGCAGGGTGGATGCGGACCGGGATGGCCTGCGTGGCGCTGGCCATCGGTCTGAAGGCTGTATTCGGACCTTTTGAACCCACGTGGGTGCCGAAATCCGTCGCCAGTTTCTTTATCCTGATCGCGGTGTTTATCTTCTGGGCCGCGCGGCGGCAGGCCTGTGCCACGCAGTCGCGGCTGAATGAACACGAGGCCCAGGCGCAGAGCCGGAGTTATTTCACGGCACTGAGCATTTTTCTCAGCTGCGCCTCGCTGCTCACCGGCCTCATTTTGTGGTGGCTCTAGTTTACGTCCCCGTCCCGAGCACATACCCTGAACACCAGCGCGCGAATCTTGCCCGGGGCCTTCCATGACCGACAGCGAAAAAACTGAATACCAGGTTCTGGCGCGGAAATACCGTCCCGAAACATTCGCCGATCTCGTCGGTCAGGACGCGATGGTGCGCACGCTGAAAAACGCGTTCGAGGCCGACAGGATCGCCCAGGCGTTTGTGATGACCGGAATTCGCGGGACCGGCAAAACCACGACGGCGCGGATCATTGCCAAGGGGATGAACTGTATCGGGCCGGACGGCCTGGGTGGCCCCACCACAGAGCCCTGCGGCACCTGTGAGCACTGTGTCGCCATTATGGAAGGCCGTCATGTCGACGTGCTGGAGATGGACGCGGCCTCAAACACCGGTGTGGCCAATATCCGTGAAATCATTGATTCTGTGCATTACCGGGCAGCTTCGGCGCGCTACAAAGTCTATATCATCGACGAGGTGCACATGCTCTCGACCGGTGCGTTCAACGCCCTGCTCAAGACACTGGAAGAGCCGCCCGCGCATGTGAAATTCATCTTTGCCACAACCGAAATCCGCAAGGTGCCGGTGACGGTGCTGTCGCGCTGTCAGCGGTTCGATCTCCGCCGGATCGAGCCGGAAGTGATGATCGCGCTGATGTCCCGGATCGCAAAAGCCGAAGGAGCACAGATCACCGATGACGCGCTGGCGCTGATCACCCGGGCCGCGGAAGGGTCCGCGCGCGATGCCACTTCGCTGCTGGATCAGGCGATCAGCCACGGCGCGGGCGAGACCACCGCCGATCAGGTACGCGCGATGCTGGGCCTTGCCGACCGGGGCCGGGTGCTCGATCTGTTTGATATGGTGCTCAGGGGTGATGCCGCCGCAGCGCTCAGCGAACTTTCCGGCCAGTATGCCGAAGGCGCGGACCCGATGGCGGTGCTGCGCGATCTGGCCGAGATCACACACTGGGTTTCGGTGGTCAAGATCACGCCCGAGGCTGCCGAAGACCCGACGGTCTCTCCAGATGAGCGCGCGCGCGGCCTTACCATGGCGGAAAAACTGCCGATGCGGGTACTTACACGTCTGTGGCAGATGCTGCTCAAAGCTCTGGACGAAGTTGCGACAGCACCCAATGCGATGATGGCCGCCGAGATGGCAATTATCCGGCTGACCCATGTGGCGGATCTTCCCGCGCCTGAGGATCTGCTGCGCAGGCTCAGCAGCACGACCCCGCCGCCCCTTGGACCCTCCGGTGCATCGGGTGGGGCTGCGGCGGCATCCCCGCGAGCTACAGCGCCCGATCGCGCGACTACGCG
>CBDUCB010000035.1:0-20857 GCA_965365545.1 uncultured Roseobacter sp. | reverse complement strand
CTGGCGGCCACCTTGCCGATCGCCACGAGATAGGCGGCCGTGCGCAGGTCGTCGACATCGTCGCGCCCGTGCCAGACATCCGCCATCGACTGATAGGCAATCCGCATTGTGTCATCCAGACCTGAACGCACCAGCTCAAGCTCATCCGCCCCCTGCAGGTATTTCTGCTTAAAACCGGGGCTCAGCGTCCAGCCGAGGTCTTTGTCGGTCGACAGACGCTCCAGTTCGTTGATCAGCAGCTGGTGGCGGGATTCTTCCTGACGCCGCTGCATCCGGCCGAACCGGATATGGCTGAGGTTCTTGACCCATTCGAAATAACTCACCGTCACGCCACCCGCGTTTGCATACATATCGGGGATGATGACAGTGCCCTTTTCGCGCAGAATCTGGTCGGCGCCCGCAGTCACCGGGCCGTTCGCCGCCTCAATGATCAGGCTCGCCTGCACGCGTGCTGCGTTGTCAAGATTGACGACACCCTCAAGAGCCGCCGGGATCAGAATGTCACAGGGCTCTTCCAGGATTTTGGTGCCATCGGCGACCTGATGCATATCCGAATATCCTGACACGCCGCCGTGCTTTGATATCCAGGACCGGACAGCTTCAACGTCCAGACCGTCAGGATTGTAGAGCCCGCCGTCGTGCTCAATGATACCCACGATGATACTGCCGTCTTCCTGGGACAGGAATTTAGCGGCGTGATAGCCCACGTTTCCAAGGCCCTGGACGATGATCTTTTTGCCCTCCAGATCCCCGGACAGGCCGGCCTTTTTCACACCTTCCTCATCTCGGAAAAACGCTCGCAGCGCATATTGCACACCCCGGCCCGTCGCCTCGACCCGGCCCGAAATACCGCCTGCATTCAGTGGCTTGCCCGTCACGCAGGCGTTGCCGTTGATATCGGTGGTGTTCATGCGTTTGTACTGATCCGCAATCCAGGCCATCTCGCGCTCGCCGGTGCCCATATCAGGCGCCGGCACGTTCTGGCTTGGATTGATCAGATCCCGTTTGATCAGCTCATAGGCGAAGCGCCGGGTGATCAGTTCAAGCTCGTGGGTTTCATATTCGCGCGGATCGATGCAAAGCCCGCCTTTTGAGCCGCCGAACGGCGCTTCGACCAGCGCACACTTGTAGGTCATGAGTGCTGCCAGCGCTTCAACCTCATCCTGGCTCACACCGAGCGAAAAGCGGATCCCGCCCTTGACCGGTTCCATATGTTCTGAATGCACAGACCGGTAGCCGGTGAACGTTCTGATCTCGCCTCTCAGGCGGACACCAAAGCGCACGGTATAGGTGGCATTGCAGACCCGGATTTTCTCTTCCAGCCCGGGCGACAGGTCCATCAGACCGACGGCGCGGTTAAACATCTGATCCACGCTTTCGCGGAAACTCGGCTCACGGCTGCTCTTGTTCACATTCACTCTCCCTTGCTGTCGCCGGGCGGGTATGCCCTCATCCGACACCTGCGAACCTACGCGCGGACGCTCAGAAGTGCCAGTTTTTCAGGCATCAGAAAAATTCGCCGCACGCTATCTCTGCGCCGGAAGGGTGACGATTCTGTAAACTTGTGTCGGGACCGTAAAATTTTCATCCGGGCGCGCCGGCTCAGGGCCGGGTGTCAGCGGGTTTCGCGCTCGGCAAGGCGCACGGCGATAATCTCGGACATGAATTTCGTCTGCCGTCCGGGCAGCATACCACCGATGCCAATTTTGCGGCCCATACGCCACCAGACGCCCGGGCGCCAGGCGCGACTGTTGCGGGTGGTGGTGGTCAGCAGAAAGCCGTTGGAGGGTTTGAATGCAAAAGCGCCGCGCTCCACATCGGTGATTTCATCAATCCGCGCGATGATACGGCCGTCTTTTTCACGCAACATGGTTGTTGTCAGTTCGAGAACGCAGGCGGTGGACCGGCGCATCGCATCGGCAATCATCAGCGCGGTGATGCCAAGGCCGATCAGAAAAATCTGCCAGCCAAAGGCCGGAGATTTTGTAACAGCCATCCAGATCACCATGACCGCCAGCAATGACAGCAGCCCGATGCCCAGAATGCGCCGCCCGATTGAGGCAGAGACAGTGGCAAGGACTTCATCTTCCGGGGCGTCGGTCATGGCGCGGGTCTTTCGGCATTCAGGCTCAGGCCTCCTACCCTGCCCCGCCCCCTTCTCACAAGAGCAAAGCGCGGCGCCGCCTAACTGTCGTCCTGGTCAAACAGCTCAGGAAAGAGCCAGCGCAGGCTGTGCGGACGGTAGCCGGGCAGTTCCGACATCCGCTCCAGAACCGACGGGCTGGCCGCACGCGGTGTCTGCGGCCCGCGTCGCCAGGCCACCAGTGAGGGCAGAAACCGGTAGATCCCGGGCACCTGCGCCAGTTGCGGTGCCGCGGCACCGGGATCAGGCGTGACAGCCGGCACCCGCTGACCCGGACCTGCGCGCAGACCAAGGCGTGCAGCTTCCGACCAGATCCAGTCGGCAGTGATTGCGGCCAGTCCCTCGGCATCCGTGTTGCCGCCGATGATGCTGTGATCGCCGGCAAACCAGACCTGCTGATAGGGGCGTGAGGCCGAGCGGTTTCCTCTGTTAAGACCCGGATCGCCGGGCAAGGGGTCGAGGTTTGACCAGAGCGCCGGCTCAAAGAGAACGCGCCTTTCGTCGAGTGCGAGCGCATGGCGTGCCTGTTCTACGAGCCGCGACAGGCTGGTGTCATGAAAATCATAGCGCCGGTTCCAAAGGCGCGCGATACGGCCCACGATCGGCTGCGGCATTCCCAGCGCGCCGACCGTGTCCCAGACGCCGAGATAGGTGATCCTGACCAGAAAACTGTCGTCTGCACGGGTCTCAATATCGGCCTGGCTCGTGGCGAAACGCGGCGACAAAAGCCGGCGTTCCGCAAGTGTGGCAGGTGTATCCGGACCGTTCCCGTCACCGCGCCGCCGGTAAAGCCGGAACGCCCGGCGCAGATTGCGCCGTGTCGGATGCCCGAGAATACCGCAGGTGCGGATCATGCCGACAAGAGACCGCGCGGTATACGCCCCGCGCGAAAAGCCGAAGATCATGATTTTGTCCCCGGGCCGGTAGATCCGGCAAAGTTCAAGATAGGCCGCCCGGATATTACGGTTAAGCCCCCAGCCAAAAAGCCCGCCGCCCACCCGGCTGATCCGGCGGCCCAGATTGCTGATCATACCGGTGCCTGTGCCCACGCCCGCGAAATACAGCACCTGCTGATCACGGGTCCGGGCACAGGCCCGCGCAAGACGCAGCACGTGCGTTGTCGTACCCGCTTGCGGGCTGTTCCATGTTCCGTCACAGAAAATCGCGATATGGGCCATTTGCATCCCTCCTGCCGTGCGCCAGGGTAGGGAGAAATGAATGGCATGGACCTAATGCTGCGTTCGCGGCGTTAAGGCCGGGACAACACCACACCGGGGGATCTCGTGAAACTGACTGCGATACTTGTCTTTGTGCTCTGCATGACCTTTGCAGGCTCCACCTTCTGGGTGCCGGATTTCGGCGGTTTCGACGCGGATCAGTTCCCGGTGCCTCAGGATAATCCGCCTGTGCAGCCTGCGGGCTATGCCTTTGCGATCTGGGGTGTGATTTATTTGTGGCTGCTGATTGGCATGGGATACGGCGTGCTGAAACGCGCGGAGGACCCCGACTGGCACGCCATGCGTGTGCCGCTGGCCGTGTCGCTGGCTGTCGGCTCGGTCTGGCTGCCTGTGGCGGTGCAAAGCCCGGTCTGGGCCAGCATTCTGATCTGGGCAATGCTGATCAGCGCGCTTTACGCCCTTTTCCGCGCGCCTGCGTCCGACAAGCCCTGGGCGCTGCTGCCGGTGGGCCTCTATGCCGGATGGCTGAGTGCCGCCGCATGCGTGTCGCTGGGTCTGCTGGCCGCCGGCTATGGCTATACCAGCGAGACCACCGCCGCCTTCGCCGCGATCTTCGGCGCGCTGGTACTGGCCTCTGCGGTCCAGAACCAGCTGCGCCGGGGCCCGACCTATGCCCTAGCGGTCATATGGGCGCTGGTCGCCGTCGTGGTGCAGAACCTTGGCAGCTACCCCACCGTCGCGGCACTTGCCGCCGGTGGTGCCGCAGCACTCGCGTTTTCAGCCTGGCGCACCCTGCGCGCCACCTGAGGCGTCAGTCGCGCCGCCGTCCGTCGGTATGTTTGCGCAGCTTCGAGGGCGGTGCCTTTTTGCGACCCTTGAACGGGTTGGCATCGTTCTGCCCGCGCATCCATAAACGGATCGGCGCGCCGGGCATGTCAAAATCCAGCCGCAGACCGTTGACCAGATACCGGCTGTAGCTTTCGGGCACTTTGTCGGGGTGGCTGCACATCACCACAAATCCGGGCGGGCGGGTCTTGGCCTGGGTCATGTACCGCAGTTTGATGCGCTTTCCCTGCGGCGCGGGTGGCGGGTGCGCCTCGACCATACCCGCAAGCCAGCGGTTCAGCTGCGCTGTGGTAACGCGACGGTTCCAGACCTCGTAGGCGCGCATGATCGCCGCCTGCAGCCGGTCGAGACCCCGCCCGGTCTTTGCCGATACGGTAATCAGCGGCGCCCCGCGCAGTTGTGGCAGCAGCCGCTCAAAGCTCTCTTTGAGTTCTTTGAGCTTGCCCTGACGGTCCTCTTCAATGTCCCATTTGTTCACGGCAACGACCACCGCACGTCCCTCGCGCTCGGCCAGATCGGCAATCCGCAGATCCTGCTGCTCAAAGGGGATCGCCGCATCCAGCAGCACCACAACAACCTCGGCAAATTTCACCGCCCTGAGCCCGTCACCCACAGACAACTTTTCAAGTTTTTCCTGCACCTTGGCCTTTTTGCGCATGCCGGCGGTATCGAAAATACGCATTGGCACGGCGTCTCCCTCCGGCCCGGCCCAGTCGATACGCAATGAAATAGCGTCGCGTGTGATGCCTGCCTCAGGTCCGGTCAGCAGCCGGTCTTCACCGAGAATCTGATTGATAAGTGTCGATTTGCCCGCGTTCGGACGGCCCACAACCGCCACCTGCAGCGGCTTTTTCGTCGTGGGCATCGGGATGGGGGCGTCCATGTCGCCCTCATCCTCGTCGAGGGTCACGTCCGTATCGGGCGCGTCCTCTGCGGCGCGTTCAGCGAACTGATCAGCCAGCGGCATCAGGTGCACATAGAGATCGTTCAGACCCTCGCCGTGTTCGGCTGACATACGAATGGGCTCGCCCAGCCCCAGCGAATAGGCTTCGATCACACCTGCGTCCGCGGCTGCCCCTTCGGCTTTATTGGCCGCGAGGATCACGTGCGCGGAGCGTTTGCGCAGGATATCGGCGAACACCAGATCCGAGGGCGTGATACCTACCCGCGCATCAATCATAAAGAGACAGATATCGGCCATATCGACCGCGCGTTCGGTCAGGCGGCGCATCCGCCCCTGCAGGCTGTCGTCTGTGACTTCTTCAAGGCCGGCAGTGTCGATGACCGTAAACCGAAGATCGGCCAGCCGTGCCGCCCCCTCGCGCAGGTCACGCGTCACTCCGGGCTGGTCATCGACCAGCGCCAGACGCTTGCCAACCAGCCGGTTGAACAGCGTGGACTTGCCCACATTGGGCCGCCCGACAATGGCAAGTGTGAACGACATGACAGGTACTCCGCATCACGGTTAAGCGCGCGCTTTACCGCAGCCGGGCGTCAACGGAAAGCGTGTAATTGTCCGTCTGTGGAGACAACGTACAGCACACCGCCCGCAACCACAGGTGCAGATGTCGCCCCGTCAGGGATTTCCACCGTCCCGGTCAGCGCGCCGCTCGCGGGATCAAACGAGCGCAGAAAACCATCGTTTGAGGCCACATAAATGCGCCCGCCCGCCAGAAGCGGGCCGTGGTGCGCCACGATCTCTGCCTTGCGGCGTGGCCGGTCTTTCACGAAAGTTGCCAGCTGCGCCCCCCAGATGCGGGCCCCTGTTGAGGCATCAATCCGCAAAAGCTCACCCAGATCGGAAAGCGCAAATACGCTGTCGCCTGCCGGGACAACGGAGCCAACGGCCCCTTCACGCGCGGTCCAGATGCGCTCACCGGAGCCCAGATTGAGCGCGACAAGGCGCCCCGACTGGTTGCCGACATAAACCCGGTTGCCTGATATTACCGGTGCAGCCGTGACATCGCCAACGTTGCTTGCAGAGCGACCGACACGTTCACCAAGCACAGAGGCGTCCCAGCGGCGCAGACCGCCACGGCGAAAGACCGCCTGGATCTCGCCCGATCCAAAGCCGAAGATCGCAAGGTCATCGGAAACCGCCGGCGCGGGTGCCCCGAGGACGTTGTTGACATCGGGCGAGGCCTGAAGCTGCCAGACAATCCGCCCGTCGTCATTAGAAATCGCCCAGCCCTGATCGTCGCCGGCGGTGACATAAACCAGACCGCCGATCGCCGTTGGCGTGCCGGAACCGGTGCCTTCAAGACGCTGGCGCCACAGCACATCACCATTGGCTGCATCAACCGCGACCAGCGCGCCATATCCCAGCGAGACAAAAAGTTTCCCGTCGTTCCAGGCCAGCCCGCCCCCTGTGGCGTCGCCGCTGTTTTCACGCGCCGGAAGGAGGTCTTTCTGCCAGACCTGCTGGCCGGACAAAGAAGTGGCCGTCACCTGCGCTTCGGCGTCCAGAGTGAAAATAACGCCCTGCGCCACAACCGGCGCGGCCGTGATACGCTGGCGCCGGCTGTCGCCTTTGCCGATGTTTGCAGTCCAGATACGCGTCGGCGCAGTGCCCAGTGCAGCGTGCGCCGTGCGGAAGGCAGGTGTGCCGGGAGACTGCGGCCATTGCGCATTGGCCTGCTGGGCGGGCAATGAGATCGCACGGGTGGTGTTTTCAGTAACGTCCGGCGCAAGCGTTTCTTCGGGGGCGCGAATATCCTCGCGGATCCCCGGGAGAATGACGTCATCGCCACCACAACCGGTCAGAAAGACACAGGCAACCAGCGCTGCCAGACCTGCACGGGGTGCATTAGCAGCGCCCGTATTCCACAGCTTTGCCGTCATGCCTTCGTGTACCACCCTAAATTTCCGCCCTTGCCTGCCCGCCTTTTTACGGTCCGGCACTCAGTTGCCGATACCGGGCAGGTTCTCCAGATCAGGCGTTCCCCCCAGCGACACAATCACCTGTAAGGCGCGTTGTTGCAAGTCTGTGGTCACGCCCGCGTCGCTGATAATCTGCTGGTATGTCGAGATTGCCGCATCGGTATTGCCCTGGGCAATCTCAAGCAACGCGATCTGTTCACGCGCCAGCAGGCTGAGAGGCTGCCCGGGAGCGGCCAGCGCTTCAAGTTCGCCGCGCAGCTCCGCTGCGGGCATTGTTTCTTTTTGTAAAATCAGCGCCTTGAACGCTGCGATGTCACGATAGATCGGCGCGACATCACCGTTCGCTGCTATCTCGTTGAGCCTGTCCACCGCCGCCTGTGTATTGCCGGCGTTTTGTGCTTCTGCCGCAGCGAGCATACCCGCAACAGCCCGCGCACCCGCATTGCCGGCCGGCACAGCCGCCAGCGCATCAGCGCGTGCAGTGCCGGTTTCCTGCGATACCGCAGCCAGGATCGCATCACCGAGTGCCTCGGCCTCCGCACGGGCCTGGGCCTTACGATACTCACTGAAAGCCGCCCCGCCGACGATCAGAACAACAATCAGGCCTCCGATCCAGCCATAACGCCGCAAAAGCGCAAAAAGCCGGTCGCGGCGAACCTCTTCGTTGACCTCACTGATAAACCCGTCTGTATCGCTCATGGAACCCTGCCAGTATTCGTTCCGGCCCCTCTTAGCCTGCGCGCGCCGCCAAGCCAAGACCCGCAGACCCCGCGAGGCTCAACCATTGCCAACCGGACCACAAAATACTAAATCTGAACTGGTCGGTTCAGCACTCTTCGAGAACAGGCCGACGGATATTTCTGATGCGCGTTCTCCCGGCACCGGAGGACCGCCCGTACCGAGGCAAATTTAATGCGTCTGTTTCCACTGATTGCTGCGGTCTGCGTGGGCTTTGCGCTGTATCTTTATATCTTTCAGCGCGATGCGGTCGATGCTTACCTTCAGGAAAACGGTTCAGGCGAAGCAAACGCAAGCGCTGACGCCACAAATATTGAAGAGGCGCCGGGCTCCGGGCTTGTCAAAGTGGTCGTGCGACGCTCAGAAGCCCGTGAGATCGATTCCGCCGTGATATTGCGCGGACAGACACGGGCCGCCCGCGAGGTGGATGTGAAATCAGAAACCTCTGCCCGGGTCATCTCTGAGCCTTTGCGCAAGGGCGCGCGCGTCGAAGAAGGCGAAGCGCTCTGCCGGCTGGATGAAGGAAACCGCGGCGCGGCGCTTGCGCAGTCGAAAGCACAGCTTGAAGAAGCCCGCGCCCGTGTCCCTGAGGCGCAGGCCCGTGTCGAACAGGCCCGCGCACAGCTGGATGAAGCCCGGATCAACCAGAACGCCTCTGCCCGGCTGAGCGAAGGCGGTTTTGCTTCGACCACCCGTGTGGCGGGCGCCGATGCTGCCGTTGCCTCTGCCCTCGCGTCTGTCGAATCCGCCCGTGCCGGGCTTCAGGCTGCACAGTCGGGCATCCGGTCGGCGCAGGCTGCCGTAGCCTCCGCTGAGACCGAAATCGCGCGTCTTGTGATCCGTGCGCCCTTCTCGGGTCTGCTGGAAAGCGACACCGCCGAACTGGGAAGTCTGTTGCAGCCCGGCGCGCTGTGCTCGACAATCATTCAGCTTGATCCGATCAAACTCGTGGCCTTTGTGCCCGAAACGGAAGTAAGCCGCATCAGGGTCGGCGCTCAGGCCGTGGCCCGCCTCGTCACCGGGGCCGGCAGCGCCGGAACTGCCCCCCTGACCGGGCAGGTCACCTTCCTGTCCCGTTCTGCAGATGAACAGACCCGCACCTTTCTGGTGGAAATCGAAGTGCCGAATGCCGATCTTGCAATCCGGGACGGGCAGACCGCGGAGATCCTGATCTCGGCAGATGGCGCGAAAGCCCATCTTTTGCCGCAGTCCGCCCTGACCCTCAATGACGAAGGTGTGCTGGGTCTGCGCACCATTGACAAGGATGCCCTTGTGGAATTTCACCCTGTCGAAATCATGCGCGACACACCCGAAGGCGTCTGGCTGACCGGGCTGGATGATACGGCGGACGTGATTGTTCTGGGCCAGGAATACGTCATCGCCGGCGTCACGGTCGCACAGACATGGCAAGCGATGGGCCAGTGACCGGGATCGTCGACTGGGCAGCGGGTCGTGCGCGCATGGTCGTGGCCTTTATCCTGCTGAGCCTCGTGGTCGGCGGCTATTCCTATTCCACACTGCCCAAAGAGGGCGAGCCGGATATCGAAATCCCCGCGCTTTTTGTCTCGGTCCCCTTCCCCGGCATCTCTGCGGCCGACAGTGAAACACTGCTGGTACAACCGATGGAGACCGAACTGGCCGATCTCGACGGGCTGAAATCCATGACCGGCACAGCGGCGGAAAACTACGCGGGCGTGGTGCTGGAGTTTGAATTTGGCTGGGACAAAACCCAGATCCTCGCGGATGTACGCGACGCGATGAGCAAGGCCGAAGCGGAATTCCCCGACGGCGCGGACCAGTACAAGATCAATGAGATCAACTTCTCCGAGTTTCCGATCATTATCGTGAACCTTACGGGGCCTGTGCCCGAGCGCACGATGAACCGCGTCGCCCGCGATCTGCAGGATGATCTCGAAGCGGTCGATGCGGTGCTGGAGGCCGGCATTGCCGGCAGCCGGGATGAGATGCTTGAGGTGCTGATCGATCCCCTGCGGCTTGAGGCATATAACGTCACCGCAGGCGAACTGATCAACACCGTTCAGAACAACAACCAGCTGATTGCCGCAGGTGAGATAGAGACGGCGCAGGGCACCTTTGCGGTCAAGATCCCCTCCTCTTTTGATGATCCGCGCGATGTCTATAATCTGCCGGTGAAAACCAACGGCGACCGGGTTGTGACCCTGGGCGATCTGGCGCAGATCAACCTGACGTTTGAGGACCGCGACGGCACCGCGCGCTTTAACGGCGAAAGCTCGCTGGCGCTGCAGGTGGTAAAGCGCAAGGGCTTCAACCTGATCGACACCGCAGCACTGGTCAAAGACATGGTGGCCGAAAAGCGCGAAACGTGGCCCGAGGGGCTTCAGGCTGCGGTCACAGTCGGTACCTCCAACGACCAGTCGCGCATCGTAAACGCCATGGTCCAGCAGCTTCTGGGCTCGGTGTTTACCGCCATCGCGCTGGTGATGATTGTGGTGCTCGCGGCCCTCGGCGTGCGCGCGGCCCTGCTGGTTGGCTTTGCGATCCCCACCTCATTCCTGCTCTGTTTTGCCTTTCTGGCGCTTATGGGCATATCGATCTCCAACATTGTGATGTTCGGTCTGATCCTCGCCGTGGGCATGCTCGTCGATGGTGCCATCGTGGTCGTCGAATACGCCGACAAACGACAGAGCGAGGGCTCCGGCCCCATGCAGGCCTATGTGGAAGCGGCCAAACGCATGTTCTGGCCGATTATCTCGTCCACGGCGACGACGCTCTGCGCCTTTCTGCCGATGCTCTTCTGGCCGGGTGTGCCGGGTGAATTCATGGGCATGCTGCCGGTCACCCTGATCTTTGTGCTTTCGGCAAGCCTTGTCGTGGCGCTGATTTATCTGCCGGTGATGGGCGGCGTCACCGGCCGGCTGGAACGCTGGATGGCGGATTACATGTCAGCGGTGGCCGGGCTGCGCTGGTATCTGCATCTGGCGCTTTTCCCGATTGCCGGCATCATGATGGCCGCTGCCGCCCTGATGCCGCCGGTCTTTGACGGGATCGGTGCGCAGTTTGCCGGGATGGACGGGCTCAATCTGCCGGGCTCGGTTGTGCCCACCTTCATCCTCGTCTTTCTTCACATCCTTGTGGCGACTGCGCTCCTCGCGACAGCCCTTGGTGGCTTTCTGGTGGCGCTGATCGCGGTCTTCGCGCTGATCACCCGTGCGGGGCGCTGGGGGCAGTGGGTCACCGCGCGGCTTTTCCGCGCCGGGCCTGACCGGATATATGCCGGGTACCGCCGGTCGCCCTTCGGCCATGCCATCGCGGCCATCGCCGGCAATCCTGTCATGCCGCTGGTGATGGCTGGCACGGTTTTTGTATTTGTGGGCACCGTTCTGATCTATTTCACCAACAACAATAATGGTGTGGAATTCTTTGTTGAGTCGGAGCCTGAGCAGGGCATTGCCTATGTGCTGGCCCGTGGCAACCTCAGTCTTGCGGAGAAAGACGCACTCGTGCGCCAGGCCGAAGACATCGTGCTGGCCCATCCGGGCGTGATTAACGCCTTCTCCTTTGCCGGTCAGGGCGGGCTCAACACAGACACCAGTGGGGCGGCCACACCCAAAGACACCATCGGCCAGGTGCAGTTCGAAACCATCCCCTGGGAAGACCGCGCGGACCGCCCCGAGCTCGACGGAAACATCGTGATCGCCGAACTCGCAGAGGCGCTCAGCGCTCTTCCCGGCGTACGCATCGAGATCAGCGAACTGGCCCAGGGCCCGGCCTCCGGCAAGCCGGTGCATCTGCGCCTGAAAGCCGATAATTTCATCGATCTGACGCGGGCCGCCGCCATCGCGCGCACAAAGTTCGAGGCGACCCCGGGCCTCACGCTGATCGAAGACACCCGCCCCCTGCCCGGCATCGACTGGCAGATCGACGTGGATGTGGAAAAGGCCGGGCGCTATGGTGCCGATGTGGCCACGGTCGGCGCGATGGTGCAACTCGTGACGCGCGGGCTGACCCTCGACACCATGCGGGTGGACAGCTCGGATGAAGAGATCGACATTCGCGTGCGCCTGCCCGCCGAAGACCGCCTGCTCTCCACGCTCGACACGCTCAAGGTGCGCACGGCTGACGGGCTGGTGCCTTTGTCAAACTTCATCACCCGCACACCGGTGCCCAAACTCGCCGAGATCAACCGGATCGATCAGAAACGCTATTTCGATGTCAAAGCCGATGTGGCCCCCGGGCTGATGAAAATCGTGGAGACCGATGCATCCGGTCCCGAAGAGGTCACCACAACACTTGCCCTGCTGCGCCCTGCGGGAACAGACTCCAATTTCACAGCACCCGATGGCAGCACCTTCCGCATCACCGATCGCTCCGACACCGGCGATCGTGATCTGCAGGCAGGTGTCACCGCCGGCACCCTCCGTCTTATCGCGGTGAATGCAAATGAGCGCATCGGCGTGCTCACCGACTGGCTCGACACGCGGCCCCTGCCCGACGGCATCTCGTGGGAATGGACAGGCGATCAGGAAGAGCAGGCCGAAAGTCAGGCCTTCCTGCAGACCGCTTTCTCCGCGGCCCTGGGGCTGATGTTCATCATCCTGCTGGCGCAGTTCAACAGTTTTTATAACGCTTTGCTTGTGCTGCTGGCGGTGGTGCTCTCGACCACCGGCGTGCTGATCGGTATGATCGTCATGGGCCAGACGTTTTCGATCATTATGACCGGTACCGGCATTGTGGCGCTGGCGGGGATTGTGGTGAACAACAATATCATCCTGATCGATACCTATCAGGAATACGAACGATACATGCCCCGGATCGAGGCGATCATCCGCACCGCACAGGCCCGGATCCGTCCGGTGCTGCTGACCACAATCACCACGATGGCGGGTCTTGCCCCGATGATGTTCGGGCTTTCGCTGAACTTCGCCGAGGGCGGCTATACCGTCAACAGCCCGACTGCACTCTGGTGGAAACAACTGGCCACGGCAGTCGTCTTCGGGCTCGGGATCGCCACGGTGCTGACACTGGTTGTGACACCCTCAATGCTGGCGATCCGGGTCTGGGCCACCACTTACGTCCGCTGGATCGCGACCATGCTGGCCAAGTTCTCGATGGGCCGCGCGAGCCGGGCCGCGCGCGACTGGGCGCTGCAGCGTGATGCAGGACGCGCCGCCTTTCAGGAGATCATCTGGGAAGAGGACGAGCCGGCAAAAACCGCCCCGCTCCGGGCCGCGGAATAACGCCGCTCACCGGGTCGTGACGCGACGCGGGCTCATCCTGCGCTATAGTCCAGATGGTATTAAATAAAGGAACTGACAGATGCTGCGATCCTCCCTGCTGGCCATCGGCCTCACTCTCACAACCGCTGCGACGACTTTTGCCGCTGACATAATCACACGCACCAGCCCGCATTCGGTCTCCGACACAATGGACCGGCTCGAGGCTGCTGTGACAGGTGCCGGCGCTACTGTGTTTGCCCGTGTGGATCACGCAGCGGGTGCAGCGAAAGTCGATATGGATCTGCGCCCGACGCAGATGCTGATGTTCGGCAATCCGAAGCTTGGCACCCCTGCCATGCTGGACGGGCAGACCGCGGGTCTCGATCTGCCACTGCGGGTGCTGGTCTATGCGGATGCCAAAGGCGTGGTGCACGTTGCCTATCACGCGCCGGCGAGCCTCGCTGAGACGCACGGGCTTCCGGGGGATGCCGAATACATTGCAATGATGACCGGCGCGCTGGACAAGCTCACGGGCAAGGCCGTCGCGGAATAAAGCCCGTCCGGCAGGCGCAGCGCCGTCAGGTTCGATCTGCCGGATGCTGCGGAATGCATTGTCGACTGCCGTGCACAGGAGATGATCACCGCCGGGTATAAGGTGTGCTGAGCGTATCGAAGTCCGGTTCAGGCGACGGCCCTCCCCGCGATCCGGTAAGGCGCTGACCCAAGCTCTGGAAACCGCGCTTTGTGCACGATTCCGCTTTCGGATCCATGCCGGTCGGTCAATCGCTTGCGTTCAGTCCGCAACAGTGCAAAATGTTACTTTATAAAATAACGAATCTTCGACCCGTCAGAAAGATCAGGTATGCGCAAACAGGCAGCAACACGTCAGTCCGATGTCCTTAAGGTCCTTAAAGGGAATGACAAACCCATGACGGCCTATGCCATCCTTGACCACATGAAGCAGGCCGAACCTGATCTTGCCGCGCCGACGGTCTACCGGACGCTTGCGGCGCTTACTGACCAGGGCCGGGCGCATAAACTGGAGTCGATCAAGGCATTTGTGCCCTGCCGGTGCGATCACGAAGCATCAGTCCCCGTGCTCGCCATCTGCGCCGACTGCGGGACTGTCGAGGAGCACGATGGCACCACTCTTCTGCCGCATCTCACTGAAATCGCTGAACAATCTGAATTCAACGCAACCCGGCACATCGTTGAGTTGCACGGGCAGTGTCGGGCTTGTGCCGCTTAATCCCTACTTCATATAAAAAAGGACTGCATCCGTGAAAATCCTTCCCTTCGCCCTTTTGACGTCACTGACCGCCGCAGCGGCTTACGCCGAAGAAACCCGCCAGCTTGATGCGCATGAACACGGGGTCGGACAGCTCGATATTGCTTTTGAAGGCAGTCAGATTGCAATGGAACTTCATGCACCCGGCGCAGATATCGTCGGGTTTGAATATGCCGCAGAAAGCGCCGGGGACCGGGCAAAGGTGGACAACGCTGTCGCAATGCTTGCCCGCCCGCTTGACCTTTTTTCACTGCCGGAAGCCGCCGGATGCAGTGTCGTTCAGGCCAGCGCTGAGCTGGAAAGCGAGGCGGCACACGAAGGGCATGAAGAGAACCACGCGCATGACGATCACAGCCATGACGAACATGCGCATGAGGACCATGCAGAGCACACCGGTGAAGACCATGCCGCGCATTCAGAAAAGTCAGGTCACACAGAGTTCCACGCGGAATACCTTCTGAACTGCGCGGACCCGGCGGCTGCATCGGTCATTGAATTTGCTTATTTTGCGACTTTTCCGAATGCGCTGGAGCTTGAAGTGCAGGTTATCTCCAACACCGGGGCGTCTGCATTTGAGGTCACTCGTGACGCGCCGGTTCTCGATCTGCGTGGCATGTTCTGAACCGGACCCGGGACGTGACGACAGAAAGCCCGATCCTTACCTTGCAGGACGTCCGGTACCGCTGGCCGGGCCGGACATCTTTCGGGCTGGAAATTCCCGACTTCAGAATAGCGGCAGGTGAAACCGTGTTGCTGCTGGGAGAAAGCGGGTCGGGGAAATCCACTCTGCTGTCCCTGATCTGCGGGACAATCACGCCCGCGTCGGGCAGTGTTTCTGTCGCCGGCACCGATATCGCGACCCTGTCAGCAGGACGGCGGGACGGTTTCCGCGCAGAGCAGATCGGGTTGATCTTTCAGCAGTTCAACCTGCTGCCCTATGCCAGCGTCCTTGACAACATATTGCTGCCTTTACGTTTTGCGCCGATGCGCCGCAACCGCCTCGCGTCCCCGCACAAGGCTGCGGCAGACCTCTGTGATGACCTCGGGTTGCCGGCGCATACTGTCAGAGCCCGGGCAGGCACGCTCAGTGTGGGACAGCAGCAACGCGTAGCCGCCGCCCGCGCCCTCATCGGTGCGCCGCCGCTGATCGTCGCAGACGAGCCGACCTCGGCGCTTGATGCCGCAACCCAGACAACCTTTCTGGAGCTGTTGTTTGCACAGGCGCGCGCCCACAACACTACGCTTTTGATGGTCAGTCACGACGCGCGTCTTGCAGGTCAGTTCGACAGGGTCGTCGAAATGTCAGATGTCGTGACAGCACAGAGAGCGGCCGCATGATCCTGCGTCTTGCTTTTGCCTCTCTGATGGCGCGCGCTCTCACAGTTGCGATGACAATTCTTGCCATCGCCCTTTCCGTCGCCCTGTTTCTGGGGGTCGAGAAAGTGCGCACCGGCGCAAAAGCCAGCTTTGCGGATACCATCTCGGGCACAGACCTGATCGTGGGCGCGCGGTCCGGATCGGTTCAGCTTCTGCTCTATTCGGTTTTCCGCATCGGCAATGCGACCAGTAACATGACATGGGAAAGCTATCGCGACATCGAAGCCCGCCCGGAGGTGGACTGGATTGTGCCGGTGTCGCTGGGTGACAGTCACCGGCAGTTCCGCGTCATGGGCACCACAACTGCTTTCTTTGATCGCTATAAGTACCGCTCTGGTCAGTCGCTTTCGATGCGCGACGGTCAGGTTATGGACGACCTCTTTGACACAGTCATCGGAGCGGATGTCGCAGAAACCCTTGGATATGAGACCGGCGATCCGATTGTCGTGGCGCACGGGCTTGCATCTTTTATCGAGCACGAGGATCAGCCCTTTCGCGTCTCCGGCATCCTTGCCAAAACAGGCACACCCGTGGACCGCACTGTGATCGTCAGCCTTAAAGCGATTGAGGCCATCCACGTCGACTGGCAAAGCGGCGCGAAAATACCGGGCCAGTCCACATCAGCCGACGTGATCCGGCAAATGGATCTGGAGCCTCAGGCGGTCACCGCCGCCCTGATCGGCGTGAAAAGCCGTCTTCAGGTGTTCGGCCTGCAACGCGCCATCAATGAATATCCGCAGGAGCCGTTACTCGCAATTCTGCCCGGTGTGGCTCTGCAGGAACTCTGGCAGATCGTCGGGATCGCGGAAACCGCTCTGATTGCTGTCTCCGGCATGGTGGTCGTGACAGCACTTATCGGCATGATGGCCACAATATTCGCCAGCCTGAACGAGCGCCGCCGCGAGATGGCGATTTTTCGCGCGATGGGCGCACGCCCCCGGACCATCACCGGCCTGCTGGTGCTGGAGGCTGCCTTGATGGCTGCACTGGGCGCGGTCATCGGCCTTGCATTGCTCTACGTCGGTCTTGCCATCGCCCAGCCGGTTGTCGACCGGGCGTTCGGCCTTTGGTTGCCTGTCGAAGCGCCGACGTTGCGTGAGTTTTCCGTTCTCGCAGGGGTCGTCTGCGCTGGCGCAATTGTGAGCATGGTACCCGCCATCAGAGCCTATCGAATGTCTCTGGCGGATGGTATGATGGTGAGAATTTAACAGGGAGATATGAGACAATGACACTGTCCCGTCGCGAGCTTATCGCACTCTCGGCAGCCTTCGCATCTGTACCGGGCGCAGGCTTTGCCAACACTGCGCGTCTCGTCGGCTGGGACGATCTTATCCCGCCTGGCGTGCCATATTCACAGATCATCGGTGAAGGCGAGGTCGATCTGCAAAATGACACATGGCTGCCTGTGTTCGATGAAAACGCCACCCGACTGAACGATGATCTGGATGGCGCGTATATTAAGATGCCCGGATACATGCTGCCCGTGGATTTATCGGCAGCGGGCGTCACGAGCTTCATTATGGTGCCCTACGTCGGCGCCTGCATCCACACGCCGCCGCCCCCGGCGAACCAGCTGGTTTTTGTGGAGAGTGAAAAACCCTGGCCCGGTGACACATTGTGGGATCCGGTGTGGGTGACCGGCCTGATAACCCATGAGCTGCAATCCACAACCGTTGCCGATATCGGATACGCGATGGCCGCTGACAAGATCGAGGCTTTCGAATGGTGAAATCTGCTCCGGACCGGCGCGCCGTTCTGGCAGCATTAGGCGCGCTTATCGTATCTGCAAAAGGTGCCACAGCCCGCGATTATGTTGATCTGAACTGGACCGATCTGGTGCCGGAAGGCCAGCCGGCCATCCCACCGTCCCTCCAGGGCCTGATACAGCACGACGGCCCTGACATGTCGGGTCAGCAACCCCCTTCACAGGGGGTACGTACAGAATGGAACGGGGAAATCGTCCGGCTGCCGGGGTTCGTTGTTCCGATAGATTATTCAGGCACCGGCGTTACCGCATTTATCCTTGTGCCCTTCGTCGGGGCATGTGTTCACGTCCCGCCACCACCGGCAAATCAGCTTGTCTTTGTGACGACGGAAAAACCGTTCGAAAGCACCGGTCTTTTTGAGCCGGTGAATGTCATCGGTATGTTCGGTACAGCATCAACCTCCACTCAGCTTGCTGATATCGCCTATGCGCTCTCGGCCGATCACATCGAACCGTTCCGATGACCTGCTGAAAGGAATGATCAGATCCGGTGTCTGACGGACCAGAATGCATCGGGTTCCGAGGGTGTGGAGACTGCAAGGCCTGCGACAGCAGCACCAGGCACTGTTGTATCGCGCGCTAAACCGCCTCTTCGCTCTGCTGACGCCGCCAGAGCTGCGCATAACGTCCCTCCCGGGCCAGCAGATCGTCGTGGGTGCCCTGCTCGATGACCTCGCCCTGCTCCAGCACGACAATACGGTCGGCTTCCGCAATGGTACTCAGACGATGCGCGATGGTCAGCACGGTGCGTCCGCGCCCTGCCTGCATCAGCGCGTCCTGGATCTCGGCTTCTGTCTCACTGTCCAGCGCCGATGTGGCCTCATCAAGAAGCAGGATCGGCGGGTCTTTCAGCAGCGTGCGTGCAATACCGACCCGCTGTTTCTCGCCACCGGACAGCTTGAGCCCGCGCTCGCCCACGGTGGTCTCATACCCATCGGGCAGCGACAGGATGAAATCGTGAATCTGAGCGGCTTTCGCAGCCTCCTCAATGCCTTCCTGCGTGGCCCCGTCGCGGCCGTAAGCGATGTTGTAGCGGATCGTATCGTTAAACAGCACTGTATCCTGCGGCACCACTCCGATCGCCTTGTGCAGGCTTTCCTGGGTCACCTGGCGCACATCCTGACCGTCAATGCGCAGAGCGCCGCCGCCAACATCGTAGAACCGGAACAATAGCCGCCCGATGGTCGATTTACCTGAGCCGGTGGAGCCCACAATTGCGACCGTCTGCCCCGGTTCGGCGACGATGGACACACCCTTAAGGATCTGACGGTCGTCGTTGTACCCGAAACGAACGTTATCAAGCTCAATCCGCCCGCCGGTTACCTCAAGGGGGCGCGCATCCGGCGCATCGGTCACTTCGGCGGGCTGTTCAAGCAGGTTGAACATCTCGCCCATATCAACGAGCGCCTGGCGGATTTCGCGATAGACCGTGCCAAGAAAATTCAGCGGCACGGTAATCTGCACCATATAGGCGTTGACCATGACAAAATCGCCCACTGTCAGGTCGCCGCGCTGCACACCCACAGCCGCCAGAACCATCACCCCGATCAGCCCGCAGGTGATCAGGAAAGACTGCCCGAAGTTGAGAAACGCAAGGCTGTAATTGGTTTTGATCGCGGCCACTTCGTATTTCGCCATAGCGCTGTCATAACGGCGCGCTTCACGCTCTTCGGCGGCGAAGTACTTTACCGTTTCAAAGTTCAGCAGGCTGTCTATGGCTTTCTGGTTGGCGTCGGTGTCCTGGTCGTTCATCTCGCGGCGCAGTTTCACACGCCATTCGGTCACAGCGAAGGTGAACCAGACGTAAAGTCCGATGGTGACAGCAACGATCAGCAGATACCAAAGATCGAAAACCACCGCGAGGATGATCCCCACCAGCGCCAGTTCCAGCATCAGTGGGCCGATGGAAAAGAGCAGGAACCGCAGCAGGAATTCCACGCCCTTCACGCCGCGTTCGATGATGCGGCTCAGACCGCCGGTCTTGCGCGTGATGTGATAGCGCATGCTGAGCGCGTGAATATGGTTGAATGTTTCCAGCGCCAGCATCCGCAGCGCACGCTGTCCCACACGGGCAAAAACCGCGTCGCGCAGCTGTTGAAATCCGACAGTCATCAGCCGTGCAACACCGTAGGCCACCGTCAGCCCGATGGCCCCGAGAGCCAGCATCGGCACGCCCTCTTCGGCGAGAGCATCCACGGCACCTTTGTAAAAGAACGGGGTCGCGACAGAGATCAGCTTCGACAGAATGAGCATCGTCATGGCCAGAACAACCCGGCGGCGCACCCACTGCGGGTCCTGAGGCCAGAGGTAGGGCATGACCTTGCGGATCGTGCGCAGACCTGAGCGGCGTTCCTCTTCCGCGGCGCGCTCATCCGCTGCGGTGGTATCGTCCTGAGCTGTGGTATCGGCGGGCATGAAAAATCCTGGCAGAGCGGTGAGGTCTGTTACCTAATCCTTTCCCCCCTGCTTGGCCAGTCGGCGGGACGCATAACCTGCCCGCCGGGCTTAATTATCGGCCGGCAGATCAAAGACCTGCCCGGGATAGATCAGGTCCGGATCCCGGATCGATGTCCGGTTGGCCTCAAAGACCTGAACATAGAGCAGGCCCTCGCCGTACCGGTCGCGTGCAATCGCCCAGAGCGTGTCACCAGCCTGTACGGTAATCGCGCGTACCGGTCCGTCCTGTTGCCGGTTTGCAGCCTGCGCTTCCGCCAGCACCTCCGGTTCTTCGCGTTTGAACGGGGTCTCGATGCGGCTGGTGACCTCACCCTGCGCACTCACGGCATCCACCCGCAGCGTGTAGATGCCCGCATCCACATCCGGCACCTCACCTCTCCAGCCGCCGCCGGCATCCATCGGCAACGACAGGATCGCGCGGTTATCGAGATATATACGGACCTCGCTTGCGTCACTCCCCGCCCGACCGGAAAGCTGCACGACACCGTCGTTGGAATACCCGATTGTATCGAGCTGAATGCTGTCGGGCGGCGTGGGCGCATTCTGCAAAAGCGACACACCTTCGGCATCCGATCTCAGAACAGCGATCTCCGGCAGCGCGGGGGTGCCGGTCTGTGGCGCCTGCGGGGTTTGCGGGGCCTGTGCTGTGGCTGTGGGTGCAGGATCAGGCGTCGTTTGCGGATCTGCGCCGGCGCTGTCGCGATTGGGGGCGACAGTTCCGGTATTTTCTGCCGCAGCAGTGCTCCCGGAAGAGGTGTCGGGTACGGCACCCACACCCGCCGGATCCGTGGCTCCGGGGCTGGTCCCTGAAGCTTCAGACGTCAGGGAGTTTTCCTCCGCACCTGTACCACCGGCCACTTGCGTGGGCGCTTCGGCGGCATTGTCTGCAGCCTCAGCTGTGATGGTCTGACCCGCAGCCACGTCGGCGGCTGTATTCGCGTCGCTTGTCGGGGCCCGCGCATCGTCGTCGGCGGCTTCGGGCAGCTC
>CBDUCB010000034.1:0-21300 GCA_965365545.1 uncultured Roseobacter sp. | reverse complement strand
GCCCGGCCTGCCCATATCGTGATGAGCGAAGGCCACGATCCCCGGATCGTGGCCGGCGCCGTCGCAGCGGTGAAATCCGGGATTGCCCGGATCACCCTGGTCGGCCCGCAGGACACAGTGGCCGCCGCGCTTGTCGCCGCGGGCGAGATCAACAACCCCGCCCTGCAGATCGCGGATCCGGAAACCTCCGACCTCAGCGCCGGTCTTGCGCGGGCCTTTTATGAGCTCCGGAAACATAAGGGCGTCACCCCGGAGATCGCAGAGTCTGAGGTGCGCAAGCCCCTGGTCTTTTCGGCACTGATGGTACGTGAAAACCACGCAGACGGCACCGTCGGCGGCGCCGTTGCGACCACATCCGACACGGTGCGCGCCGCATTGCAGATCATCGGCAAAGCCAAAGAGGCGCCACTGGTGTCGAGCTTTTTCCTGATGGCGCTGCCGGAAAATCACCCCTCGGGCCGCGACGGGATGATCTTCGGCGATTGTGGCCTCGTGATCGACCCTTCGTCAGAAGAACTGGCCGCGATTGCTGTGGCCTCCGCCGCCTCCTGCCGCGCGCTTCTGGAGATTGAGCCTGTGGTTGCGCTTTTGTCGTTTTCCACACACGGGTCAGCGCGGCATCCGTCGGTCAGCAAAGTCGCTACCGCCGCCGCCCTCCTCAAAGAAAACCATCCTGACCTCAGAGCCGATGGCGAGTTGCAGTTCGATGCAGCCTTCGTGCCACAGGTCGCGGCCTCCAAGGCCAAAGGCTCCGCAGTGGCAGGCGAAGCCAACGTGATGATTTTTCCCAACCTCGACGCCGGCAATATCGGCTATAAGATTGCACAGCGCATCGGTGGCGCGGATGCAATCGGGCCGGTGCTGCAGGGGCTGTCAAAACCTGCCAATGATCTTTCGCGTGGCTGCACGGCCGCAGATGTGACCAATATGATTGCTGTGACCGTCCTGCAGGTCGCGCGCTAACTTCCGAGGAGACGTTCCATGAACCAGCCGGTGATCGATCTGAGCCCGAAAGTCTCTGACGAGGTGCGTAAAACCACCTGTTACATGTGCGCCTGCCGCTGCGGGATCAACGTGCACCTGAAAGACGGCAAGGTCGCTTATATCGAAGGCAACAAAGATCACCCCGTCAATCAGGGTGTGCTCTGCGCCAAAGGGTCTGCCGGGATCATGCAGGTCAACGCACCCTCGCGTCTGCGCAAACCGCTGAAGCGTGTAGGCGAGCGCGGCTCGGGTGAATTCGAGGAAATCGAATGGGACGAGGCGCTCAAAATCGCCACCGACTGGCTTGAGCCCGTGCGCAGGAAAGATCCCTCGAAACTCGCGTTTTTCACCGGGCGGGATCAGTCGCAGTCTTTCACCTCCTTCTGGGCGCAGAACTTCGGCACCCCGAATTATGCAGCCCACGGCGGCTTTTGCTCGGTCAATATGGCGGCGGCAGGAATTTACACGATGGGCGGTGCCTTCTGGGAGTTCGGCCAGCCTGACTGGGACCACACAAAGCTCTTCATGCTCTTTGGCGTGGCCGAGGATCACGACAGCAACCCGATCAAAATGGGCATTGGCAAGATTAAAAAGCGCGGCGCGCGGGTGATCGGCGTGAACCCCATCCGCACCGGATACAACGCTGTGGCCGACGACTGGGTCGGCATCACGCCGGGCACGGACGGGCTCTTTATTCTGGCGATGGTCCACTGCCTGATGAAGGCCGGCAAAATCGACCTTAATTATCTGGCGCAATACACCAACGCACCGGTTCTGGTGAATGAAGACGAAAAGTCCCCTGAATTCGGTCTGCTGATGCGCGACGAGAACGGCAAAGAGCTGGTCATCGACCGTGTGACCGGCAAGCTGACGCCTTTCGATCAGCCCGGCGTCAAACCTGACCTCTCCGCCACCCACCGCGAGGCTGGCGTTACCCACCGGCCGGTCTTTCACAAGATGGCCGATATGTATCTCTCGGATGATTACGCGCCGGAGAACGTGGCCGACCGCTGTGGCATTCCCGCCAGACGCATCCGCGCGATTGCCGCGGAGCTGGCGCGCGTGGCGTTTGAGGAGAGCTTCGAGCTTGATCATTCCTGGACCGATTTCCGCGGCGAAAAGCATGACAAGATGATCGGCCGCCCGGTCTCCTTCCACGCGATGCGCGGAATTTCGGCCCATGCCAACGGCTTTCAGACCTGCCGCGCGCTGCACACCCTGCAGATCATTCTCGGCACGGTCGAGGTGCCCGGCGGGTTCCGTTTCAAACCGCCCTATCCCAAGCCCGCGACCGCCCACCCCAAGCCACACGTTGGCATGACGCCGGGCGGCCCGCTCAATGGCCCGCATCTGGGGTTCACCCACGGCCCCGAGGATCTTGCCCTGCTCGAAGACGGCACGCCCGCGCGCATCGACAAGGCCTTTACCTGGGAAAACCCGATGTCGAGCCACGGGCTGATGCATATGGTGATTTCAAATGCATGGGCCGGAGATCCCTATAAAATCGACGTGCTCTTTATGTACATGGCAAACATGTCGTGGAACTCATCGATGAACACGCGCGGCGTGATTGATATGCTGACCGACAAGGATGAGAACGGCGACTATGTGATCCCGAAGATCATCTATTCAGATGCTTACAGTTCTGAAATGGTTGCCTATTCCGATCTGATCCTGCCTGACACCACCTATCTTGAACGCCACGACTGTATCTCGCTGCTCGATCGACCGATCTGCGAGGCCGATGCTGCTGCGGATGCCATCCGCTGGCCGGTGATCGAGCCCGATCGCGACGTTAAAGGGTTCCAGTCGATGCTTTGTGAACTGGGAGCCATGCTGAAACTGCCCGGCTTCACCAATGAAGACGGCAGCCAGAAATACGCCGATTACGGCGATTACATCGTCAACCACGAACGCCGCCCGGGCATCGGCCCGCTGGCCGGTTTCCGGGGCGCAAACGGCGATAAATCAGGCCGCGGCGAGGTCAACCCGCGCCAGCTTGAGCAATACATCGAAAACGGTGGCTTCTTCGTCGAGCACATCCCGCAGGGGTCGAATTACTACAAACCCTGGAACACCGCCTATCAGGACTGGGCGGTGGAAATGGGCCTTTATGACAAGCCCATGCCCTATCTTTTCTCGCTCTATGTCGAGCCGATGCGGAAATTCCAGCTCGCCGCCGAAGGTCACGGCGACCGCCAGCCGCCTGATCACCTGCGCCAGCGCATCATCGATACGATGTCACCGCTGCCGATCTGGTATTCCTGCGAAGAGGAGAACCGTGCCAGCGAATTTCCCGTCACAGCACTCACACAGCGGCCGATGGCGATGTATCACTCCTGGGGCTCGCAGAACGCATGGCTAAGGCAGTTGCACGGGCACAACCCTTTGTATCTGCCGACAAAGCTGATGCGGGAGAACGATCTCTCCGACGGCGACTGGGCGACAGTCACCTCACCGCACGGCGAAATCACAGTGCCGGTGCTGGAAATGGCCGCGCTCAACGAAAACACCGTCTGGACCTGGAATGCTATCGGCAAACGTAAAGGCGCCTGGGCGCTTGAGGAAAACGCCCCCGAAGCCACCCGCGGCTTCCTGCTCAACCACCTCATCCACGAGCTCCTGCCGCCCAAAGGTGACGGGCTGCGGTGGGCCAATTCCGATCCGGTCACCGGCCAGGCCGCCTGGTTCGACCTCAAAGTCCGGATCACCAAAGCCGCAACGGCAGATGAGGCACAACCCGAATTTGCGCCAATCAGATCGCCCGTCGGAACAGGCCCGAAAAACCTGACGTGGAAGGTTGGCAAATGACCGCGCCACTTCTCTGGCTTAAAAATATCCCGGGGGTCCGGGGGCCGCGCCCCCGGAAACTCAGCCCTCTTCCCGGCACGCCGCAGAAAATCGCCCCGCCGACCCTCCCAAACAGGAGCCGCTCATGACCTCCCTGCCAACCTCGACCGACCGCAAACTGGGCCTCGTGATCGATCTTGATACCTGCGTCGGCTGCCACGCCTGTGTGATCTCCTGCAAAGGCTGGAATACGGAAAACTACGGCGCGCCTCTGAGCGACCAGAACGCCTATGGCGCCGACAACAGCGGCACCTTTCTCAACCGCGTGCATTCTTACGAAGTGCAGCCTGAAGAGGGCGCCGCCCAGCTCATCCACTTTCCGAAATCCTGCCTGCACTGCGAGGACGCGCCCTGCGTCACGGTCTGCCCGACCGGCGCCAGCTACAAACGTGTCGAAGACGGTATCGTGCTGGTCAACGAGAGCGATTGTATCGGCTGCGGGCTCTGCGCCTGGGCCTGCCCCTATGGCGCACGCGAACTGGATCAGGCCGAGGGTGTGATGAAGAAATGCACACTCTGCGTCGACCGCATCTATAACGAAAACCTGCCCGAGGAAGACCGCCAGCCCGCCTGTGTACGCACCTGCCCGTCCAACGCGCGCCACTTCGGTGATCTGAGCGACCCCGACAGCGACGTAAGCAAGCTGGTGGCGGCACGTGGCGGCATGGATCTGATGCCTGAACAGGGCACAAAACCTGTCAACAAATACCTGCCCCCGCGGCCCAAAGACGCCATGCCTGAATTTGACGTGCTCGCCCCTTTCCTTGAGCCTGTGGCCGAAGAGCCCAAGGGCTTTCTGGGCTGGCTCGATAAAGCGCTGGAGAAAATCTGATGCATCCCGCACCCTCTGTCATCTTCTTCACCACTTTCAGCGGCCTTGGCTTTGGCCTGCTGGTCTGGCTTGGCCTGGGCTATCCGGCGGTCACGGGCTGGACGGCATTCGTCTTTTTCGCCATTGCCTACGCTATGGCCGTGGGCGGCCTGCTGGCCTCGACCTTTCACCTCGGACGACCTGAGCGCGCGATCAAAGCCTTCACCCAGTGGCGCTCCAGCTGGCTCAGCCGCGAGGCATGGTGCGCTGTCGGCGCGCTTCTTCTTATGGGTCTCTATGCCGCCGGTCTGGTGTTTGCCGGCACCCGCATTGCACCCCTTGGCATCCTCGGTGCGATCCTGTCGCTGGCGACGGTTTTCACCACCTCGATGATCTACACACAGCTCAAAACCATCCCGCGCTGGAATATGAGCATTACGCCGGTGAAGTTTCTCGTCCTCTCACTTGCCGGCGGTGCGCTGCTTTCCGGACAGGTGCAGGCGGCCCTGCTTCTGCTGGTCATCGCCGGCGTCGTTCAGGGGCTGACCTGGATCATGGGCGACAAGGCGCTGGAAGCATCCGGCACCAGCCTGAAAACCGCGACCGGGCTCGGGGGGACGGGATCGGTGCGCTCCTTTGAGCCGCCGCATACCGGCACCAACTATCTGCTGCGCGAGTTCGTGCATGAAATCGGGCGCAAACACAGCCAGAAGCTGCGGCTCATATCGCTGGTGCTGATGGTTGGCGTGCCGTTTCTGCTGCTGATCCTGCCGTTCAACCACTTCTTTGCTTTGCTCGCGGTGGTCAGCCATGTGGCGGGTGTTCTGACTGCGCGCTGGCTCTTTTTCGCAGAAGCGGAGCATGTGGTGGGGCTTTACTACGGCAAGCGCTGAGCACAGCCCTCAAAGTGGCAGCCGGCGCTCCACCAGACGCGCCATGATCGAGGCGCCTACGGGCAGGATCTCCTCGCCCAGAATAAAACCGGGGTTATGCAGCGGCAGCGTACCGCTGTGCCCGAGACTGCAGTAGGCGCCCGGCACAACCCGCAGCATATCCGCAAAGTCCTCCGAGCCGGTGGTCGGGTCCTCTGCATCTGTGACGTTGTCAGCGCCCACGATATCTGTTGCGGCTTCGAGATAGGCCGCAGAGAGATCCGCATCATTCACGAGCACATCAAAAACGTTGCGCAGATCGAGCGTAATTTCGACCCCGTGGGCCGTCGCAAAGCCATCGCAAAGCGCCTGCATGCGCTCCGCCGCGCGCGCATAAACGTCATCTTTGAAATAGCGGATGGTGCCTGCCAGGGTCGCCACGCCCGGCACCACGTTATAGGCGCTGCCCGCGTTGAGTTTCGTCACTGACAGCACACAGGTCTCCAGCGGGCTGATGTTGCGCGCCACAATGGTGTTGAGCTCTGTGGTCAGGCTCGCCGCGATCATCAGCGCGTCGCGGCTGTCTTCGGGGTGGGCGGCGTGACTGCCATGGCCCTGCACGGTGATGTCGAAAAACGCCGCCCCCGCCATCGCGGCTCCGGCGCGGATGCCGAACCTGCCCGGATTACCGTCCGGATAGTTGTGCATGCCGTAAATCTCATCGCAGGGAAACCGCTCGAAAAGCCCGTCGGCGATCATACCGCGCGCACCTCCGAGACCCTCTTCGGCAGGCTGGAAGATCAGCACGGCTGTCCCGTCAAAATCGCGCGTGGCCGTCAGGTGCTTTGCCGCACCGAGCAGCATCGTGGTGTGCCCGTCGTGCCCGCAGGCATGCATTACGCCGTCATTGGAAGAGGCATGTGGCAGGCCCGTTGCTTCGGTGATCGGCAGCGCATCCATATCCGCGCGCAACCCGACGCAGCGATTGCCCTGGCCTTTGCCCCGCACAATCGCCACCACGCCGGTCCCGGCGATGCCGGTGTGCAGCTCATCAACGCCATAGCTCTCCAGCAGGCGCGCCACCACGCCGCTGGTGCGTTTTTCCTCAAAGCCGATTTCGGGATGGGCATGCAGATCGCGGTAGATCTCCTGCAGCTCCTTCGTGCTGTCGTCGATCACTGGCAGGATGTTCACAGGCGTTTCTCCCGGTTGCTGAGCTTCCGGCAACTCTGGAAGCCCGCAGCGGCAGGGTCAACGCCTGAAATCCGAAGGGCGGGTAAACCCCGCCCCCGACACGTTTCAGTTCATCAGGCCCGCGTGACGCAGGCCGTCATCGACCAGAACGCGCGTCTCATCGGACAGCCCCGTCAACGGCAGGCGCACCTCTTCCGAGCAGAGATCAAGCCGCGACATAGCGTATTTGACACCAACGAGACCCGGTTCGGTAAAGATCGCTTTGTGCAGCGGCATCAGCCGGTCCTGGATTTCCAGCGCGCGGCCGTAGTTGCCCGAAAGACAGGACGCCTGCATCTCGCTCAGCATCTTCGGCGCGACATTGGCTGTCACCGAAATGCAGCCCGTTCCGCCCTGTGCGTTGAACCCGTGTGCCGTAGCATCCTCGCCCGAGAGCTGGATGAAATCCGCACCGCAGGCCATCCGCTGATCGCAGACCCGCGCCAGATCGCCGGTGGCGTCTTTTACCCCGACAATACGCGGCAGTTCAGCAAGCCGCCCCATGGTATCCGGTTTCATATCGACCACGGACCGGCCCGGGATGTTGTAGATGATGACCGGCAACTCACAGCAGTCGTGGATCGCCGTGAAATGCGCGATGAGACCGGACTGTGTCGGTTTGTTGTAATAGGGCGTGACAACGAGAATCGCATCCGCGCCGACCTTTTCCGCGTGCTGCGCAAGGCGCATCGCTTCGGTCGTGTTGTTCGAGCCCGCCCCCGCGATGACCGGCAGACGGCCCGCAGCAGCTTTGACAACTTCCTCGACCACCGTTTCGTGTTCACGGTGACTCAGGGTAGGGCTTTCACCGGTCGTCCCCACGGGGACAAGGCCGTTGCTGCCTTCACCGATATGCCATTCAACGAGTTTCTTCAGTGTGTCCAGATCCAGCTCGCCGTTCCGAAACGGCGTGACGAGGGCAGGCATCGAGCCTTTGAACATTTTCACGCTCCTTTATATTGTGGCCGGCAAATGGCCTGGTTTTAACATCTTTTCAGCAAGATCGTGATTTGATCCCGCGCTATGCAGATGTATGTATCAGAGGCTCTAGCCTTCAAACGTCGGGAAATGCAAGTGATCACACGCGCGCTGTCGACCATTGTTCTCCTTTTTGCGCTGGCGTTGCCGGCCCTTGCCGAACGCCCGCGCCCGCTGAGCGTCGCCTTTGACGCGCTGCGCCAGGGCGACTGGGCGGGTGCCTCGCGGGTGGCGGCGAAAGATGGCGAAATTGCGGCAGATATCATTGAGTGGGCCCGGCTGCGTGACGGCCAGGGCTCCTGGACCGAAGTGCGCGATTTTCTGAAGCGCCGCCCGGACTGGCCCGGAGAGCGCTATCTGCGTAAACAGTCCGAACCGTCGGTGATCCGCGCCGGTGACGCAGCAGTTGCAGCATTTTTTGCGCAGATGCCACCGCAGACAGCCGGCGGCGTGCTCGCCTACAGCGCGCGCCTCACAGAAACGGGCCGTACCGATGAAGCACAGGCGATGGTCCTGAATGCCTGGCTGAATTTTCCGATGGGCAAAAGTGAGCAGTCCCGCTTTCTTCAGGCACACGGTACATTTCTCAAAGACCATCACGACGCGCGCCTTGATGCGATGCTCTGGCGCGGCGTTTATGAGAACGCCCGCCGGATGTTCGATCTGGCCTCGCCCGCCGCTGTGGCCGTTGCCCGGGCAAGGATTGCGCTGAGAGCCGGTGAAAAGGGCGTGGATACCCTGATTGAAAAGGTGCCCGCAAAATATGCGACCGATCCCGGGCTGCAGTATGACCGGTTTATCTGGCGCGCGCGCAAGGGACGGACGAATGACGCCAGAGAGATGCTGCGCGCGACATCTGTGAGCGCCGAAGCTCTCGGACGCCCCGGCGAATGGGCCAGCAGACGTCGCTCGATGGCGCGTGCGGAGATGCGCACGGGTGATCCGGAAGTGGCCTATGAAATCGCCTCGCGGCATTTTCTGACGCAGGGGTCCGATTATGCGGATCTGGAGTGGCTTTCAGGCTATATCGCCCTGCACAAACTTGATGAGCCGGAAACCGCGCTGCAGCATTTTCGCAACCATGATGCCGCGGTGCGGTCGCCAATCTCCAAAGGTCGTTCAGGGTACTGGCGCGGCCGCGCACTGGAAGCACTGGGTGACGTGGCAGCGGCGGATCAGGCCTATACAGGGGCTGCACAGTTCCAGACTTCGTTTTACGGCCTTCTGGCAGCGGAACGCGCCGGCATTCCTTTTGACATGGACCTGGCTGGTGAGCCTGCAACGGGCGACTGGCGCACCTCACCGATCTCGCAAAACCCGGTTTTTCGTGCCGGATTGCTGCTGCAGGCCTCCGGCGAGATCAATCTCGCTGAACGGTTCTGGACACACCTGGCCGAAAGCCTCGATCGCAACGAGGCCGGTCTGCTGGCGCAGGCCGCACTTGATGCCGGGCACCCGCATCTCGCTGTGATGATCGGTAAACGCACCGCAAGTCGCGCGGTGGTCATTCCGGGCGGGTATTATCCGCTGCACCCCGTCGCCGAACAAAAGCTGCCGATGGCGCCCGAGATGGTGCTGGCGATTGCCCGGCGGGAGAGTGAATTTGACCCCGGCGTACAAAGCGGCGTGGGTGCGCGGGGCCTGATGCAGGTCATGCCCGCCACGGGCCGCGAAGTTGCAAAACGCCTTGGCCGCCTCGCCGGCCACAGCACTGAACGCATGATCAGCGACCCTGAGTACAACGCCGAGCTTGGCGCGGCATATCTTTCCACGCTCGCCGGACGGTTCCGGGGCAATGTGGTAATGATGTCGGCAGGCTATAATGCGGGGCCCGGGCGCCCTGACAGCTGGATGCAGATCTTTGGTGACCCCCGGCGCGGGCAGATCGATGTGGTGGACTGGATCGAACACATCCCGTTTCGCGAAACACGTAACTATGTGATGCGCGTGACAGAAAGCCTGCCGATTTACCGCGCGACGCTTGGCAAAGACCCGATGCCGGTACCCTTTTCCGAAGAGCTTATCGGATCAACGCTGCTGTCGTTCGCGCCACAGGGTGAATAGACCCGCAGACACAATGATCGCCACGCCAAGAGCGACATTGGGACGGATCGTTTCGCCAAAGAGGAGCACCCCCATCGAGGCTGCAAAGACCAGCTGAAAGTAGGCGAAAGGCTGCACGGCACTGGCTTCCGCGACCTCATAGCAGCGGATCAGCATCCAGTGCCCGGTCGCCCCGGTCACGCAGAGCATACCCATCCAGATCCAGTCGGTGCTGAGCATCGGCTCCCAGTACCAGACCCCCGCCGCGGTCATGGCAATCGCTCCCATGGTTCCGGTCCAGAAAAAGCTGGTCGCCGTGCTGTCGCGTCGCGCCACGTAACGGGTGAGCAACCCGTAAAGCGCAAACATCAGCGCGGCCATCAGCGGCACAACCGCCGCCGGATCAAAAACACCGTATCCCGGCTGCAGGATAATGATTACACCGACAAACCCCACAGCAATCGCAGCCCAGCGGCGCCAGCCAACCTTTTCTCCCAGAACCGGACCCGACAATGCAGCGACCAGCAAAGGGTAACAGGCGAAAACAGCGTGGCTTTCCACCAGACCGAGCAGGGTAAAGGCCGCCACCATGACGCAGATTTCTGCCGCCAGCAAAAACCCCCGGAACGCCTGCACCACGGGCTGCGATGTCCGGGCGGCCTCGCGCAGTCCACCGGCCTTGCGTCGCGCAACGCTGATCACAAATGCGGCAAAAAACCAGTAGCGGATCATCACGACCATCATCACATTGTATTCCGCTGCCAGATGCCGCGAAAGGCCGTCCTGCACCGCAAACACGAAGGTCGTCACCACCATCAGAATGATGCCAAGACGCAGATTATCGGGCTGGCTCATGGTGCCAGCACGCCACGCGACATATGCCGTTTGCGCCCGAAACCCGGCACGCGCTGCACCGAAAATCCGGCGTTCTCAAGACCGCGCCGCACAAACCCCGCGGCCGTGTAGGTGGCAAAGGTCCCGCCGGGCGCGGTGTGATCTGCCACGGCCTGCATCAGCTCCGCGCCCCAGAGTTCGGGGTTTTTGGCAGGCGAAAAACCGTCCAGATACCAGGCATCGGCCACCCCGCCCCACGCCGGGACCTGCACGCGCGCATCTCCGGGCAGAACGGTCAGCGTAATGCCAGGCAGAAAGTCTACCGATCCGCCGGTCGGGTCCCACTGCCGTACCAGGGCCGGCCCCAGCGTCGCAAAAGCGTCAAAGGCACCAAGCGCGCGGTCCATATCTTCACCTGTCAGGGGGAAGGCTTCGAAGCTGGTAAAAGTCAGAGGTGCCGCTGTGCCCGCCGCCTGCCATTCCAGCACGGTTGTCAGAAAGTTCAACCCGGTGCCAAAGCCAAGTTCCGCAATGTGGACGGGCCCGTCAAAACGCCCCGGCAGATCATTGCCCGCCAGAAACACATGCCTGGTTTCCTCCAGCCCGTTTTCCAGACTGAAATAGGGATCATCAAACCGACCGGAAACCGGCACCTGCCCGCTTTTCCAGGAAACATCTGCCGTCTGGTTCTGCACGTTCGGGCCTTGTAGGGTGTCACGGATATGGCGCGACACTGAGGCAGAAGGCTGGCTTTAGCAATGGGCGAAATAACAGTGCGCGGTGCCGGGATCTTCGGTCTGAGTATTGCCTGGGCCTGCGTGCAGCGTGGTGCGCAGGTGCGGCTGACTGACCCTTCCGGCCCTGCGTCCGGCAGCAGTGGCGGGATCGTGGGCGCGCTGGCCCCGCATGTGCCGGAGAACTGGAATGCCAAGAAAGCTTTTCAGTTTGAAAGCCTTCTCGCAGCATCTGCATTCTGGGCCGAAGTCAGGGAAACGGGAGGCACCGATCCCGGCTATCAGGCTTCGGGCCGGTTACAGCCTGTGCCAGACACCGGCGCTCTTGAGCTGGCGCGGCGCCGCGCGGATACCGCGTCTGAACTCTGGCGGGGAGAAGCCACCTGGTCGCTGGAACAAGCAGGCGACGACCCATGGACACCGGCGAGTCCGACGGGCTGGCTTATCCGCGACACGCTTTCGGCGCATCTGCATCCAAGACGGGCCTGCGATGCTCTGGTGGCTGCGCTGGCCGCCCGGGGCGTTCAGGCAGAGGTGGACGGCGAAGACAGAGGCGCGGTCATTCATGCCACCGGCATTGCGGGCCTTGAGGTGCTGAATGCCGGGCATCACAGGCTGGTCGGTGCCGGCGTGAAAGGTCAGGCGGCCCTGTTGCAATATGACGCGAGAGGTGCACCCCAGCTTTTTGCAGACGGGCTGCACATTATTCCGCACAGCGACGGAACCGTCGCCGTGGGGTCCACCTCCGAGCGGGAATACAGCGATCCGTCTCGCGTTGATCAGCAGCTTGACGAAGTGATTGCACGCGCCCGCGCCGCCGTGCCGGCGCTGCGCAATGCGCCCGTTACAGAACGCTGGGACGGCGTGCGGCCTCGCGCGCGCAGCCGTGCGCCGATGCTGGGCGCATGGCCCGGGCGGCCGGGGCATTTCATCGCCAACGGCGGCTTTAAAATCGGATTTGGTATGGCGCCCGGCATAGCGGAGGTGATGGCGGATCTGGTGCTTGACGGCATAAACCGCATCCCGGACGGGTTTGAGGTTGAGGCATCTTTCTGACCCGGACGGGCGCTCAGCCATTTCTGATCCGGACAGCGCGGGGCCCAAACGGCGTCACCGGTGACCTCCGGGAGTGCCGGCCTCAGGCCCCACGCATCGCCTCCTGATCCCCATCGGAATTTTCCAAGGCCTGACCTGTCGCGACGCCGCCCGGCGATTTCAGAATGCACCCTGGCTGTCAGTTTCCGGCCAGGCGGATCAGCGCGCGATCTCTTCTTTCAGACCATTCATCAGCGCCGTAAGTTCACGCAGATAGATCTCGCCTTTCAACCTGCCGTTCTCGTCAAACTGGTTGGTGCAATCGGCAAGGTGAATTTCCGGGCCCTGAAGAATGCGGGTGCGGAAAGGGACCATGAAGCCCCGCAGCACCATCTGTGCACGTTCGCCCCCGGCGCGCCCGGCAGCGGCGGACATGACCGCCAGCGGCTTATCCTTCCAGGGCGATCCTTCCGTACGGCTGATCCAGTCCAGGGCGTTTTTGAGAACCCCGGAAGGCCCCTTGTTATATTCAGGCGTAGAAATGAGAACCGCATCCGCGGCGGCGATCTGACGTGCGAGGCCGGTTACCGCTTCGGGTACGCCGGTCTCGGCCTCCGCATCCGCGTCGTAAAGTGGCAGGTTCAGATCCGCCTGCGTATAGCGGCAGGGCCCGAAGATCCGTGCGGCCTCGCGCAGCAGCATTGAGTTGGAAGATCCCTCACGCAGGGACCCCGACAGGCCGAAAAGTGTTACGTCCGACATGGATGCTCCGATAGTTTGTGTTTTGCGTTGCGCCTTCACCTGTGGCACCGGCGCGGAAAAGCAAGAGGCCGCGGGGATGCCGCGGCCTCAGTAATGGTCTGCCGGGTGTGATCAGGCGTTTGGCAGGATCACGATTTCCACGCGGCGGTTCTGTGCTTTGCCGTCAACGCTGAGGTTGCTGGCCACCGGCTGGCTTTCGCCTCTGCCGATGCTGCGAACCCGTGCCGAGGAGACGCCGGCATTGATCAGAACATCGCGGACCGCACCGGCGCGGCGCTCAGAAAGCCGCTGATTGTAGGCCGCATCACCATCGCTGTCGGTATGACCGATCACCTGAATGGTTGATTGCGGATACTGGCGCAGGTTACTGGCCACCGTGCGCAGATCGGTTTGCAGGTCAGGACGGATCGCAAAGCTGTCGGTGGCAAAAAGAATATCCTGCGGCAGGCTGACAATCAGGCGGTCACCGGTGTTCACGATTGTGACATTGTCGTTGCCGAGCTGGTTGCGCAGATCGGCTTCCTGTCTGTCGAGCGAGTAGCCGATCCCGGCACCCACAGCCGAGCCGATGACAGCGCCGATAAGTGCCGCATCACCGCGGTTACCGTCACCTTTGGAAAGTGCCCCGGCCAGCGCACCGACACCGGCACCCACAAGCGCGCCCTGCTGGGTATTCTGGCCTGCGGGCACGGGGGGGGCGTTCGGATCCGAGGCGGGAACGGTGCAGGCACCAAGCGCCAGGCTGCCTGCAAGCGCAAGCGCCACGGGAGATTTCAGATTTATCATAAACATACTGCCTTCAGTGGTTGCGGCCCCGTTCGGGCGGGGCGTCATTTATTAACGCAGTCAATATGGGGGCGGTTCCGCCGCAAAGGAAGGGGGGAATCAGCGATTATTTACCGGTTGTGAAGGGCTCAGGCCGGACCATTCACTGTTTCCAGCGCCAGCATCGCGCGTTTCATTGGCAGGCCCCAGTGGTATCCGCCAAGGCCGCCTGATTTGCGCAGGGCACGGTGACAGGGAATCAGCCAGCTGATCGGGTTGCGTCCGACGGCCGTGCCCACAGCGCGCACCGCGCGCGGGTTGCCGACCGCGCGGGCAATCTCGGAATAGGTGGTCACGTGACCGGAAGGGATTGCCAGCAGCGCCTCCCAGACCTTGATCTGAAAGGGCGCACCGATGAGAAACAGCGGCGCCCTGTCCGCTTTGCCGCGGCCGGCGCCGAAGGCCTGAAGCACCCAGGGGCGCAACATCACCGGATCTTCGGTGAATTCAGCTGAGGGCCAGCGCTGCATCAGGTCCTCCATGGTGGCTTCTGCGCCGATCTCGGCGGCGAAACCGATGCCGCAGATCCCTTTTTCGGTGCCCATCACAATGGCCGGGCCGAAGGGGCTCTCGAACCAGCCCCAGCGGATTTCAAGGCCGGCCCCTTTACGGGCGAATTCGCCGGGGCTCATCGCCTCCCAGCGCACAAAAAGATCATGCAGACGGCCACTGCCGGACAGCCCTGCGGCATGTGACGCTTCAAGTGTCGTGAACCGCTCGGCAAGGAGGGTTTTTGCATGACCCAGTGTCAGATACTGCTGATATTTTTTTGGTGAGATGCCAACCCAGCGCGAGAACAGCCGCTGAAAATGAGCATTGCTCATGCCCATCTCTGCTGCGATGGCATCAAGGGACACGGGTTCTTCTGCCTGATCAAGCAGTTCAATCGCCCGGCGGATCACCCCGTAGTGATAGCTGCCTTCTGCGTCGGCGGTAAAAGTCTGATGCTCTGTCATGCTTCAGATGTAACCGGGACGACGGGGAATTTCGACCCGGAACCTGCGCATCATGCACGGACGGCCTGCTCTTGCCCCGGCAGATCCTGACTTTGCGCCGGCGGGTCAATCAGCAGACGTGCTTCTTTGCGGGTCACGCAGGGACGCGCGGTGCTCTGACGCCGGTAATCCGCGCCGAGCAGGTCTTTCAGTCGCGCACGGTCCTGCGGGCTCAGACGGCGCAGCGCTTCCGGCCCGGTGAACATCGTCTCGACCCATGCACCTTCGGCAAGAATGATCTGGTGCTCTGCGCACAGAATGTGGGTCAGCGTAAAACTGCGTTGCGGCACGACAGCGCGGGCGACATCACGATCAAGCCAGGCTTTGGCCGGGGCCAGCACTTCAGCGGAAAAATACAGCAGTTCAGCACGCGCAGAACACAGCAGCACCCGGTGATCACCGGTCAGGCAAAGATCATGCACCGGGGTCCCGTTTGCCAGTGATCCCGCCGGCAGACTCAAGGGTGCCTCATCGGGATACTGGCGGAAATACCCTGCATCGAGACGGGTGCGCCCGATCCAGAGGATGGGCTGATAACCGTTGTCGCGCGTCAGCACCAGATCGGAGGTCTCCAGCCATTCGACCGGCATATCCCCTTCCTGGGTTGCAATCATCGTCCCCGGACCGAAACAGGCCACCGAATTCTGCTCGTAAAAATTATACTGGTTTTTTGCGTCCTCAGATTGCCTGCCTTTCATCTTATCGCCGGAATCTGTTGAGCCGACAAAGGTATAGCTCTCTCCCGGCTGCATCGGCTCACTGGGAACATAGCCCACAACCTCGCCATCGATCTCTAATACGTGCACCGAGAAAACTTCGCCGTCCGACGTCTCGTACCAGCGCACCTCCTCGACATAGATACGGCCTGCGTCGAGTGTATTGCCGCTGGTGTCGTAGACCGTTGCCGTCTGGTCCGCGTCATCGCCGACCTCGTCATTGTTGCCGTCACCGTCGGCGAAGTTGTCGTTGTCTTCGACCTCGATACGCGTACGCCCGTCGCGGGCATTGTAATCAGACGCCAGAGAAGTCTGACCGGTTTCCGGGTCAATTTCGAGTGCATCCGGCCCATAGGCGTAAAAGGTCCGTGTCGGCATAGTCATCCTGCTCCTGCGATTGCCGCCACTCTTTCAGATCAGGGTAAATTTCCGGCTGAGAAAACCGTTGGCTTTTGTGACGGATTTTAGAGATATCGCGGCCGATCAGCTTGCCCCGGGCTGTAAATCACCGCATACCTCCGGCATGGCAAAACAGCTCGGCTATCATACGATCCGCGAGATTTTCACGCGCTTTCAGGAGGCGGATCCCGCACCTGTCGGCGAGCTGGATCACGTGAATGCTTATACGCTCGTGGTGGCTGTCGCTCTGAGCGCCCAGGCGACGGATGCCGGCGTCAACAAAGCCACGCGCACGCTTTTCGCCATCGCGGATACGCCGCAGAAGATGCTGGATCTCGGGCAGGAGGCGCTCACCGAGCACATCAAAACCATCGGTCTTTTCCGGCAAAAAGCAAAAAACGTCATGAAACTGAGCCAGATCCTGGTCGATGACTACGGTGGCGAGGTGCCCAACAGCCGCGCGGCCCTCGAAGGGTTGCCGGGGGTCGGACGCAAGACCGCCAATGTGGTGCTGAACATGTGGTGGCGGCATCCAGCACAGGCCGTGGACACGCATATCTTCCGGCTCGGCAACCGCTCAGGCATCGCCCCCGGCAAAACGGTAGAGGCGGTCGAACGCGCCATCGAGGACAATATTCCGGCGGATTTTCAGCTGCACGCCCACCACTGGATGATCCTGCACGGGCGCTATCATTGTAAGGCACGCAAACCGCAGTGCCCCACCTGCATCATCCGCGACCTGTGCGCATTTGAGGATAAGACGACATGAAACACTACCAGCTTGTCGGCATCGGTAACGCCGTTGTCGATGTGATCAGCCATGCCGATGACAGCTTTCTCGATCATATGGGCATCCAGAAAGGCATCATGCAGCTTGTGGAGCGCGACCGCTCCGAGACGCTTTATGCCTCGATGTCCGACCGGTTGCAGACCCCGGGCGGAGCGGTTGCCAATACCGTGGCCGGGGTCGGCGCTCTGGGGCTGCAGACGGCGTTTATCGGGCGTGTACGCGATGATGCGCTGGGACGGTTTTATGCTGATGCAATGACGGATAACGGCATCGATTTCGTCAACCCGCCGGTACAGGGCAGCGATGTGCCGACTTCGCGCAGCATGATTTTCGTGGCCCCTGACGGGGAGCGGTCGATGAACACCTATCTGGGTATTTCAACCGGGCTGACCTCGGGCGATGTGCCGCATGAGGTCACCGGCAACGCGCGGATCATGTTCCTTGAGGGATATCTGTTTGATCACGACGCCGGCAAAACCGCGTTCCGCGAAGCGGCCCGCGCGACCAAAGCCGGGGGTGGCATCGCAGGCATCGCTATTTCGGACCCGTTCTGTGTGGAGCGGCACCGGGCGGATTTCCTCGCGCTGATCGAGCACGATCTTGATTACGTGATCGGCAATGAGCACGAAATCTGCTCACTTTTTGAGACGGATCTGGAGAGCGCGCTGACCAGAACCGCAGCGATCTGCCCGCTGGTGGTCTGTACCCGGTCGGGCGATGGCGTCTCGGTCATATCTGACGGCGAGCGTATTGATGTCGCCGTCAAGGAAGTCACCCCCGTGGATGCCACAGGGGCAGGTGATCAGTTCGCGGCAGGGTTCCTTTATGGGCTGGCAACCGGACGCGCACTGGATGTCTGCTGCAAAATGGGTAACGCCTGTGCCGCTGAGGTCATCAGTCACATCGGCCCGCGCCCGCAGAAAGACATGATGAAGGTCTTTCAGGCTGAAGGCCTGGTCTGAGAATGCTCAAAGACGGGTTTCACGACGTGCCGCCTGGCAAAATCGCAGTGATTGTTACCAGGCTGGAGATGCGCGCGCCGCCTAAAATGCGCGCGGTGCCGCTGCCAGACGGAGTAAGCTTTCATGAGGTGACGCCCGACCGAGACTGGTACCGGGATATTTTTCGCCGCGTGGGCTCGGAGGACTGGCTCTGGTACGGGCGTCTGCAGCTGGATGATGCGGCGCTCGATGCGATCCTGACGGATCCTGCGACGGCATATTTCACCCTGCGCAGGGACGGGCGGGATGAGGCGCTGCTGGAGCTTGATTTCCGTCGCAAAGGAGAATGCGAGCTGGCCTATTTCGGCCTGACACGGTCGCTGATCGGCTCTGGATCCGGACGGTATCTGATGAACGAAGCGATTACGCGGGCCTGGGCACAACCCATCAGCCTTTTTCATGTGCACACCTGCACCATGGACAGCCCGCCGGCGCTGGGGTTCTACCGGCGCAGCGGGTTCACGCCTGTCGGTCAGAAAGTGCAGATCGATGACGATCCACGTCTCAAAGGGCTGCTGCCGGAAACGGCCGGTCCGGGCGTGCCGGTTTTCACAGACTGAATTTCACAGACTGAGATGGTCGCGGAATTCCTGCAGGACGGCCTCATAGACGTGGCGTTTGAACGGCACAATATTTTCTACAAGATCCGCGACCGGCAACCAGCGCCACTGTGAAAACTCGCGGGGTTCAGCCTCTATATTGACCTCATCATCGGTGCCGTGAAAGCGCAGAAGAAACCATTTCTGCTCCTGACCGCGAAACCGTCCTTTCCAGAGCTTCGGCACGAGATCATGGGGCAGCTCATAAGGGAGCCACTGGTGGCTTTCGGCCACGACGCTGACCTTATCCGGCGTGACACCCGTTTCCTCCCGCAATTCGCGCAGCGCCGCATCGCGCGCCTCTTCGCCTTTGTCGATCCCGCCCTGCGGCATCTGCCAGGCGGCGATCCGGCTGTCGATCCGCTGTCCGACAAAGACCTCGCCCGCGGCATTCATCAGCATGACACCGACGCAGGGGCGATAGGGCAGCTTTTCGATGTCTTCGGGGGTCATGTCAGAAATCTCTCCATTAAGGCCCGGCACAGATGCTGGCCCCACCTTTGTACGCTTTCCCGCTGGATAACCTGAAAGCCCGTCGCCTGAAAGGCCGGTTCCGCCATCAGGCTGGCGTGTGTCCTCGGGCGCGGCATGTCGTGCCGGCGCGCGCGGGCATCCATGCGGCCCTCTGCGGCTCGCTATACGGGCTCTCTCCTTCGCGCACCGCACGGAACATAATTTCCGCCAGCGCGGGCGCGCAGCCTGGCTCAGCCCACCTTATCATTCTGCATCCTTTCGCCGTTTGACGCCGCGTTCGACGTGACAGCGGATATGTGAAAATGTGATGTGGTGCCAACCAACAGGGGGAATTTCGGCATGGCAGACTATCCGCATCTTCTGGCGCCGCTGGATCTGGGGTTTACCACGCTCAAAAACCGCGTGCTGATGGGCTCGATGCACACCGGTCTTGAGGAAACGAAAGACTGGAACCGGGTCGCGGAGTTCTATGCCGCCCGTGCACGGGGTGAAGTGGCGCTGATGGTCACAGGTGGGATCGGCCCCAACCTTGAAGGCTCCGTCCTGCCAGGTGCCGCAATGATGGTCAGCGATCAGGATGTCGCCAACCACCGCATCGTGACCGACCGGGTGCATGCGGCGGGCGGCAGGATTGCCATGCAGATTCTGCATGCCGGGCGCTATGCCTACGGCCCGAAATGCGTAGCCCCCTCTGCGATTAAATCGCCGATCTCACCGTTTGTCCCGACCGAACTCGACGCGGACGGCATTGAAAAGCAGATCCGCGATATCGTGGCCTGTGCACAGCGCGCGCAGGAGGCGGGATACGACGGGGTCGAGATCATGGGCTCTGAGGGGTATTTCCTCAACCAGTTCCTGGTGACGCATACCAATAAACGCACCGATGAGTGGGGCGGATCCTATCAGAACCGGATGCGCCTGCCCGTGGAGGTTGTGGCCCGTGTGCGCGAGGCGGTGGGCACTGATTTTATCCTGATCTACCGGCTTTCGATGATTGATCTGGTGCCCAACGGCTCCACCCATGCCGAAGTTGTCGAGCTTGCGCAGGCCGTTGAGGCCGCGGGTGCGACGATCATCAATACCGGTATCGGCTGGCACGAAGCGCGGATCCCCACCATTGCGACCTCAGTGCCTCGTGCGGCTTTTGCCTGGGTCACCAGAAAGCTGATGGGTAAAGTGGGCATTCCGGTGATCACCTCGAACCGGATCAACACCCCGGGCGTCGCCGAAGAGGTGCTGGCGACGGGCTGTGCGGATATGGTCTCCATGGCGCGTCCGATGCTCGCGGATGCCGATTTCGTGGCAAAGGCCATGCGTGGCGAAGGCGACACAATCGCGCCCTGCATCGCCTGCAACCAGGCCTGTCTGGATCATACGTTCTCGGGCAAAATCTCCAGTTGTCTGGTGAATCCGCGCGCCTGTTATGAGACAGAGCTTACAATCTCGCAGGCGGATGAGACGCGCACGATTGCCATTGTCGGTGCCGGGCCTGCGGGCCTGTCCACCGCAATCACAGCAGCTGCGCGCGGGCATAACGTGACCCTCTTTGACCGCGCGGATGAAATCGGCGGTCAGCTGAATATGGCCAAACAGGTGCCGGGCAAAGAAGAGTTCTTCGGCCTTGTGGACTGGTACCGGACAATGCTGGACCAGCAAGGTGTCTCTGTGCATCTGGGCCGCGAAGTGACCGCCGACGATCTGCAAAGCTTTGACGAGGTCGTGATTGCGACCGGCGTTCTGCCGCGTGATCCGGGCATTCCCGGGCAGGACGCGCCGCATGTTGTAAACTATGTCGACGTGCTGCGCGGCAAGGCAAAGGTCGGTGACCGGGTGGCCATTGTCGGGGCCGGCGGCATCGGTTTCGACGTGGCCGAATATCTTGTGCACGAAGGTACCAGCCCCACCGAAAGCCTGCCTGACTGGATGCGCGAATGGGGCGTCACCGACCCCGAAGAGCACCGCGCGGGTCTCGCCCCCGAAGGCCCGCAACCAGATGCGCCGGCCCGCGCCGTTACCCTGTTGCAGCGCAAAGCGGAGAAACCCGGTAAGCGCCTTGGCAAGACGACCGGCTGGATTCACCGCATGGCGCTGGCGATGAAAGACGTGAAGATGGTCGGCGGCGTAAATTACGAGCGCATCGAGGACGGCGGGCTCGTGGTCTCTTATGGTGAGGCCCGCGAGAACCCGACGCTGATTGAGGCCGATACGATTGTGCTTTGCGCCGGGCAGCTTTCCGACCGCAGCCTTGCAGATGCGCTGGAAAAGCGCGGTATCGCCTGCCATGTGATCGGTGGCGCCGATGTGGCCGCCGAGCTTGACGCCAAACGCGCGATTGATCAGGGCACCCGCCTCGCCGCCGCGCTGT
>CBDUCB010000033.1:0-22284 GCA_965365545.1 uncultured Roseobacter sp. | reverse complement strand
GCCAAAGGCCTGTGGAAAGTACCGGGTTTCATAATAGAGATCCGCCACCACGGTCGGCAGCTCGGCATTCACGTCGCCGTCGCGCAGTGATTTGTAATTGATCAGACCGGCCGAGATGAACTCGTCGCGTCGCGCCCGGCTGATCGTCAGCGCGCTGTCGAGACGGTCTTTGCCGGAATAGCCGTAATTCTCGAGATAGGCGTCATCCGAGGTCAGTTCGACATCAAAGGTCAGGCGAAAATCATCCGGCAGTTCGAAATTACCGGTGCCGAAAAGATAACCGCGGGTTTCTCCGGGGCGTTCGTCATCCCGGCTTCCGGCTGTCTCAAAATCAATGCGGCCGTTCACAAAGGCCTGGCGATACCGCAGCTCCAGGGTCCGGGTGCGCGCGGAAACATATGGTGTGACGGTTATGTCGCGATGCGGGTCGATCGCGATAAAGTAGGGGATCTTGATCCCTGTCGCGAGTTCGCTGGTTGTGCGCAGCGAGGGTATAAGAAAGCCGGTCGTACGCTCGACGGTCGGATCGGGCAGACGCAGACGCGGAAAATAAGCCACGGGAATGTTTCTGATCCGGAACTGCGCCTGATCAAAATAGATCTGGCGTTCTTCGCGGTCGTGGATCACCCGTTTTGCGCGGATCTGCCAGAGAGGCGGTTTGCCGTTTTCGCAGATTCTGCATGATGTTACGGTGGTTTTGTAAAGCTGGTCATAGCGCGGTGTCACCCGTTGCATCCGCACTGCGGCAAGCTGCAACTGCTGGTTCATCACAAGGCGCGCGCTGCTCAGCAGGCCGGTGCGCAGGTTTTCATCCAGACTGGCCGCGGACGCGAGGATCGTCGTGCGTCCGCCGTCTGTAATGCCAATCGGTCCCCTGATCTCGAGCGATCCCGCGCTTCGGTCATAGCGGATTTCGCTGGCAGTGATGCGGGTCGTGCCCTGAAAGGCTTCGACATTGCCGCGGGCGACCAGCACGCGGTCTTCGCGGATGAGCAGTTCATCCGCGATCAGGACCGTGGGTGGATTATCGGTCGCGGTCTGCTGTGCGGTTGCCGGGCAGGACAACATCAGGAGGAAAAGCAAAGCTGCGAGGCGGTTCAGCATATCAGCCATCCTCCGCATGCAGCAAAAGCCCGAGTGCAAGCATGACAGAGGCGACAGGTGGCGCCCAGGCCGCCAGATAAACCGGGATCTGGCCGTTCTCGCCCAGGATCTGCGCAAAACTGCGGATAAAGTAGAGGCCGAAGCCCAGAAGTACCGCGGCAAGCACGGCCAGACCGGTGCCGCCAAAGCGCGTGTGGCGCATGGTAAAGGCGCTGGCGACCAGAACCATCGACATCAGAAAGAGCGGACGTGCCAGCTCGGACTGCAGCCAGACGCGGTGCTGGCGCGAGGAGAACCCGGCCTGATCAAGCTGCCTGATGAAATCCGGCAGCGCCCAGATTGAAATGGACCCCGGGCGTCCGAAGCTTTCCCTGATCCGCTCGAGGGTCAGCGTCGAGGGGATACGCAGCCGCTCGTGCGTGACGGAAGTGGCTTCGGCGTTAACACCGGGTGCGAGCGGCCATTCCTTTGCATTCGTCAGCATCCACGCGCCATCTTCGAGGGCCGCGCTTTGCGCGGCAACGCGCCGGCGCGGGCCGGTCGCCGGTGCATATTCCAGAAAAGTCACATCATAGAGTACGGAGGCGTCCTGATTAGAGCGCAAGGCCCGGATCACCGTCTGGCCGGTCTCGCCGCCCTGGCGCAGCCAGAGCCCCTCGCTGGAAATCGACAGCGTGGAGGCACCGCCGCTCCGGTAGCTTTCTGTAAGCTGGCTGTACCTGGAAGACGTGCCGGCGACGATCGGGTTGAGCATGGTCACTGCAAAGGCACCGATCAGCATCGCAACCGCCACCGGTGCCATCAGCGCGCTGAGCGCGGACCGCCCGGCCGCACGGGTCGCGACCAGCTCCGAGGTGCGCGCGAAATTTACAAAAAGAACAATGGTCGCAAGGATCATGATCAGCGGCAGGATCTGGTTGACCGTTTCAGGTGCGTTGAGCAGTGTCAGCCCGACAAGCTGGCCGAATGAGACACCGAGATCACCGAACTTTCGGGTCTGATCCACCAGATCCACGAGGGCCACGAGCGAATAGAGGATCATCGTGATGATCAGGAAACTCCAGATGAAGCGGCGGGCGAAGTAATAGTGCAAAATCATGCTGCCACTCCGCTGAACCGCCGCCTGATCCATCGCGGACGTGCCGCATACCAGAGCATTGCGAGCGCCAGTACCGCGCCGGCAAGAGAGGGTGCATAGAGCACCGGCCACATATCGGGGTCATTGCGCACCGGATCGACCAGCGTGCTGCGCGCCCCGTCAAGCGCGACCAGCAGCAAAAAGGCGATAAAGGCCTCGCGCCAGATGCCAAAGCGGGAAAAGCCCCCGACCAGCAATGTGCTGAAGCCTATCATCGCGGCCACCACGCAAAAGAACGGCTCCGCAAAGCGGGCGTGAAACTCCTCAGCCAGAGTGCCGGGGCTCTGACCTGTCTGCTCCGCAAGCAGCTCAAAGGGCATGAACAGTTCCGGCGTCGTCAGCGTCCGCGCGCTGCGCCGGCCCTGGGCGTCATTACTGACCAGGCTGGTGATGTCGAATGAGAAATCCCGGAAATTTGCCGTGGCCAGTCGCCGGTCGTCATTGGTCAGACGCTGCGCCATCCCGTCGACCATAATAAGCGTCGTGCGGTTGTCACTGCGGATCAGATAAGCCTCCTGCGCGGTGTACATAACACCTTCCTGCGGGTCGCGCCGGTCTGACAGAAAAACATCCCTCAGCACCCCGTCCACGTCGATCGCGCGGGTGTAAAAAGTGACCCCGCGCGTCGGATTGAGAAAGGTGCCCTCGGTCAGCAGCCTTGCCGTGACGTTCTGTGAAATTTCGGCTTCGCGCTGATTGAGCTGTTGCTGGGCCATCGGGACAAGGAAATGATGCAGCACCGATGCCATCAGAAATACGATGATCCCGTAATACAACACCGGCCGCGCGAGGCGGAACGGGCCGGAGCCTGTAGCCTGCATGACCGTCAGTTCGCTTTCATTGCTCAGCCGGTTGGTGACATAGACGGCGGCACAGAAAGTGGCGATGGGGATCACGGTTGTGATCAGTTTTGGCAGGCCCAAAGCGGTAAATTCAAGAAAGATAAACGCCGATTGCCCGTCGCTGATCAGCCGGTCAAACAGGATGACCGCGCGGTTGATCCAGAACACAGCCACCAGAACGAGCGCAAAAAAACCAAACAGGATCAGCAGTTGCGACAGGATATATCTGTCGATTCTGACCACCCGTACACCTTTCAGTTTTTTTTGCCTGTGTTTTTTTCAGAATAGACCAGAATGTGCTGCGGTAAAACTGCTATCTGGTCTTCGGCCTTCAGCCGCGCTAGGTCGATGCAGGAATGCAATCCCAGGAGGCCCGAACCATGACCACGCCGACCCCCGTGACGTTTACCGAAACCGATATTGAGAAGCTGGCAGGACACGAGGGCCGCGTCGCCATCATTGTGGATACGGAAGGCAAAACAGATGCGGCCGGGCGCCGGGTCAACCGCCTGAGCAAAGGCGCGCTGAACCGCGCGCTTGCGGCGCGCGCTGAGAAAGATCTCAAACCCGGCAAAGTGTTCACGCTGGCCTGGCCTGCGGGCATGAAGGCGGAGGCGGTGGATGTGCTTTGTCTGCCGCGCCGGTCAGGAGACATCGTGGCGCGCAAGGGGGGCGCTGTTCTCGGCCGTCTGCGCGGCAAGGCGGATCTGTTGCTGGCTGCCGGGCGGGCGAGGCGTGTGGCGCATGTGGTCTCGGGGGCTGTGTTGCGGGACTATGATTTCAACGTGCACAAAACGGGTGCGGAGGCAGCAAAAGGCACCATCGAAGTGATGTGCAGTGACCCGGAGGCCGCCAAAGAGGCCGCAGCACCGCATCTGGCGCTGGCTGACGGGTGCTTTTTCGCCCGCGATCTGGTCAATGAGCCCGCCAATATTCTGACCACCACCGAATTCGCCAACCGGCTTGCCGACATGGAAAAGCTGGGTCTGTCGGTGGAGGTGCTGGAAGAGGACAAGCTTGAAGAACTGGGCATGCGCACCCTGCTGGCGGTCGGTCAGGGCTCGTCGAGCCCCTCAAAAGTGGTGGTGATGCAGTGGAACGGAGGCGCCGAGGGCGAAGCCCCGCTGGCGCTCGTCGGGAAGGGCGTGGTTTTTGATACTGGTGGTATCAGCCTGAAACCCGCCGCCGGTATGGAAGACATGACCATGGACATGGGCGGGGCCGGAACGGTCGCCGGTGTGATGCGTGCGCTGGCACTGCGCGGTGCCAAAGCAAATGTCGTGGGGCTGGTCGGACTGGTGGAAAACATGCCGTCGGGCACGGCGATCCGCCCCGGTGATGTGGTGAAATCCATGAAGGGCGATACTGTCGAGATCCTGAATACCGATGCCGAGGGCCGCCTCGTGCTCTGCGATGTCATGTGGTACGCGCAGGAACGGTTTGAACCGGCCGGTATGATCGATCTGGCAACTCTGACCGGCGCGATCATCATCGGTCTTGGCCATGAGAATGCCGGTGTCTTCTCTAACGACGACACGCTGTGCAACCGTTTCCTCAAAGCCGCGGATGCCGAGGGCGAGGGTGCCTGGCGGATGCCGCTGGGCGAGGCTTACGACGATATGCTGAAATCCCCCGTTGCGGATATGAAAAACATCGGGGGCCGTCCGGCGGGCTCAATCACAGCGGCGCAGTATCTGCAGCGCTTTGTCAAAGAGGGTGTGCCGTGGATCCATCTGGATATTGCCGGTGTCGCCTCGGTGAAATCCGAAACGCCCCTGGCGCCCAAAGGTGCGACCGGCTGGGGCGTGCGGGCGCTCGACCGGCTTGTGGCGGATCACTTCGAGACGGAATAACCGCTGTGGGCATGGCGATGTTCTACCATCTGACGCGGCGCCCGATGGAGGATACGCTTGCGATGCTGCTGGGCAAAGCGGCGGGGGCCGGGTGGAAGGTTGCTGTGCGCGGCACTGACCGGGCGCGGCTGGAGTGGCTCGATATGAAGCTCTGGCAAGGTCCGGCAGATGGGTTTCCGGCCCATGGTCTGGCCGGCGGTGCGCATGATGCGGCGCAGCCGGTCCTGCTGACAACCCAGGAGGGGCCGGCGGCAAATGGCGCGCACTGTGTCATGAGCATCGACGGGGCGCCGGTAACACCCCACGAAGTGGCGGATATGGAGAGGGTTTGCGTGCTATTTGACGGCAATGACCCGCAGGCGCTGGACGTGGCGCGCGCACAGTGGAAAGAGCTGAAAGACGCCGGTGTTCCTGCGCAGTACTGGTCCGAGGAATCGGGGAGCTGGGAAAAGAAAGCCGAAACCTGATCAGCGTGTCAGGGTCAGCTCTCCGCCCTCAATCTCAATCCGGCCCCAGCGTTGCAGATAGGTCATGCCCAGCAGTGACTGTGACATTTCTCCGCCGTTCACGGTGGCGGGCAGATTGCGGTCGGTGACTGCGCCCAGGGTGACACTCTCCAGCCAGACCGGTGCTGTGCGCACCTCGCCGTTGGCGGTCATCGCCCGGCCGGTATAGTTCAGCGCCTGCGGATCAAGGCCCGCGCGGCGTGCGTCATCCTGTGTCAGCACCATTTCGGTGGCGCCGGTGTCGAGCACAAAGAGCGTGGACGCCCCGTTCACATCCGCCCGGATATAGTAGTGGCCGTCGGGGCTGCGCGGCACGACAATCTGACCGGTCTCAGCAAAGCTGATCTGTTGCGGCATGACCGTCTGGCGGATGTCTCCCCAGAGACCGTAGATCGCGACCACGCCAAAAAATATCAGCACCCAGACGGCTGCCGACTGAAGGGTTTTGTTCAGCGACATGCGGTTCTGCGCCACGAAAAACCCAGCGATCATCAGACCGAGGAGTACCAGATAGATAAGTCTGCCGATATCATCGCCCTGCACGGCATATCCTTTGCGTTGTTTCCGCACCGATATAGGAAGCCGTGCGCGCGATGTCAGCCCGCGCCGGGGCCAAAGCCGAATGCCGAGAGCCCGTCGAGCACGAACTGAACCGAAAGTGCTGCGAGCAGCATGCCCAGAAGCCTGGTAACGACGGTGATACCGGTTTTGCCGAGCGCGCGTTCGATCAGCCCGCTGGCCATGAAGAAGGCGACAACGATGACCATCACGAGGCCGGTTGCGCCAAGCACCATCACGGTGCCCTCAATCCCCGGTCGCTGGCCCATAAGCAGGATCACCGATGCGATGGCGCCCGGACCTGCTATCAGCGGGATGGCGAGGGGAAACACAGAAGGATCCTCGTGCTCGTCCCCGTCCGAGCGGTCCTCGCGCCGCTTGGTGCGCCGCTCAAAGAGCATATCAAGTGCGGTCAGAAACAGCAGAATACCGCCGGCGACGCGGAAGGCGGGCATCGAGATCCCGATGAAATTCAGCAGGGCCTCGCCAAAGGCCGCAAAGGCCAGCAGAATGAGAACCCCGACGAGGGTCGCGCGAAAAGCAATGCGCCGGCGCAGGGCGGAAGACATGCCCTGGGTCAGCGCCACAAAGAGCGGCGCCAGCCCGATGGGATCGATCACCACGAACATGGTGACGAAGGCGGTGATCATAAAGGCAGTGTCAGGTATCATTTATCGTCCTGTCCGGGGGCGTGCCCCGGAGCCTGATGTGAGTGCAGGCAAAGGTGTCAGCGGTCGGGCCCGGCGGTTTCAAGTTTTTCCAGAGCGGTCATCCAGAGTGTTTCAGCTCTTTCGAGTGCTTCCATCACTTCGGCGTATTTCTTGTTCCAGACTTCCAGTTCGCCGCCCTTGGCATCTTCGTAAAGCGCCGGGTCGGCCAGTTTGCCGGCAAGCCTGTCGCGCATTTCGTTGAGCTTTTCGACCCGGGCTTCGGATTTGCGCACCTCTGATCGGAGGGCCAGAATCTCGTCCCTGCTGGCGCGTCGGGCCTCGGGTACCACTTTGGGCTTGGCTGATTTGCTCACCGGTTTCGCCGGGGTCAGCAACATCCGGCGATAAGCCTCAAGGTCATCGTCATAGGGTTTCACGGTGCCGTTCGACACCAGCCAGAGCCGGTCGGCGACCATGCTCAGCAGATGCATATCGTGGCTCACAAGGATCACCGCACCGGAATAGCGCGTCAGCGCCTCGACCAGGGCTTCGCGGCTTTCGATGTCGAGGTGGTTGGTCGGCTCGTCGAGGATCAGCAGGTGTGGTGCATCGAGTGTGGCGAGCAACAGCGACAGGCGTGCTTTCTGTCCGCCCGAGAGCCGTCCCACTTCTGTCTCAGCCTGGTCAGGGCCCAGCCCGAAGCCCGCAAGCTGTGCGCGCAGCTTTGAGTGCTGCACATCCGGACGGGCTGAAATCATATGCTGCAGCGGCGTTTCATTGACGTGCAGTTCCTCAACCTGGTGCTGGGCGAAAAAGCCGACGCGCAGCTTGCCGGCGCGGATTTCCTTGCCGTCCATCAGCACAAGGCGGTTGCTCAGCAGCTTTGAAAGGGTCGACTTGCCCTGGCCGTTCTTTCCCAAAAGCGCGATGCGGTCATCCTGGTCGATGCGCAGGTTCAGGCGGTTCAGTACGGGTGTGCCGTTGTATCCGGTGGATCCGCCCTCGATAGAGATAATCGGCGGCGACAGTTCTTCAGGCTCGGGGAAGGTGAATACGCGTTTCGCCACCTGCTCGGGCGAGGCGATCATATCCATTTTTTCGATCATTTTCAGGCGGGACTGGGCCTGTTTCGCCTTTGATGCCTTGGCTTTGAAGCGATCGACAAACGACTGCATGTGATCGCGCCGGGCCTGCTGCTTTTTTGCCATCGCGGCCTGAACGGCACGCTGCTCGGCACGCTGGCGCGCGAACTGGTCATAGGGGCCCTGATAGAACGTGAGCTTGCGGTCTTCCAGATGCAGGATGGCGCCCACCGCGCGGTTCAGCAGACCGCGGTCGTGGCTGATAATGATGACCGTATGGGGGTATTTAGCGAGATAGGCCTCGAGCCAGAGCGCGCCTTCGAGATCGAGATAGTTGGTGGGCTCGTCAAGCAGCAGCAGATCGGGCTGGGCAAAGAGCACGGCAGCCAGCGCAACGCGCATCCGCCAGCCGCCGGAGAAATCAGAGCAGGGCATGCGCTGTTCAGCATCGTCAAATCCGAGACCCTTGAGAATGCTTGCCGCGCGACCCTCGGCCGACCAGGCGTCAATATCCGCCAGCCGGGTCTGGATCTCGGCAATCCGGGTGGGGTCGGTGGCCGTTTCTGCCTCGGTAAGAAGGCTCGCGCGCTCTGTATCGGCTTCCAGAACGGTATCAATCAGGGATGTCGACGAGGAGGGCACTTCCTGTGCCACGCCGCCGATCTTTGCGCGCGAGGGCAGGGCGATATCGCCGCCGTCGAGACCAAGCTCGCCCCGGATGATTTTAAAAAGGGTGGTTTTGCCGGCACCGTTGCGACCGACAAGGCCCACTTTATGCCCGTCGGGAATGACCGCACTGGCGCCCTCAAAGAGCGGGCGGCCTTCGACAGAATAGCTGATATCCGAGATCCGTAACATGAACGCTGCACTGAAGCAGGCTGGCGTCAGTGTCAATGTGTGACAGCACACGGGCGTGCGCGGGCGCTTCATCCGGTCTGCCACTGCAGGACCGGGGAGGGGACGCGCCGGTGGGCGGATGCACGGCTGCACCGGGGGGACGTCCGCACATGAGCCGGGCCGGGTATGCTGATCAGCATGCAGGGTGCCGGTGCGGGTGTGCCCCGAAGGCCTCGATAAACGCGCGCCGCCCGCCCCGCAATAATCCGCTTTAACCGGACCGGACCGCGTGGTAGACGCGCCGCAAATGAACACCCAGGAGATATCCAATGGCTCTCGAACGCACATTTTCGATCATCAAACCCGACGCCACACGCCGCAACCTGACCGGCAAAATCAACGCAAAGTTTGAGGACGCCGGCCTGCGCATCATCGCGCAGAAACGTATCCACATGACCAAAGCCCAGGCCGGTGCTTTTTACGCCGTGCATGCAGAGCGCCCGTTCTATGACGAACTTTGCGAGTTCATGGCGTCCGAGCCGGTTGTCGTGCAGGTCCTCGAGGGCGAGAACGCAATCTCAAAGAACCGTGAAGTGATGGGCGCGACCAACCCGTCAGATGCCGCACCCGGCACCATCCGCGCCGAGTTCGCCGAAAGCGTCGGCGAGAATTCCGTGCACGGCTCCGATGCTCCTGAAACAGCAGCAGAAGAAATAGCTTATTTCTTCTCAGGCACTGAACTCGTCGGCTGAACCGGTCGGCAAACTGATGTTTGGAAAGGGTCGGCCTGCGCCGGCCCTTTTTGATTTACGTGGTCGGCGGCCGCACGCCGATCTGATCCATCATCCGCTCGAAGGCATCTGCGTTTTCATCGAATGCCTCGGCGCGAATGGCGTCAAAGCGTTTGCGCAGAGCCTTCTTTTCGTCGCCCCGGCAGTCGTTCCACGGGCGGTTCTGCAGTGCCATAACCAGAACATAGTAGCCGATGAAGTGAGGTTTGGTCCCCGCGCGCAAAAGCCGGGCATAAGCGACATCCGCGCCGATCCGGCGCAATGCCTCTGCCGACATGATGCCGGCATCCGCGCAGGCCGCCTCATAGGCGGGGCCGAGATTTCTGATGGATGAGACCGGGTTTGACACTCCCGCATCCTGGCGTGCCGGATGGCCCTGATCAAGGGGTGTGGCCTCTCTCAGAGGCTCGCGTAATCCGTGATCGGCGGTTCAGGCTTATCTGTTTTTTCCGGCTTCGGTTTTTCGGATTTCTCCGGGGGCCGGGGGTCAGGTGGTTTTTGCTGCTCGTCCTGCATGGCATATCCTGCTCGGGTTCTGTGTTCCTTACACCAGCCCCTTTTAAATGGGTTTTCTGCCGGTGCCGGGGCCGTTGCATGGCGATAGTGTGACGCGATGCGATAATCAGCGGAAAATCCGGTAGATTGTATGCTGCCGGAACGGGGTGCCCGGGTGAAGGTCCACAGACGGAAAACCCGGGTGTGCGGGCGCATCGGGCCACCCCTGAGGTTCCAGCGCGATCCCCGCGAAAGGCTCCAGCCTCTGGTGCGGGTGCATCGGAATGTCAGAGCGCGCCAGTCCGCTGGCGTTATAGATCTGCAGCCCGGGCGCTGTCGTTTCGAGCTCAAGGCGCACCCCTTCGTCACTGGTCAGCATTGCCACCGGGCGCGGCGTGGCGGACGTGGGGCGTGCAAGACATACATTAATGTCAATCGTGCCATCTGCAGGCATTCTGCGCGCAGCAGTAAAATCGAAAGCGGTGCCGGTGACGGGCAGCACCCGCCCGGTGGGCAGGTTTTCTGCATCGGTCTGAGTATATTCTGTGCCGGTGACCTGCAGACTGAGTGCTTTGGCGCTATGAGTGCCAAGGGTCCAGTAGGGGTGATGCGCCGGGTTCATCACTGTGGGCCTGTCCGATACAGCTTCAAGGATGAGTTCCAGCGCAGCATCAGATGTCAGCCTGTATCGCGCTGTGATCCGGCGGTTCCCTGGCAGGCCGGTTGCCCCGTGAGGCAGATCTGCCTGCAGGGTAACGCTGTCTCCGGATTGCTCTGTTGCTTCCCACACAAGGCTGTGTAAACCGCCGGGGCCGTTATGCAGGCAGTTTGCGCCTTCGTTGGCGGGCAGGGCCCATTTCTGGCCCGCGATCGTAACGCCGGCACCCGAAATGCGGTTGGCGAGCGGGCCCACGATCGCGCCTGCATACAGAAGATCGCGGTCATAATGAGACGCATCCGGAGAGCCCAGAACCAGTCCGCGGTCTGAGCTGCGGTGCCACAGGCCGCTAAGCGTCGCACCGCGCGGCAGTATGGTGGCCCGCAAATCGCGTGACTGAAGTGTGATCATAGTGCTCTCCGGCAAAACGGGCGTGACATCTGATGCCACGCCCGTTGTGCTGCGCCAAGCCCTGCAAGCCTCTGAAGGTCAGAGCATCATCCGTTGCACCGAAGCGCCAAGGTGGGCGGAGGTCGGATCAGAATGTCCGCTGCCCGCGTTGAAAATGAACCGCTTGAGCAGTTCCGCCTGAAACTCGAACTCCTGCGCTTTGGCGATCAGTTCTGCAGGGACCTTCACGGTGCCGCTTTCCCGCACAAATTCCATGTCGCGGCACAGGTTGAGCATCGGCAGGCAGATATCGTTGAAGACACTGGCCGCAAGCCGCTCACTGTGCGAAGGATCCGTTCCCTGAAATCCCAGATCGTGATGAAAGGCTTCGTTTACCGATCCCATGAACTCGCGGAACCGGACAATGGCGTTCCGCAACCCGTTGCAGGTCTTCATGACCATCACATGCGCCCCGCAGAGCATCAGCCCGGGGACCTCAACAAGGAATTCCGGCAGCGCCAGAACATGCGGGCCGTCGTCCGGTACAGATGCGAGACTTTTGCGCAGGGCCAGCGCCAGCGACGTTACCAGCACATCGTTAATCTCGTTGACACCCTGAAAAGACACACGGTTCCTGAAATTCTGACCGAGGATCTCGCAGGAGCGGACCGAAATCGCCTGACCGCCCCTGAGAATGAGGTTGAGCGTCAGTGTCCGGTCAGACACCACGGTAGTCGGGGCAGGAAACTCTAAAATATCTGTCATAGTCACGCACCTTTCGGACTCACACGCATACAAAATGCGGTATCCGTCTGCTTATCCGGTAAACGCACCGTACGGTGGTGTTGCGTGCCCCAGAACTACTCTGAAAACCCTTTAATTACGTTGCATCTGTGTCGTATTACGGGAATTAATGCAACGTGGGGTTGCCAAAACCTCTGCCTGATGGGACACCTCTGACATGCAGCAGGGGCGCCGCACAGGGGGCTGAACACTATGGACGGGACAGAAATCCAGGGGGCCGAACTGACGATCATCGGGATCGGGTCATCGGCCGGCGGTCTGGAAGCGATACGGGAACTGGTGGCGACGCTGCCTACCGATCTCAATGTGACATATGTCGTTGTGCAGCATATGTCGCCCCACCATAAAAGCCTTATGACAGAACTGGTTGCACGACAAACCTCACTTAGTGTTCAGGATGTCAGCGACGGACTGGTGCCCGCTCCGAATGTGATTTACGTCACCCCGCCCAAGACCGATGTGGTTTATAAGGATGGCCGGCTCTGTCTTGTGGAGCCAAGTACGGAAGTGGCCTCGCCGAAACCATCCGTGGACCGGTTTCTGCTCAGTCTTGCGGACGGGCACGGCGAGAAATCCATGGCGATCATTCTCTCAGGAACCGGGACCGACGGGGCATATGGTGTGCAGGCAATCCGCGAAGCCGGCGGAATTACCATCACCCAGGACACCGAAAGCGCGAAATACGACGGCATGCCAATGGCCGCGATGCAGACCGGATGTGTCGATCTGGTGCTCCGGCCATATGAGATCGGCACTCACCTGCAGAAAATACTGACATCACCGCGTGATTTTAACGATTTTCGCCAGGAAGCCTCGGAGAAGAGCCCCTCGTCGGATCTGTTGCAGATCCTGCTGGCGCGCACGCGGGTGGATTTCCGCGAGTACAAACAGACCACCATTAACCGCCGGATTGAGCGGCGCATGGTGGCGCTGGGCATCGAAAGCCACGAGGAATATACACAGTTCTGCCGGGTTAATCCGAGCGCGGTTGATGCGCTTTTCAAAGATCTGCTGATCTCGGTCACACGGTTTTTTCGCGACAAAACAGAGTTTGAGCAGTTGCGTGATCTGCTGCCGGCTTTGCTGGAAAAGAAGGGCTCGGCCCCGCTGCGGGTCTGGATCGCCGGCTGTGCGACCGGTGAAGAGGCCTATTCCATCGCCATATTGCTCAGCGAGGCCCTGGGCGGCGCAAAGATATCGCTCAAAAATCATGTGCAGATTTTTGCCACGGACATCGACAAAGACGCTCTTGAGGTCGCGCGCCGGGGGATCTACGGGACGGCGGCGCTCAACGATATTCCCAAATCCCTGGCGGATCAGTACTTCATCCATCAGAATGACGGCATACGGGTGATCGACAGCCTGCGCTCGGCCATTCTTTTTTCGGATCACAATGTCTGTCAGGACCCGCCGTTTCAGAAGGTTGATCTTTTGTGTTGCCGTAACCTTTTGATTTACTTCGGCAATGCACTTCAGCATAAAGTTATGTCGCGCTTTCACTATGCCATGAGTGAGAATTCTCTGATGTTTCTTGGCACAGCCGAGAGCGTGGCCGGATCCGACGAGATGTTTTTCCAGGATAACACCTCGGCACATATCTACCGGCGCCGGTCAATCCGGCGTTCCGAGCACACCGCGTTTTCTAACAGCCGCCAGGTGCCGCAGTCGCGCCGGATTGCGCAGGCACAGCCCGCAAACAGACAACCGGCGGAAACCACAGACCGTCAGATGTTCGAGGCACTGGCTTTGTCGCTGGGCAAAAACTCGGTTCTGGTCACAGACGAATATTCAATCGTGCGGGTTTACGGCAACGTCAGTTCGTTCATTGAGGTCAGCGATACCAGCAATCTGAGAATGCACATCGATCTGTTGCGCCGGCCTTTCCGCGAAGAGGCGCGCAGCCTCGTGACGCTGGCGCTGAAGAACGCAGAGCATCGCTCGGGCGTGCGACACCTGCTGGCCGACGATGACGACGCGGAAATCCGTCTTGACGTTTATCCGATCATCGCGCGCGACATCAATGAGCGCGCAGCCCTGGTGGTTTTTACCGAGCTCAGCATAGATCGTGCGCGGGGGGCGGAAAAAGAGCGGCCGTCCGAAGATGAGGGGATTGATGCCGACCGGATCAGGCTGCTGGAAGACGAAGTTGCCACCACCCGTGAAGCCTTGCAGCAGACCATTGAAGAGCTTGAAACCTCAAATGAGGAACTGCAGTCGCTGAACGAGGAACTGCAATCCACCAATGAAGAACTGCAGGCGACCAATGAGGAACTGGAGACCTCAAACGAAGAGCTGCAATCCACCAACGAAGAGCTGATCACAGTCAACGAGGAGCTCCAGGTGACGGCTGCGGAGCTGAGCGGGCGGACCGGTGAGCTGATGTCGGTTCTGGAGACCGCACCGCTGTCGATCATGGTGCTCGATACGGCACTGCAGATAAGCCAGGCAACGAATGCCGCGACTGAGATGTTCGGCCTGACGCGCCCTGTCGCCAGCCCGCATGTCAGCCAGTGTGTGATGCCGGACAGCTTCCCGGCGCTCGCGCCAGTATGCAACCAGACGCTCAAGCTCGGAGAGACAATCCACAAGGAATTCAGCTCCGGCGGATCGCGCTTCAAGCTGACCTGCTCGCCCTTTTTTGACATGCGTGGACAGATGAAGGGCGTGACGATCGTCATCTCCGAATTCCCCGGTCTGGCAATGGAGCTTGATGCCATTCTGGAGCACGGGCAGATTTATATGATGCACCGCGATCCGGATGGTAAAATCGTGCGGATCAGCGAAAAATCCGCCCAGCTTCTGGGCACGGACCGGAAGGTGGCGGAAGGCGCTGATTTCTTTAAACTCGCGCCGCCCGAACTGGGCAAGATGCTGCGCGCGCGGGATAAAAAGCTGCTCGCCAGCGAGAGCAGACAGGTCCGGGCCACTGAACATGTGTTCTCCGAAGAAGCCGACGGCACGATATGGCTCAGCACTGAGAATTTCCTCTTTGAGGACCCGCTGAGCAATTCGCAAACGATCTTTACCATCGGCACGGATGTCTCTGAAGTGGTCGAGGCACGCCAGCGGGCAGAAGAGGCGTATTCGCAGCTGCTGATGTTGTCGGACATCGCCAAAATCGGCTTCTGGTCGGTCGATCTGGATGCAGACCGGATTTACTGGTCGGATGAGGTATTCCGCATTCACGGCGAGGACAAACGTGATTATATCCCCGCGCTCAGCGAAGGAATTGATTACTACCACCCCGATGATCGTGAAGAAGTACGACAGATCGTCGGGAAAGTGATCTCAGAGGGCGGTGATTTTCAGTTCAGAAAGCGGCTCATCAACAAGCAGGGCGAATGCGTTCTGGTCGAAAGCTTTGGTCTTGGCCGACCGGATGCCAGCGGCAAGGTCACCCGGCTGTCCGGTGTTTTCAGAGCGTTGCAGGACGAAAGCTGACATCAGCTTATCTGCGGTTAGAAGAGGTTTTCTGGTTTCTGTGACCGGCCCTTTCGGGTTGACCGCAGCACGCATTCTGCGCACCTTTGGGAAAAATCAAACGGGAGATCAGATATGTACATCAGAACAGCCGCCTCCGCGCTGGCCTTTGCCGCTATGGCATCCGCTGCTGCCGCCGAATGCTCCGAAGTAACCTTCTCCGATGTGGGCTGGACGGATATCACCGCCACCACAGCGGCAACCACGGTGGTGCTGCGCGCCCTCGGTTACGAGACTGACATCAAAGTGCTGTCAGTACCGGTGACCTATACCTCAATGGCACAGGGGGACGTGGATGTCTTCCTCGGCAACTGGATGCCCACAATGGAAGCCGATATTGCGCCATACCGCGAGGATGGCTCCGTCGAAACGGTGCGTGAAAACCTTGAGGGCGCGAAATACACCCTCGCGGTCAACAAAGCAGCCAGCGATCTGGGCATTAAGGACTTTGCCGATATTGTCACCCATGCCGAGGCGCTGGAAAACGAGATTTACGGTATTGAGCCCGGTAATGACGGCAACCGTCTGATCCAGTCGATGATTGATGATGATGCCTTCGGGCTGAGCGGTTTCGAGGTGCGTGAAAGCTCTGAGCAGGGCATGCTTGCGCAGGTTGACCGCGCCACAAAACGCGACGAGCCCATCGTCTTTCTGGGCTGGGAGCCGCACCCGATGAATGCCAACTTCGACATGGGCTACCTCACAGGGGGCGATGACTTTTTCGGTCCGGATCTGGGCGGTGCGACGGTCTATACCAACACCCGCGCGGGCTATGTTGAGGAATGCCCGAATGTGGGCGCGCTTCTCGGCAATCTCAAATTCACTCTGGCCATGGAAAACGAGATCATGGGCGCGATTCTGAACGATGGTACCGATCCTGATGAAGCGGCCGAGGCCTGGCTCAAGGCCAACCCGGATGCTTTTGCTGCATGGCTCGAAGGCGTCACCACGCTTGATGGCGGCGATGCCGTTGCTGCAGTGAACGCGGCTCTCGGCCTGTGAAACCGCAGGCCCCGCGCTGACAGGGTGCGGGGCCTGATCACACTGAAACCGGAGGCGTGACGTGCTTGACTGGCTGACCGAAACCAAGATACCGGTCGGCAAAACCGCCGCCGCGTTCTTTGACTGGCTGCAGACCAACGGAGAGTGGTTCTTTGACGGGCTTGCCGTGGTCATGGAGTGGCTGATTGACCAGATCCTCTGGGTGCTGCAGACGCCGCATCCGTTTGTGATAATTGCGGCTTTTACAGCGATTACCTGGTTTCTTCAAAAGAGCTGGAAGACCTGCCTTTTCGTCGTTCTGGGCTTTCTCTTCATCCTCAATCAGGACTACTGGGAGGAGATGACGGAGAGCATTACACTGGTGATGTCGGCCTGTGTGGTCTGTATGGCCATAGGGGTGCCCATCGGAATTGCTGCCGCGCACAGGCCCCGGCTTTATCAGGCGATGCGGCCTGTGCTTGACCTCATGCAGACGCTGCCGACATTCGTCTATCTTATTCCGGCGATTGTGTTTTTTGGTATCGGCATGGTGCCGGGGCTGATTGCCACGGTGATTTTCGTCGTGCCGGCACCCATTCGTCTGACCCATCTGGGCATCAGCACCGCGCCAAAGCCGCTGCTGGAGGCTGCCGATGCCTTTGGCGCCACAGGTGCGCAGAAACTCTGGAAAGTTGAGCTGCCCTGGGCGCTGCCGCAGATCATGGCGGGGCTGAACCAGACGATCATGCTGTCACTCTCGATGGTGGTGATTGCGGCGCTTGTGGGGGCCGACGGGCTTGGTGTGCCGGTGGTGCGCGCGCTCAATCAGGTGAATACGGCGCTCGGGTTTGAGAGCGGCTTCATCATTGTGGTCGTGGCGATCATGCTCGACCGGATGCTCCGGGTGGACCGCAAATGAAGGCTGCTGTAGAATTTGACAACGTCTCCATCGTCTTTGGCGATGCGCCGGAAAAGGCACTGCCGGAGATGGACGCAGGCAGGACCCGCAGTGAAGTGGAGCAGGCCACAGGCCAGATACTCGGCGTTCACGATTGCTCACTGAGTGTGGCGCCGGGGGAAATCCTCGTGCTGATGGGGCTGTCGGGATCCGGCAAATCGACGCTGCTGCGGGCTGTCAACGGGCTTAATCCGGTGGTGCGCGGAGCAGTGCACGTAAATGACGGTGACTGGTCTTGCGATGTCACACACAGCTCTGCCGATGATCTGCGCCGGGTGCGCCGGGAATGCGTGTCGATGGTGTTCCAGCAGTTCGGTCTGCTGCCCTGGCGCACGGTACGCGAAAATGTCGGCCTGGGGCTGGAACTGGCCGATGTGCCCAAAGCGGAGCGTCTGAGCCGGACCGATAAACAGCTGGAGCTTGTCGGGCTTGCCGACTGGGCCGATCGCAAAGTCGGAGAGCTTTCAGGCGGTATGCAGCAGCGTGTGGGTCTGGCACGGGCTTTTGCCACCAACGCGCCGATCCTGCTGATGGACGAGCCCTTTTCAGCGCTTGATCCGCTCATACGGACGCGGCTGCAGGACGAGCTTCTCGATCTTCAGCGTGATCTCAGGCGGACGATCATTTTTGTGAGCCACGATCTGGACGAGGCTTTCAAGCTTGGCGACCGCATCGCCATCATGGAAGGCGGCCGCATCGTGCAGTGCGGCACGCCGCAGGACATCTTCTCGCGGCCTGTGAATGATTATGTGGCCGACTTTGTGGCCCATATGAACCCGCTTGGCGTATTGCGCGCACAGGATGTGATGGAGCCCTCAACCGGCGGCTCCGGCACGACCATTTCTGCCGATACCGGCGTGGAAGAACTGATGCGCATGCTGCTCGACAAAGACGGGCCGATCAATGTTGAAGAGGACGGAATAGTCACCGGGCAGGTGACCAAAAGCGGCGTGATCGCGCGCATTCTCGATCCGCGCGATACCACAAACGGTACAGGCCACGATCAGTCCTGAACGCTGCGCAACCATTCCAGCAGATCGGCTATCGGCTGGCTTGTCATCATCGGCTGCCCGGCCGGTGTCTTGACTGCTACATCTCTGCCTTCAAAGAACCAGCCATAGACCGGCATATCGCTGCCGTGGCTGACCAACGGGTCGCGTCCGTCGATCCGCGACACGATTCGTTCGACCGGAAACCGCCCGTCATACCGTTCGGTCATTGATGTCAGGTCTGATGGCTGCACCAGAAGCACAGGCGCCATCGGGCCGTCGCCTTCGGCCTCGATACCATGACAGGAAGCGCAGTGCAGCTGAAACAGCCGGGACCCTTCGGCTGCGTCCTGCGCGCCGGCCTGTCCTGCTATGCTGAGGGCTAATACTGTCAGAATACGCATCTTGGCTGCTCCTTGCTCTGCTGTGATTTCAGCTTAGGCACCGGGGTGCAGAGCTGCGTTGATGCAGATCAAAAAAAACCGGACCATGGATCGCTTCTGTAACAGCGGTGCTGAGGCCGGCGTCAGCTGATCCGTTCCGCCCCCCGCCAGACGGCCCGAATGACCGGTACTTCGTCCATCAGTTCGACCCGGATCATGTCGGCCAGCATGCCCTCTGCAATTCGGCCGCGATCGTGCAGCCCCGTCGCCTCTGCAGGCGTTGCCGACACCGTCGCAATGGCGCGGGGCAGATCGTCCCATAATGCCGCCAGCCGGAAAGCCGAATTGAGCAGCAGGGACGGCACGTAATCCGACGAGAGGATGTCCAGCAGCCCGTTTTCCGCAAGCTCTCCCGCCCCCACATTGCCCGAATGAGAGCCGCCGCGCACAAGGTTGGGTGCGCCCATAATGATGCGGATACCGGCATCCCTGCAGGCCGCTGCAGCCTCTGGTGTGGTCGGAAACTCGGCCAGCCGGATGCCCATTTCCGCGGAACGGGTCACATGCGCGCGTGTTGTGTCATCGTGACTTGCAAGGGTCGCGCCCAGCCGCGCGGCCTCACTGACGGTGGCCTCCTCATGCGGGATGCGCACCCTGTCGCCAAGATCTCTGCGCGCGGTAACGAGCGTATCGAATTCAGCATCTGTATAGCCGTACCTGCCGCTGTAATAGGTTCTGAGCTTTGACAAATCGCGGAACTGACGCTGGCCCGGCGTGTGATCCATGAGGCTCACGAGACCTACGAGGTCATCGGGGCCGAATTCCGACAGTTCTTCGAGCAGGGTGTCAGAGCAGACCTCGGCGCGCAGGTGCAGCAGGTGCCGCACCCGCAACGCTCCGCGTGCCCGCAGGCCCAGGATCTCACCGGCCACTTCGCGGGCATAGCGGTTCCAGTGTTCGGTGTCGCTCACCATCGAGCCCACGCGCAATGCGTCAAAAACGGTCGTGATCCCGACCGAGGCAAGCTCGCCGTCATGCGCGAGGATCGCCGGCACATGCGGCAGTTTCACTTTTGGCCGTGGCTCCATGTGGCGTTCAAGGTTGTCGGTATGCAGTTCCACCAGCCCGGGCAGCAGCATGTCGCCCCGGCAATCGATGGCACCGGCGGGCACATGATCGCCTTCGGTGATGCCCGCAATCCGGTCGCCGGTGATATGCAAAGCCCCCGTCATCACCCGGTTGGCCAGCACAAGGCGGGCGTTTGCGAAACACTGCTCTGCGGCGCCGGACACTATGGTGCTGGCCGTCGCGGCAAAGGCAGTCAGGTCAGGTGTCATGTCAGATCTCCGGTGGCGGGGCATTCAGAGATATACCGGGGATTTTGCGCGGATGCATCCGGCATGTGCGGGCGCTCATGGTGCGCTGTCCCGCGTCAACAGGTTCAGAGCGTCGAGCACAGTATCTTCTGGCGCGCCGTCATTGCTGACGGTGATCACGGTCAGGCCGTCGGGCATTGCAGGGGTAGGACGGCTGAGCCGGCGCGCGATATCCGCAGTTGTTTCACGACCCCGTCCTGTAAGACGCCGGGCAAGCGTTTCGGGCTGCGCTGAGATGCGCAGTACAGTGAAGGTGCCGAACCGGGCCGCCACGTCATGAAGCACACCACGCGAGAGGTTTACCAGCAGCTCTTCTCCCTCTCTGATGCGCGCGACCGTAGCCTGCGGGATGCCGTAGCGCAGGCCGTGTGCCTGCCAGTAGACGGCAAAATAACCCGCGTCGCGCCGCGCGTCGAACTCCGCATCGCTCACAGCATCATAATCCTCGCCGCCAAGGCCCGGGGCGCGGGTGATTGTCCGGCGCACCAGTCCGAAGCGCGGTGCCGATGCAGCGATCCCCCGCATGACCGTGTCCTTGCCGGCCCCCGAAGGACCCACAACACCAATGAGGCGCCCGCTCATGCCAGAGCCCCTGCAGGTAAGAGCCGCTGCCGGTCAGTCCCGGGCGGCGCGGACAGGGGGTTTTCACCCAGGACAGTGGCAGGAGTGGCGTCACATGGCGCATCGGCCTCTCTTGCAGCAGTCTGAATTGATGGCAGAAGAGGCATATGTATCAGAACCCGCCTGACAGGCCCGGGTGTGTTGCACCACCCGGGCCTCGCACGAACGAGAACCGCTCCGCCCGGCGCCGGGCGTCTGCGACAGGCATCTGCACGATTGAGGATTTAGCGGCTTCGGTGGGCTTAGTCACTTTCCTGCGTCCCTCAGGTTTCCGTCACGTCTGCGGCACCGGGCTGATCGTCAGCGGCAGTTCGCCCTGCTGCGGAACACCGTTCATCAAGTCGGGCCAACCGGCGCGACACCAGGCCTGACTGCTTCAGCATATGAGTAAACAGAACGGGGTGACAGAGCGGTCTTGCACAGGGGCACCCCATTTCGGTGTCTCTTCCGGACCGGATTTTATTGCAGATCACGACGATCCTGCATCTGTGCCGCGCCAGGAAAACCGCGAAGGTGCCTTCACAGTCATGCTCTGTCTGCGGCCCTCTATGGAGTAAAGAACCGTCGGACCGATACCCTTCAGACGGACGCGGGCCTGCCTTTCAAAGGTGAATTCAGTCCCGATCCGTTCAATCACCGACTGGCTGACCGATATCTTGCCCGGCTTGCCGGCCTCCTCTATGCGCGACGCGATGTTTACCGTTGTGCCCCAGAGGTCATAGACAAACCGCAGGTCGCCCACCACTCCGGCAACCAGCGGGCCGCTGTGCACCCCGATCCGGACCCTCAGATCATGCTCCATTGCCAGACCAAGCTGCCGTGTCTGAAAGAGCAGCTCAAGGGCTGCATCAATGGCTATCGCGCAATGGTCCGCCTGATCGCGTGTCACACCGGAAACATACATATAGCTGTCCCCGATTGTTTTGATCTTTTCGAGTTCATACCGCTGAATGACGGTGTCGTACCGCCCAAAAAGGTTTCTCAGAAGCGTGATAGACGCCTCCGGCGACACCCGCGATGAATATTCGGTGAAATCAACAATATCTACAAACACCACGGTGGCATCGGTCACCTGATCCACGATCTGGTCGGCCCCTTCGTTCATGCGTGCGGCGATGCGTTTGGGCAGGACGCTTTCCAGAAGTGCGTTTTTCTGCTCAAGCACATCCGCAAGGTCGGACTGCTGTTTCTCCGCGCGGCCAAAAGAGCGTTCGAGCTCGAACAGAACCGAATTGTAAAAGAGCCCGATCTGCCCGACTTCGGTGAAAGGCGATTGTGGCGCGCGCTCTTTCAGGTCACGGTTGCGCGCCTGGCGCTGCATCACTTCGAACAGCTCATTGAGATCGGTGTTGGCGCCATGCTCACCGACATTCTGGCCGATGGTCTCGATATACTGCGTCACGCGCAACGGTATCACGCGGTTCAGCGCCCAGAGCAGCACGAAGGGCACGCCTACGGCGTAAAGGCAGAGCACGAGAATGCCGAGACCCTGCGCCACGGCCTGGGAGGCAAACCCCGTTCCAAGCGCATCTGCGCCGAATACGGCGACAGCGACCAGCCCCCAGAGGCCTGCAAAGAAGTGTACCGAGACGGCCCCGACCACATCATCTATGCGCAGCTTTTCAAGGCCCTTGTCGCCGAAGTACGCGATGCAGCCGCCGATGCAGCCGATCAAACCACCGATCAGAATCCAAATTAGCCCATCCCAAACGACGCTTGAATCTTCCCCTCGGCGTCGGGCCAGCCAGGCCGCTAAAAAGGCGACCGCGACCACCCCAAGCATCACAA
>CBDUCB010000032.1:0-22835 GCA_965365545.1 uncultured Roseobacter sp. | reverse complement strand
ATGCACCCGACCGGCAAATCATCGGCGCCGTAAGGCGAGGGAGTCAGACCTCCTGCGCTTGCCACCATCCGCTGATCAGATCCGCCACCCGGGCCGGGCTTGCCATATGCATGCAGTGTCCGATGGTATCGAGCGTTTCCAGCCGGCTCTGAGGCATCTTATTATGCATGTACGCGCCGACCCCGGGCGCTGCGAGATTGTCCTGAAGGCTTTGCAGCAACAGCGCGGGCACCGGACTTTGAGGCAGGATATCGCGACAGTCAGACAGAAATGTCGCGCGCGCGAAAACCCGCGCCCTGCCCGGATCGGTCCCGGCAAAGCTGTCACGCAACTCGGAGGTCAGCGCCGGGTCATTGCCGGCACCCATCACAATCGGCGCAAGATAGGTGGCCCAGTCCGGGGCGTTGCGGTCGATAAGCTCAATCAGTTCCTCCAGATCCTCGCGTTCAAAGCCGCCGGGGTATTCCGGCAGTTCGTTTACAAATGAAGGCGACGGGCAGATCATCACGAGGTTCCGGAAGAGCCCGGGCCGTTCGATCGCGGCAAGCAGGCCGATCATACTGCTGACGGAATGCCCGACAAAAGTGACATCCCGGAAGTCCAGCGCGTCGCAGATATCGATCACATCCCGGGCATATCCGTCGAGGCGAGCGTATCTGTCGCGGTCGAACTGATCTGCGTCTGACGCGCCGAAACCGGTGTAATCAAAGAGAACCAGACGGTTCGAGCTCTCCAGGAACGGCATCACGTGCCGCCACATCGTCTGGTTACAGCCAAAGCCATGAGCAAACATAAGTGTCCGGGCGCCCGACCCGAGAACCTTCACGGCGTTGCGGTAAAGAGGGTCACTCGCTGTCAGAGACATCTGTGCACCACCGGATTCTGGCATCGGACAGAAGCACAGTAACACAACTATGGGTAATTTAAAACGAATCCGGACGCGGGCCGGGGTGCAGCGGATTCAACCGGTCGCTCCCGGTCGGGACAGCTTTGGGCGGGCTCAGCTTTCTGAACGCACGGAAGGCGCGTTGCGCTGTTCTGCGCGGATTCTGCGGTATTGTCCGGATCAGGCTTCTGCGGCGCTAAACGCAGTTCCCCCAAGGCTGTGCGCAAACGCCCGGCACAACAGTGCCAGAAAAGGTATCAGAAGAATAATTCGTCATATTCTTCAATGAGCTGGCGGGCGGCAAGCTTGCAATCGTTCGGGCTTTCGATGCGGCAGGTTTTCGAATATCCCCGGTAAACCACACTGGTCTGCTCGAATGAGCCGTTCGGACCCTCGAGAACCCGTGTCCGGATTTCATAACGCTCGCCTGCGTTCAGTCCGGTCTCCAGAACCGCCTGTGTCCTGGTTTCATTACTTACCGTCGTGCAGGCGCCAAGCAGCAGTGCCGTGGTCAGTGCGACTGATCTTACAACCATCGGTTTACTCCGTTTATGATAGTTTTACCGGTTATTCCACGGCGCGCAGGGCGCCGTACAGTCTGTATACGGGCTCTTACGCACAAGTGATCACATCGCAGTTGCGACAGGCCGCCGCAGATCTGGCCCGGGACCGGCTCAGGCGACGGAAAACCATCCCATCATGCCGGACACCTGATGGCCCAGCATATGGCAGTGGATCATCCACTTGCCCGGATTGTCGGCCACAAATGCAATTTCGGAAGACTGATCCGGGCCGATGAGAACAGTGTCCCTTACATCGCGATGCGGATCGGTCAGCACCTGAAAATGATGCCCGTGCAGATGGACGGCATGGGCAAAGCGGGTGCGGTTTTCGATTTTCATCCGGACCGTCCTGCCTTGCCGCGCGGTGAACATCGGCTCAGCCATGCCATGTGCGGTTCCGTTGAAAGTCCAGGCCATACCGTGCGAAACAAGCTCGCGGAAATCCATTGTCCGGCCCTGATAGGTGGCCTTTTCGAGACCACGCATGGCGCCGCCTTCCATCACAAGGCTCTCGTTTTGTGGCTGCACGAGATCCGGGTTCTGCCAGCCGGGCCAGGCAGGCAGCGCCAGCAGATCAGCCGTGGTGGCCGTGACCGCATCGCCTTTGGACAGAAATCCTGCGATATCCACCCACTCACCATTGCCCGGATCAAGCAGGAGTGCGCCGCGCTGCTCTGCCGCCGCGGGCGCGTCAATTATCACATCCGCCCGTTGCGCGGGGGCCAGCACAAGCGTTTCGGCGGATCTTGGAGTGACCGGATGCCCGTCGACAGCAATCAGCCGCGCGCCAAGCTCAGGCAGGGCCAGCGACATGACGCGCGCGGTGGCTGTGTTGATCAGACGCAGGCGGATACGTTCCCCCGGGCGCAGACTGAATTCCGGCCATGCCGCGCCATTGACGGTCACGGTGTTTCCAAGCCGGCCGGCATGGGCCGCGGCGTGCAGATCATCCCACCTGTCTTCGACGATCGCAGCATCGCTGTTGAGCAGCCAGTCATCCAGCACCAGGGTCAGGTCGCGTGTGGCAGCGCCGGCCTTGCCTGCCCAGGGGGTGGTGTCTTCGACGATCAGAGGGCCGGAAAGCCCGCGCGCGACCTGTTCAAAACTGCGGTTGTGCGAATGATACCAGTATGTTCCGGGATCCGGGGCAACAAAGTCATAGTCAAAATGATCACCCGGCGCGACGGCGGCCTGGGTCAGGGGGGCTGCACCATCCATGGCATTGTCGATGCGGATGCCGTGCCAGTGCACCGCCGTTGCCTGCGGCAGATCGTTTTGCAGCCGGTAGCGCACAGCTTCGCCGGCGGTGACCCGGATTTCGGGTCCCGGCACGGTCCCCGGCCCGGAGACCCCGTAGGCCCAGACCTCCGTACCCGGATAGCCCTGCGGTGCGAGCTGCGCTGTCGCAGGCATCGCGCGTAACACAGGCAGATCACTTTGCGCCCGGCCCCCGCCAGGCACAAGCATTGCTGCGGTGAGGGCTGTCGACTGCACCATGAAAGCCCTGCGTGTCGTATGTGCCATCGGAAATTCCTTTCACCCGGTTGGCTGTTGCGCAAGCGGCGGACGCAGCCCGGCGCACTGCTTAAAGAATGACACCAATCGCCGCAGCTTCAAGCGCGATAGAGCGACGCAGGCGCGTGGCAACGCAATTGTGACAGACGAAAAGGCTTGCCGTTCCGCAGGCCATCTGCCCATTGGGGGGCACGGTGCCAACCCACAGACTGTTTGCGCAACCTTCCTGATCTGTCTGGACCTGTGGACCGGATACGCGTGCGGTAACTCCTGAACCGGGAACTTAGCGCTCAGAGCGCCGTCCAGAGCCCGGCCATGCCCACCACAATCAGGCTCAGCGCCCAAAGGGTATCCATGTTAAACCAGGCCTGAGACAGAAACTTCAGACCCAGCCAGCTGTAAACGACGAGGGCAATGAACCCGCCCGCAAGGGTCATCGCGGCGGTATGAGAGGCGGCGACGGCGAGGGCGATCCCGATATTGTCGCTCATGAGCATGGCTGCGGCCTGATGCCCGCCTTCTGTATCCTCAATCCCGCATAGTCCCAGATAGACGGGCAAAAGCATCAGCCCCGCACCATGCGCCATGGCCGCCAGAAAAGACCAGAGTGCGAGCTGAGACGGGGGCACACGCGCCAGAAACCGCGGGTGCCGCCGCCGGATCAGCAGAAACAGCCCCAGGGTGATCACCAGCAGCCCGGCCCCGATGCGGATTTCGCGCTGCCAGTCCACCAGCGCGAACATCATCGAAAAGGGCAGCAGAATGGCCGACATCGCGAGGAAATGCCCCAGCGCCAGCATCGCCAGCGCTGACGGAAGCGCCCGCCGCCGCCCTTCCATCAGCGCGGCAGAGACCGACAGCGGCCATCCCATGCCGGGGTTCACACCGTGATAAAAACCGGAAGCGATGACGGCCCACCACAGGGCCGCCACCATGGGTTCTTCGCCCATGCTCAGCTGTTGGGATAGCAGAAGCTGTCTGTGGAACAGTCGCCGCCTTCCAGCCGGATCTGGTGACTGCGATAGCCGTCGGGGAAACCGACCCAGAACTTCTCGTCAAGTTCCAGCCCGCCGTTTTCTCCGGCATTCGCCATAACCATCGCAGCGCCCCGTTCGCCCGGATAGAACTGATCGTCCCAGGTGGAATAAAGCGAGTTGGTCCAGTAGACGCGTTTGCCGTCGCGGCTGATTTCCACCATCTGCGGGCCATAGCCGAATTCATTGCCGTTGGGATGCTTCGTCTTTTTGACGATACCGCCGATTTCGACTTTGCCGGCCAGCGTCGGGTTCATCGGGTCCGAGACATCATACTGATGCATCTCGCCTGTGCCCCAGCAGGCGACATAGAGAAACCGGTCATCCATGCTCAGATCGATATCGGTCACCAGAGGTGGTACCGCTTCGAACCCTTTGAGCAGGTCGGGCAGATCGTCGGCGGATGCTGGCTGCGGATCGATCGTGATCGTCTTTTTTGCCTCGAAGGTGCCATCGTCATTGCGCCACCAGGTAAAAATCGCACCCTGCAGATTGGTGGTATCCACGACCACGCCGCAGAACCCGTATTGCTTTGCCGGATCATGCGCGGGCCGGATTTCCAGCGCCATCTGATGGTTTTCGCCCAGGTCGATGGTCTGCACGTTTTTGCGCGCGCGCAGATCCCAGAAGTGGATCTTGTGACCGTATTTGTTGCTCAGCAGATCTTCGGCGACGATGCCGTTCTCGAACTGCGGCGGCAGACCCCATTCGGAGCTGATCATGTAGTCGCGCGGCAGGTTCCACCAGAAATCATAGTGCTTGTCCTGAATGCCGCGATCCATCTCGTAGCGGCCGAGGATATCGAAGGTCTCGCAATCCATGATGAAGATACCCGGTGGTCCGTCAGTGCCGTCTTTGCCGCCGCCGCCAAGGGTCGAGACATAGATGCCTTCGGGACCGCAATGGATGGTATGTGGCCGCGAATACCCGGTTTTCTCAAACACCTCTTCGGGCTCGATGATCTTGTGAATTTTCGCCTTAAGCGGTTCTTTCACGTCGATCACATAGATACGGCTGGAGCGGATCCCGGGGATAATCAGATAGCGGCGTTCCAGAAAAGCATGCCCTGTCAGCGGGCTCAGGGCAGAAGAACAGGCGTTCCAGCCAAAGTGGTGAAACTCATCGCCTTTGTTGGGCATCAGCAGCTGGTGCACAATCTCGCCGTAGGTGTCCGAACCCGGGTCCACATCCACGACAGCAAGGCCGTCCGGTTGCGACCCGTCCGGACTGAGCATCAGCGTAAAGGCAAGCGTTTCGACCGGTGCGGCCATCGCCAGTTTAGGTGTCGCGTGGAATGTCGGATCGGGTCTCAGGTTCATAGCTTTATCCTCCCAGAAAGCTGGTGGTCTCTGCCTGTTCTGAACCTGCCGTCTTTTTCAGTCAGTAACGATTATTTATGTGAATGCGTCAATAGAAGTGATCCCCGGAGCGGGGCACCGCTCAGTAGACTTCGTCTGATGGCCGGTTGGCGGCATCGGTGTGCATGCGCCGGATGCTCCACTCCACAGCGTCCCGCAGCGTGTCGCCCAGGGCTTCGTCAAAGGCGTAAACGATGTCGCGGGGTGCGTCGCTTGCTGCGGTGAACAACTCCTCAAACGAACGCGATGCGATGATCCGGTCGCTGCCTGCGTGCACAATTTTGATGTTGAGCCTGACATGCGCCTCAAGCGGGGCCTGCGGCAGGGCGCCATCCGGTACCCGTGCCTGGAATTCGCGTATATCGGTCACAATCAGATAATCTGCGCGCAGGCCGATTGCAGAGCGGCCCACCGCGTCGACCTTGCCGCTGTTCTCGAAGCTTTCGATCAGCAGTGCCTGAATGATTACCGGCGCCCGGTCCACCCAGCGCGCACCGGGCAGAAAACGCACTTCAAGTGGTGTGGGCTGCACGGTGATGCGGTCATTGCTGACCGCGGCCGTCGCGGTGGGCTCGGTCACGACAATCTGCTGGCGCAGACGTGGCAGGCCTGCATCAAAGGTGCTTTTGGGGGTCAGCAGATAAAGATCGGTAGGTTCTGTGGCACTGGTCAGCGTGCTCAGACTGCCGCAGGCGGTCAGTGAAGGTGCTACAAGGGCAAGTGCAAAGAGGGCATGTCTGATCATCTGCGGAACTCCGAGCCTTGTGTGCCGAGGAAAAACCGGGCCGGGTCGCGTTCGACACGATCGACGAACCGGTCGAGGTTGCCGACAAGCTGGCGGGCATCTTCGGTCAGCTGGGCAAATTCAGGCAGCCCGAGGCGGATGAAGTTGCTGATCTGTCGCTGGTTGCCCGCCACGATCGCCTCAAGCGTCTGTGCAAAACCTGCCGCGGCGCGGGAAGCCACGAGGACCTCATCGGTGATTGCGTCGATATCACCTGAGGCTTCGCGCACCGTGGTGGTGAAACCCTGAACGGCCCCGCGCATATCGGTGATAATGCCTTCGAGATCCTCGCTGATGATTTTGTTCGCAGCGGCAAAAGTCTGCCCGGCCTCGTCAAAGGCTGTCTGCGCTGTTTCCAGCGCGGCCCGCGCCGGAGGTTCGACAGAGCGCAGCGTTTCATCCAGCGTTGTGGCCGTCAGCCTGCTCTGGCGCACAAAAGGGGTCAGTTCCTCGTCCATCAGCGTTCGCGCTGATCCGAACGTGTCGTCAATTGTTCTGAGGGCCTCATCGGCGGTTGCCAGTGTGGTCTGACCCTGAGCGATTGCACCCTGCGCTGCGGTCAGGGTGTCGGTGGCCGTTGTCAGGGTGGTGTCGGCAGTATCCGCAAGGGCATCAAGCCGTCCGGCGAACACCGCAACTTCGCGGGCGGCTCCGCTCAGATCAGCCGAGAGGGTTTCGAAATCGGCCAGTGAACGGTCAAGACGCCCCGAAGCAGAGGAGAGGTTGTTCAGCACCACACCCACCGCGTCACGGTTTTCTTCGCTCACAACCGCGCTGATATCATCGAGCAGATCGACCGCGCGCTGCAGCAGAACCGGGGCTCCTTCGAGGACGGACTGAATGGCGCTTGATTGCGAAGGTATGACGGCGTTTTCGGGCAACGTCTCCGCGTCGGGCGACCCGCCCGTGAGTGCGACAAAACCCACACCCGTCACGCCCTGACTTTGAAGAACAGCGACAGTATCGGTTTTCACCGGTGTTGCTGCCACGATCTCGATGCGCACTCTGACTTTTGAATGGTCTTCTTCATCGAGCGCCAGCCCGACGACCTGGCCGACCGGCAATCCGTTAAAGCGCACGTCACCTGCGTCACCCAACCCGCTCACATTGTCGAAAAGCACATCGTAATAGGCATACTGCCGGTCCACCTGGATCTTGGCGAGCCAGAGCAGAAACACCATGCTGCCCACGAGGCCGGCGAGGGTAAAAAGACCGATCAGCAGATAATTGGCTTTGGTTTCCATGCGTCCTTCCGTCAGCCCGCCGCCCGGGCCGCGCGCGCACGCGGGCCGGTGAAATATTCCTGTACCCAGGGGTCCTTGACAGCGGTCATGGTCTCGATGGGTCCTTCCACCAGTACACGCTTATCCGAGAGAACTGCGATACGGTCGCAGATTGCGTAGAGGCTGTCGAGGTCATGGGTCACCATAAAGACGGTAAGTCCAAGCGAACGCTGCAATTCCCGGATCAGTTCATCATAGGCGCCGGCACCGATGGGGTCGAGCCCCGCCGTGGGTTCATCCAGAAACACGATCTCGGGATCGAGCGCCAGCGCGCGGGCGAGGGCTGCGCGTTTGCGCATCCCGCCCGACAGTTCGGACGGGAGTTTGCCGCAACTTGCGGCGGGCAGGCCTACAAGGCTGATTTTGAGCCCGGCCAGTGTTTGCATCAGCCCGGTGCTCAGGCTGAGGTGTTCGCGCATCGGTGCCATCACGTTTTCCAGAACGGTCAGCGACGAGAAAAGGGCACCGTCCTGAAAGGCCACTCCCCAGCGTCTCTCGACAGCAAGACGCTCTTTTTCCGGGCCGTTGACCACATCCGTCCCCAGCACATGGATGGTGCCGGCAGAGGGACGCTTCAGGCCGACAATGGAGCGCAGCAGGACGGATTTGCCGGTGCCTGAGCCGCCCACAATGCCCAGAACCTCGCCGCGCCAGACATCCAGATCGAGGTTCTGGTGCACGATATGGGGCCCAAAGCGGTTTTCCAGGCCGCGCACCCGGATCACCGCCTCGCGTTCTGCGTGTCCGGCTGGGGCGATCACACGCCCAGCTCCGCGAAGAAGATCGAAAAGACAGCGTCCATCACGATGACCAGAAATACGCTTTGCACAACTGCTGCGGTGGTGCGCCGGCCCACGCTTTCGGCGGAGCCACCCACCTGCATGGCCTGCCAGCAGGCAACGATCCCGATAATAAAGGCAAAGACCGGCGCTTTGATCATACCGACCGCCAGATGCCATGCGCTGGTGTTTTCCAGAAACCGGGTGACGAACATGCCGGGGCTGACACCCAGTTCGGCCCAGCTCATCAGAGCCCCGCCGATCAGGGCAGAGATATTTGCCGTCAGACCCAGTACCGGAAGCATCAGCATCAGCGCAATCAGCCGTGGCAGAACCAGCACCTCAATCGGGTCAAGGCCGAGGGTGCGCATGGCATCGACCTCTTCGTTGACCTTCATTGATCCGATCGCGGCGGCATAGGCCGACCCTGAGCGCCCCGCGACGATGATGGCGGTCAGCAGGATACCAAGTTCGCGCAGCACTGAGACGGCAATAAGATCGACAACAAAAACTTCGGCACCGAACTGGCGCAACTGTGCCGCACCCTGATATGCCAGCACGATTCCGATCAGAAAGCCCATCAGCGCGATGATCGGTACCGCATTCATGCCGGTCTGCTGCATCTGCGCAAAAAGCGCTGTACCGCGCAGCCGCCAGGGGTTGACGAGCGTACGCGCCAGACGGCTCAGCACCAGCCCCAGAAAGCTCAGAAGAGAGCCCGCGCTTTGCACCAGTGCCGCGACGGCCACGCCAAGGCCGGTGATCCATGCGCCGGGACCGCGGGGTCCGGTGTCGACCAGGGGCTCTTTGAATGTGGCCTCTGTGACCTTTTCCAGCAGGCGGGCATTGTCTTCTGACGCTCCGGAAATTTCCAGCGTCACGCCGACGGTCGCGAGGCGCGCGCGCAGCTGCGCGATCATTGCAGCGCCGCCTGTGTCGAATGCTTCGAGACCGGAGATATCCACGGTTGCTGCGCCGGGACGGGCGGTCAGTTCGGCAAAAGGTTTTTCCACCAGATGCAGTGCCTCTGTCACGAGCCGGCCGCTCAGGTGAAACACGGTCTGTCCGTCCGTAGTGTCTGATGTAATCGCCGGCATGCTCATAACGGTGCCATTGTGCGTGCAAATTCTGATACCGCAACGAAAAACAGGCCATGCTGTGTCCGGTTGCGTGTTCCGGTCAGTGCAAAGCCCGCGCCCTGAACAGGCCGGGCAGGTGGTGCGCGCGGTTCAGGGCTCTGGTCTGGCGCATGTGACGCAGGGTCTTTTCAGAACCCCATCGCGGCCCCGTCTTTGCGCGGGTCTGAACCGGCAGCATATCCTCCGCCGGGCAGCCGGTGTATGAGCTGTGCGCCGCCAAAACCAAAGGCGTTATCGGGGGATTCCAGAGAGATGTCGTGGCCCATGGCGCGCAGAGCCCCGACCGTTTCGTCGGGCATGGCTTCTTCGAGCGCGATCCCGGTCCCGCCGGTCACCCGCCAGCGCGGCGCGTCGACGGCCATCTGCGGGTCCTGTCCCCAGAGCTGCGTGCGCAGAACCATCTGCACATGGCCCTGTGCCTGGAACGGGCCGCCCATAACGCCAAAGCTCATCAGCGGCCCGTCAGGGCCCATCACGAACCCCGGAATAATGGTATGAAACGGGCGTTTGCCCGGCGCGACACAGTTCTGGCTTTTGGGGTCGAGCGAAAAATCCGCGCCGCGGTTCTGCAGGTGAATACCGGTGCCGGGCACCGTCACACCTGAGCCGAAACCGGCATAGTTAGACTGAATAAAGGACACCATCATTCCGGAGGCGTCCGCCGCCGCAAGGCATACCGTGCCGCCTTTATTTGGAGCGCCTGCACCGAAATCCTGCGCCCTGTCCGGGTCGATCATGGCCGCGCGTGACGCCAGATAGCCTTTGTCCAGCATCTGCTCTGCGGTGGTATGGGTCATGAATGCCGGATCCGCGACCCATTCCTGGGCATCCGCAAGCGCGAGTTTCATTGCTTCGATCTGCAGGTGCAGCGCAGCGGGGGCATCGGGGTCGAGGCCGCGAACGGGTGTCCCGTCGAGGATGCCGAGGGCCATGAGTGCGGCGATCCCCTGGCCGTTTGGTGGAATTTCGTGAAGCTCCGCCTTGTCAAACCTGTTGCTGATGGTGCCGACCCAATCGGGGCGATGGGCTGCCATGTCCTCCATGCTGAGTGCTGCGCCGTGCAGAGCTGCAAACTCCGTAATCTCACGCGCCAGTTCTCCGGTATAAAAGGCGTCGCCCATTGTCTGTGCGATCAGACGCAGGCTGCGCGCCGCAGCTTTGTTGATAAACCGCTCTCCTGCGCGCGGCGCGCGGCCGCCGGGCAGAAAACATTCCGCAAACCCGGGCTGATCGCGCAGCTGATCCGCCGCGCGCGCCCAAAGCGCCGCGATCTTGGGTGTGACGTAAAATCCGGTTTCCGCATAATCGGTTGCCGGGGCGAAAAGATCGGCAAAAGGCAGCTTTCCAAAGCGCTCTGAAAGGGCAACCCAGGCGGAGACGGCCCCTGGCACGGTCACGCTGTCCCAGCCGTGAAAGGGCATTTTTTCCAGGCCGGCAAAACGGTCCGGTGTCCATCCGGCAGGTGCACGACCGGAGGCGTTCAGGCCGTGCAGCTCTTTGCCGTCCCAGACGATGGCAAAGGCGTCGGACCCGATGCCGTTGCCCGATGGCTCCACCAGGGTCAGGGTGATCGCCGTGGCCAGCGCCGCATCGACGGCATTCCCGCCGCGTTCAAGCATAGCCAGACCTGCGCGGGTTGCCAGTGGCTGGGACGCGGCCACGATATTATCGGCAATCACAGGCGATCGCCGCGACGGATAGGGATGCGTATCTCTGAGTCTCATAGTCTGCTCCTGCACGTCGGAATTGGGGCACATGTGGTCCGGGTGTTCATCTGGTGTCAATAGAAGCCCCGCCCTGACGGGATTGTTTACGGATCGTTAGGAAATAAACGCCAGAGTTGGCGACAGGCGCTGGTCGGGGTTACGCTTGGCGCCTGTCTGCACGACGATGCACAGGGGGTTTACGATGACTATGATCAGGGCGGTTTTCCTGACGCTGGCAGTGTTGCTTGGCGCCTGCACCGAGATGCCGTCAAACGACCAGCCGGCGCGGATCCTGACCATGGGAGATTCTATGCTTGCCTGGCACAGCAACAGCCGCAATTCCGTGTCACATGCGATGGAAGGTATCCTGCGTGAGCCGGTGATTGACCGTTCCGTTCCGGGAGCGCGGATTTTCTATAACCTGCCGGTATCCGGTGCGCTGGGGATGAACATCTCCAAGCAGTATATCGCAGGTGAATGGGACTGGGTCATTCTGAACGGTGGCGGCAACGATCTGTGGATGGGCTGCGCCTGCGCAGTCTGCGACCGGAAAATCGACCGGATGATCTCAAAAGACGGCCGTTCCGGCGCAATTCCGGGGATGGTGGCCAAAGCGCGGGCGCGGGGTGCGCGGGTCATATGGGTCGGCTATCTGCGCAGCCCGGGTGTGGGCTCAGGCGTTGAATACTGCAAAGATGAGGGCGATGAGATCGATGCCCGCCTCACGCGGCTTGATGCGGCGGACCCCGGCTTCTGGTTTATCTCACTGCAGGATCTTGTACCCTATGGTGACCGCTCGTTTCATGATGAGGATATGATCCATCCGTCGCGCAAGGGCAGCCATGCGATTGCCGCACGGATCTCAGATGTGATCAGAAACGCGCCGCCGGCCCCGGCATCGTCGTCCGGCCCATCTGCGCCAGGGTAAGACCGATCTCATCGCTGATGAGTTTCCAGAAAGCATCCAGTCCGTCACGACCGCCGGCGGCGATGGCAAACTGCATGGCGCGGCCGAAAAACACAAAGTCAGCCCCCATCATATATGCTTTCACCACATCTTCGCCCGAGCGCATACCGGTATCATAAAAGAGCGGATAGTCATCACCGAGCGCTTTGCGGATCGCCTGAAGGGCGAGGATCGGCGGGGGCGCCGCATCAAGCTGGCGCCCGCCATGGGTCGAAACCTGGATGGCGTCCACGCCCTCTTCGCGCAGCCGTTGCGCGTCATCGACATGCGTCACGCCTTTGGCCACGAGGTTGCCGTCCCAGTTGTCGCGCAGGCGTTTGAGGAAATCCCAGTCCGCGCGTGCCCGGCTTTCGGTTCGGTCGAAAGTGAATTCAGGCGTCTGGAAGTTCGCAAGATCCGGCGCGCCCGCGATCAGGCTCGAGATCGACCACTGCGGGTGCAGCGCAAAGTCGATAAATTGTCTGGGTCCGATTTTGAACGGCATCTTAAAGCCACGGCGCAACTCGCGCGGTCGCCGGCCGACCTCGGGCACGTCCAGTGTCATGATCAGCGTTTTGTACCCGGCAGCTTTGGCGCGTTCCACAAGCTTTGCCGTGCCGGAGCCATCGCCGGAGAAATAGAGCTGAAACCAGGCGTGGCCGTTGGCCTCTTCAATCATGGTCTCAAGCGTTGTCGAGGCAACCGTCGATACCCCGCAGGGCACCTGGTGTTTTGCGGCGATGCGCGCCAGCATGAGATCGGCGCCGGGACCCGAGAGATTGCACATGCCCATGGGGCTGATGCCAAAGGGGACTTTGCCCTCGTGTTCGAAAACTTTTGCGCTCAGATCGCGCTCCGACACGTTCACCAGAACGCGCGGTTCCAGAATGATGTCGCGCAGAGCGGCCAGATTGCGGGCTTCCGCCACGCCTTCTCCGGCCGCTCCGTCGATATAGTCAAACACCATCCAGGGCAGCCGCCGGCGCGCGAGGCGCCGGGCGTCTGCATAGGAATGGATGGCGCCGGCGCTCACCGGGTCAGGCTTTCACAGCATTCATGAAGCGATCGCGGATGACGACCGGGTCCATGGTGATGACGTCGAGCTTGATGTTGCCGCTTTCGCATTTACTGACGATGATCGTCATCTTTTTGCTGTCAATTGCGGCCTGCAGGGTGGCACCGGTGTCTTCGGCTTTGCAGGTGACGACGTTCTCGCACCCGCAGGCTTTCGCCACATCTTCGAGTTTGGTCTTTTTGCCCGCATAGGTCGGCTGGTCACCGGTTGAGCCATAAGAACCATTGTCGATGATCAGCAGAATAAAATTGTCGGTCACGTTGTTTGCAATCGTCGGCAGGGTGCCGAAATTGGTCAGAACCGAGCCGTCGCCGTCAATAGAGATCACGGTTTTGGGCTGCGCCATGGCAAGGCCAAGACCGATGGAGGACGACAGACCCATCGTGCCGAGCATGTAAAAGTTCTTTGCGTTGTCGTCGATCATATGCAGCTCCTGGCTGGGCAGACCGATGTTGCAGACAACAAGGTGATCGTGAAGGATGGGCGCGATTTCGCGCAGGATATCAGAACGGATCATTGGTCGCCGTAGCCTCCCCAGAAGGACGCATCCGTCAGGATCGCCACAGGTTTGTTGCACATAAAGGTGTATTTAAGAATTTCCTGAAGCTCGGATGCATCGGATTCTTTGTGGAAGTGATATGTCGGGATCAGCATCTGATTAAGCAGCGCTTTGGTATGCACCGCCATCTCAACCTGGCAGGCCACCGGCTCGCGCAGCTCTCCGCGATAGGAGATCAGCATCGGCAGCGGCATACGGTAATACTGTGTCAGCGTGGCCAGCGTGTTGATCGTCACCCCGATAGCTGTGTTCTGCATGATGATCGCCGGGCGTTTGCCGCCCATGAATGCACCGGCACAAAGCCCCATACCCTCGTCTTCTTTGTTGGAGGGCACGTGGTGTATCTCGGGGCGGGCTTCCACCTCGTCGATGACGCCTGCAAGTTGTTTGCAGGGGACGGTCGTGATGAAATTGACGCCCTGGGCGATAAAATCATCTACAATTTTGGTGCTTATCGACACGTTTGATTACTCCTCGTGTTCGGGGATCAGAATTATTTTGGGTGCGGCAACGTTACCGGCCCGGATGTCCGTGAAGGCAGCCTGGCCTTCGGCCAGGGGTCGTGACTCGATCCAGTCGAGCGGGCCGAGCCGGCCATCGAAGATCGCGGCGGCCGTATCTGCAAAGTCCTGTGCAGTATAGGTATATGTGCCGATAAAGGTAATTTCCTGAAGCGTCATCCGGCGGATATCGAGCCCGCCTGTCGCCTCACCGAGACCGATGTGGGCGATAACACCGCCCGCGCGCGCCATCGCACTGGCTGCGGCCCGCGTGCCGGCGTAGCCCACGCCGTCGATGACCAGATCCACACTGCCGTTTTCCGGTGCCGCGGGCTCGCCCGGGGCGCAGACCTCAAAGCCTGCCACATCTGCAAGGCGCGCACGGCGCAGCTCATTGGGCTCAATGACGGTTATGTCGCGTGCGCCCTGCGCATTCAGTGCCAGAGCCGCGCCGACGCCGATGGCTCCCCCGCCGATGACAGCGCACCGCAGATCCGAGAGATCCTGTCCCAGAATACGTTTGCCAAGGCGCACCGCGTGCCAGCCGCAGGCGATGGGCTCCGCAAGCGCCGCGTGGCGCAGATCGACGCCGTCAGGGACGGAGACAAGATTGCGATCCGGCATGCTCACATATCCGGCGAATGCTCCCTGGCGCGGTGGCATCGAAATGATCTGGCGGTTGGAGCAGAGGTTTTCGAGGTTCGCCGTGCAGTTGTCGCAATGCCCGCAGGCCACGAGCGGATTAATTGTGACACGTTCGCCATCGCGCGGACCGCCGGTAATGACGCCGGCGGCCTCGTGGCCGAGGATCAGCGGGGCAGGGCGCCGTTCGTCATGGCCGAGAAAGGCGTGCATGTCAGAGCCGCAGATGCCGGAAGCTTCAATGCGGATCAGGTGCTCGCCGTCGCGCGCTTCGGGCGCGGGGCTGTCGGAATAGGTCAGCTCGCCGACCCCGGTGTAAACTAAAGCTTTCATTTCGCTGTGAACCCCCCATCCACAAAGAGTGTCTGCCCGGTTACATAATCAGATGCCGGTGAGCAAAAGAACATCAACGGGCCGTCAAGGTCCTCCGGCTCGCCATTGCGCCCGATGCAGGTCTGATCCGCGTTGCGTTTCGCAAGCTCCGGGTTGGCAAAAACAGGACCGGTGAGCTCGGTCCGGAAAAATCCGGGTGCCACCGCGTTGGCCGTGATGCCGTGACCGGACCAGGCTTCGGCCATGGCGCGGGTCATCTGCTCAACGCCGCCCTTGGAGGCGCCGTACGAGATGCCCGAGGCAAAGGCGCGACGCGATTGCAGCGAGGCGAAGTTGACGATCCTTCCCCAGCCGCGTTCCTTCATTGCGGGCACCATGGCCTGCGCCAGAAAGAAGGGTGCGGCAAGGTTGAGGTTCAGCGTTGTATCCCACCCTTCACCGGTCACGTCATCGGCGTGTTGGCGGGTATTGATGCCCGCCGCGTTGATCAGAATATCAGGTGCCCCGAAAGGCTCTGAAATTTCCGCGGTCAGGCCTGCAAGGATGCTGCGGTCTGACAGGTCGGCAGTGACAGCGGCCGTTTCGCCCTGCACACCGGCCCGCCAGGCCCCGAGTTCCTCACCGCGCCGCGCGACCCCGATGACCCGGGCACCGGCCAGCGCCAGCAGGCTTGCCGCCTGCCGGCCAAGGCCGCTGCTTGCGCCGGTGACACATGCCACCCGGTCCCGGACATCAAAGATCGCAGGCATGGTCTCAGCCCTCTGCCGAGAGGTCGAAGTTTTCCTGCGGGAAGTATTTGTGCAGGCGGGCGTCCGCCGCGCGGGCGTGACCCTCCATACCTTCCAGACGGGAAATCCGCGCTGTTGCGATGGCCACCGGCCTGGCGCCGTCACGTGTTGCGCGCTGCCATGTGACGATCTTCATGTATTTGTGCACAGACAGACCACCGGTGTATCTGGCCGAGCGGGATGTGGGCAGCACGTGGTTGGTGCCGGAGGCTTTGTCGCCAAAGGAAACCGTGGTCTCTTCGCCCAGGAAAAGAGAGCCATAGCACTGCAGCCGCTCCAGCCACCACGGCAGATCTTCGGCCTGAACGGTCAGGTGCTCGGGCGCATAGTCGTCAGAGCAGGCGGCCATTTCTTCGCGGTCCGCACAGACGATCACCTCGGCATAGTCGCGCCAGGCTTTGGTTGCGTTGTCGCGGTTCAGTTCGGGCAGATCGTCGATGAGGCCGGGGACCAGCTCCATGACTTTTTCGGCCAGGGCGCGGTTGTCGGTGACGAGCCAGACGGGTGAGTTATAGCCGTGCTCAGCCTGGCTCACGAGATCGGTTGCCACCATGAAGGGGTCCGCGGTGCCGTCGGCCAGCACGAGGCTGTCGGTCGGTCCTGCGATCATATCGATGCCGACGCGGCCGAAAAGGATCCGTTTGGCTTCGGCCACGAACTGATTGCCGGGTCCGACGAGGATGTCCGCCTGTGGCAGACCGAAAAGACCGTAGGTCATCGCCGCAACACCCTGCACGCCGCCCATGGAGAGGATCTTATCCGCGCCGCAGAGGTTGGCTGCATAAACGATCGCCGGGTTGATGCCGACGTCAGGGCGGGGCGGGGAACAGGCAGTGATGTGCTCGCAGCCTGCAACCTTGGCCGTGGTGACGGTCATGATGGCGCTCGCGATGTGGCTGTAGCGTCCGCCGGGGACGTAGCAGCCCGCGGCGCGGACGGGAATGGCTTTCTGGCCGGCGATCAGGCCAGGCACGATTTCAAGCTCCACATCGGTCATTGTGGATTTCTGGATCTCGGCGAAGCGGCGCACGTTGTCATGCGAAAAGGCGATATCGTCTTTCAGCTTCTGGCTGACGAGTGTCGAGGCGTGTGCGATCTCTTCTTCTGTGAGAAGCACGTTGCCTTTGTATTTGTCGAACTGCTCGGCGTATTTCATCGCCGCGGCATCGCCACCGGCCTCGATATCGCTGAGGATGTTCTGAACGATTTCACGGACATCCCCCGCGTCGGTCATCGCAGTCTTCTCAGCTTTTTTCAGATAATCACGGGCCACGGGCATTCCTCCACGGTGTCTGTTTCAACGGGGCGGGCTGCTGTCAGCAATCTGCAGATTCTCTCGCTCCCTGACCCCGTGTAAGCGCTTGCATCGCCAAATGCAAGCGCTTACAGTAGTTGCATGATATTTTTTCCGTTACGCTGACGGGTCGGTGGTAAACTGGACAGGAACTGTATGAACAAACAGACCGCACCAACACTTGAGGACGTCGCCCGTCTTGCCGGTGTCTCGACCGCGAGCATATCACGCGCGCTTAACGCCCCGTCCAAAGTGGCACCGGCCACACGGGAGAAGATCGAAAAAGCGGTTGAGGTGCTTGGCTACACGCCGAACTTTGGCGGCCGCGCGCTGGCGTCAGGGCGGGCCAACACCGTAGGGGCTGTCATTCCGTCGATGGCAAACGCGATGTTCGCAAACGGATTGCAGGCCTTTCAGGATGTGCTGTTGCAGGCAAAGGTCAATCTGCTGGTGGCGACCACGGGTTTTGACCCTGAAGAGGAACTCGCGGCCATAAAGTCGCTTGTGGCGCATGGCGCGGATGGCCTGATGCTGATTGGCAACGCGCGCCCTGACGCAACCTGGGATTTTCTCGAAAAACGACGGGTGCCGCATGTTGTGGCATGGGTCAGCGAAACGCGGCCCGGGCATTTGTTTGCGGGTTTCGACAATGCCGGGGCCGCTGCGGATGCCGCACGCCGGGCAATGGCAGCGGGGCATCGCCGGATCGCGATGATCTGCGGGCAGACCCGGGACAATGACCGCGCCCGCGCCCGGCGTGATGGTGTGATAGCCGCAGTCGGGGCGTGGGGGGACGGCGCGCGACTGACCCATCTGATCGAAGCACCTTATATGCTGGACGAAAGCGGCGCGGCCTTTGCCACAATCATGCAGCAGCACGAGACCCCGACCGTGGTGCTCTGTGGCAATGACGCGCAGGCCGCCGGGGCAATGGCGCAGGCCCGTGCGATGGGGCTGTCCCTGCCGGATGATATGTCCTTTATCGGATTTGACGACATCGGTCTGGCGCGGGTGCTGCATCCGGCGCTGGCCACGGTGCGTGTACCGCAGATCGATATGGGGCGCCGTGCTGCGACACTCCTGCTCGACCGGATCGCGGGCCGCGAGGGTCTGCAGTCTGTGGTCCTTGATACCGAATTTATGGACCGTGCATCGCTCGCACCCCCGCGCGAGGCTTGACTTCCGGGCACACGGGCTTTCACTTGAGCGGCAGATTTCAGCGAAAGGACCCCCCGAGATGATGAAGACCCGTGCCGCCGTTGCTGTTGCCGCAGGCAAGCCGCTTGAGATCATGGAGGTGAACCTCGAGGGGCCCCGCGCCGGTGAGGTGCTGGTTGAGATCAAAGCCACCGGGCTTTGTCATACCGATGAGTTTACGCGTTCCGGTGACGATCCGGAGGGCATTTTCCCGGCCATCCTGGGCCACGAGGGGGCAGGGGTCGTCATCGAAGTCGGCGAGGGCGTCACATCGCTGGAAGTCGGCGATCATGTGATCCCGCTTTACACGCCCGAGTGCCGCGAATGCGAATACTGCCTGAACCCGAAAACCAACCTCTGTCAGAAGGTGCGGGCAACGCAGGGTCAGGGCCTGCTGCCTGACGGGTCCACACGCTTTTCAATGCCGGACGGTACGCCGATCCACCACTATATGGGCTGCTCGACCTTTGCCAATCATACAGTAGTGCCCGAGATCGCGCTGGCCAAAGTCCGCAAGGACGCACCCTTCGACAAGATCTGCTACATTGGCTGCGGCGTGACCACCGGCATCGGCGCAGTGATCAACACCGCCAAAGTCGAGATCGGCTCGCGCTGCGTGGTGTTCGGTCTGGGTGGCATCGGTCTGAATGTCATTCAGGGTCTGCGAATGGCGGGATGCGATCAGATCGTTGGCGTCGATCTCAACGACGACAAGGAAAAGATGGGGCGGCACTTCGGCATGACCGATTTCGTCAACCCGTCGAAGGTCGATGGCGATATGGTCGCCCATCTGGTTGAGCTCACAAAGGGTGGCGCGGACTATACCTTCGACGCCACCGGCAACGTCAAGGTGATGCGGCAGGCGCTGGAATGCGCCCACAAAGGCTGGGGTGAGAGCATTATCATCGGCGTGGCACCCGCGGGCGCTGAAATCTCGACGCGCCCCTTCCAGCTCGTCACCGGCCGGGTCTGGCGCGGAACAGCCTTCGGCGGTGCCAAGGGCCGCACGGATGTGCCGAAAATCGTCGACTGGTACATGGACGGCAAGATCGAAATCGACCCGATGATCACGCATAAACTCACGCTGGACGAGATCAATCACGGGTTCGACCTGATGCATCAGGGCAAGTCGATCCGCGCCGTTGTGGAGTTCTGATCTGCTTGCGGGATGATTTGGCGAACTGTCTGTGCTAGGATCGCCGCCGCGACAGGGGGACGGCAATGACAGACTTTGATCTTGGTACATACCGGCGTGACATCACGACACGATCGGATGAAGCGAAATCCTGCTTTGATGCAGGCCTGATCTGGCTCTTTGGCTATAATCACGAAGCCGCGGCGGATCAGTTTGAAAAAGCGGTTGCGGCGGACCCCGGATGTGGCCTCGCGCACTGGGGGATCGCCTATGCCATCGGCCCCAATTACAACAAGCCGTGGGAGTTTTTCGAACCTGATGAACGGGTGGAAACACTGGAGCGGGCGCATAAGGCAATCGAAGACGCCCGTGCTCTTGAGAGCAGCCTTGCACCTGTGGAAAACGCACTGATCGCAGCACTCGCGGACCGGTTTCCGGAAGATCCGGAAGTCGAGGATTACGGCCCATGGAACGACGCTTTTGCGGACAATATGCGCAAGGTTTACGCCGAATACGCGGACGACCTTGATGTTGTGTGTCTTTTCGCCGAAGCCTTGATGAACCGTACGCCCTGGCTCTTGTGGGATCTGCCGGCAGGCGCGCCCGCAGCAGGCGCCTCGACGCTTGAAGCACAGGCAGCGCTTGAAACCGCCTTTGACACTCTGCCCGGGGCCTGGGATCACCCGGGCCTGCTGCACATGTATATCCATCTGATGGAGATGTCGCCCACGCCCGAAAAGGCCTTGCTGCACGGGGATCGCCTCGTCGATCTGGTGCCGGATTCCGGCCATCTGGTGCATATGGCCACACATATCGACGTGTTGTGCGGCGAATATCAGAACGTCGTCTGGCGCAACCGTCGTGCCGCCGAGGTGGACAAAAAATATGAGGCGATGGCGGGGGGTGAGAACTTCTATACCGTCTATCGCATCCATAACGTTCATTTTGAAGCATACGGGGCGATGTTTCTGGGTCAGCCGGAACGGGCCCTCGCTGCGGCTGAGGAACTGATCACAATGCTGCCCGATCCCGTCATCCGGTTTATGCCGGATCTTTTTGAGAGTTTCTGGGGTAAGAAAATCCACGTGATGGTGCGTTTCGGGGACTGGCAGGGCATTCTTGATGAACCGCTGCCGGAAGACAGAGAGCTCTACAGCTATACTTTTGCCGCGATGATGCAGTCACGCGCCATTGCGCTGGCCAATCTCGGGCGGATCGATGAGGCGCGGGCTGAACGCGATCTGGCTGAGGCGGCGATGGCCGAGGTTCAGGAAAGCCGCATGGTGTTCAATAATACTGCAGCAGATGTGCTGGCTGTCGGGGCCGCGATGATGGAAGGTGAGCTTGCGTATAAATCCGGCGATGTGGCTGCGGGTCTCGATCATCTGCGTCGCTCGGTCACGCTGGACGACGCGCTGCTTTATGACGAGCCATGGGGCTGGATGCAGCCCACGCGGCACGCTCTGGGCGCCTTGTTGATGGATGCGCAGGAGTTTGAGGAAGCGGAGGCCGTCTATCGCGCGGACCTTGGTCTTGATGAAACGCTTGCGCGGCCCTGTCAGCATCCGCGCAATGTCTGGAGCCTGCACGGGTTGCACGAGTGCCTCGTAAAGCGCGGCGAACTCACAGAGGCGAAACACATCCGCCTGCAGCTTGATCAGGCCCTCGCGCGGGCCACGGTGCCGATCCGGGCGTCGTGCTATTGCCGCAGCGGCGCAAAGGCCGCCTGACGCAGGATGCCGGTGCGGAGTTCGATGTGCTGACACCTCGCGCGGTGCACCATTGTACGGCAGCACCCTCAAGGCCAGTTTAACAGTGCCAGCGCCCGGAGATTGCGATGAAGCTGACAGTGAACGGATCAGAGTATGAGGCGGACGTCCCGCCACGGATGCCGCTCTTATGGGTGCTGCGCGACACGCTGGGGATCACCGGCCCGAAATACGGCTGCGGCATCGCGCAATGCGGGGCCTGTACCGTGCTGATGGACGGTATTGCGGTGCGCGCCTGTCAGGTCGCCGCGTCCGATGTGCAGGGAGACATCACTACAATTGAGGGGCTGGCACAGGGTGATGCGCTGCATGCCGTTCAGGAAGCCTGGATTGCACATCAGGTCGCGCAGTGCGGTTATTGCCAGGGCGGGCAGATCATGCAGGCGGTTTCTTTCCTCAGCCTTGTGCCGGACCCGGACGATGAGGCAATCGACGCGGCGATGAGCGGCAACCTGTGCCGCTGCGGAACCTATCCACGCATCCGCGCGGCCGTTAAAACGGCGGCCCGGGCACTGAACAGCGGATGATGCGGGCGGCCTTTTTTGTCGCGCTGCTCTGCGGCTTGCCGGCGCTGCCGGTGAAGGGTGAAACGGCGCGTGGGCCGGGCATTGAGGCCTGGACGCGGATATACGAAGTTGTGTCGCACCCGCGTTGCGCCAACTGTCACACCGGGCCTTCCGACCGTCCGATGTGGTCCGGCCCGTCTTACGGAGAGACGCGTCCGCACGGCATGAATATACGTGCCGGTGAGAGCGGGATCGGGGCTGAGACGCTGCCCTGCCGCACCTGCCACGTCAGGACGGAGACCGGCGGCACTGCGGCTGCGCATATGGCACCTCAGGTGGCAGAGGCCTGGCGGCTTGCGCCGGTCGAAGCGCACTGGTTCGGGCAGACCAGCGCCTATATCTGCGCCCGTCTGCGTGATCCGGACCTGAACGGCGGGCGGACTGCTACCCAGATTGCCGATCATCTCGGCCATGATGTGATTTTGCACTGGGCGTGGGCACCCGGTGGCGGGCGGGAGCCTGCGCCTTATGATCTGGAAGCGCATATCGCGGATATCCGGATCTGGGGGGACGCCGGGCAACCTTGCCCGGAATAAGCCGCGTGCTCAGGCGTTGGCGGTGACGATCCCCAGACCTGAAATCGCGCGCAGCTCGCGGATCACATCCTCCACGCCGTCGCCGTGTTTCAGCGCCGTGAAGACAAAAGGGCGTCCGGCGCGCATGCGTGTCGCATCGCGCTCCATCACCTCCAGAGAGGCGCCGACATGCGGTGCCAGATCGGTCTTGTTGATGATCAGAATATCCGAGCGGGTGATGGCCGGCCCGCCTTTGCGCGGGATCTCTTCACCCGCCGCCACGTCGATCACATAGAGCGTCACATCCGCCAGTTCCGGCGAGAATGTGGCGCTGAGGTTATCGCCGCCGCTCTCGATCAGGATGGCCTCAATCTCCGGATGGCGCTCCGGCATGGCGGCCACTGCGGCGAGGTTGACGGAGGCGTCTTCGCGGATTGCCGTATGCGGGCAGCCGCCGGTTTCCACGCCG
>CBDUCB010000031.1:0-22880 GCA_965365545.1 uncultured Roseobacter sp. | reverse complement strand
CCCACATCCTGCCGGTTCCGCTGCGGGACGCGAGTGGCAAGGCCGCCAGCGCCGTCAGGCTCAGAAGAGCGCTGACAACCGCCTGCCCGCCGCGGCGCGTGTAGCAGAGGCAGCGGCCTCCGCGCGCGCGCGCTCCTGCGTCACACGCGCGTAAATCCGGTCGCGCAGGGGATGCGTCTCTATGGCGTCCAGATAGGTTTCCGTGAGTGCCACGGGGTCGATTTCGCCGGACGCGATACCCTGCCCCAGCGCCGTCGCGGTCATTTTAAGCCAGTCCTGCATGCCACCCCCTGCATGTTGCTGCGCGCAAACGGTAGCGACGCAAGCGCGCATGGACAATCCCCCGCCTCCGGTCCAGATAAGATCTATGGAATTTGATACAGATATCATCGTGGTCGGCGGCGGGCTGAACGGTCCGGTGCTGGCCCTGGCGCTGTCGTCCGCCGGGCTGTCCGTGACGATCATTGATGCGCTGCCCGCCCCTGTCCGGGAAAACCCGGGCTTTGACGGGCGCTCTTATGCGCTGGCGCTGGCTTCTGCGCGGCTGATGAAGGGGATCGGCGTCTGGGACGCGCTGGAAGACCAGGCACAACCGATCCTCGACATCAAAGTCACCGACGGGCGCGCGGGCGAAGGGCCATCGCCGTTTTTCATGCACTTTGACCATGCCGAGATCGAAGAAGGGCCGATGGGGTATATGGTCGAAGACCGCCATCTGCGCCCTGCCCTGCTCAAAGCGATGAGCGCGCAAAAGAACATCACCCGGATCAGTGAACGCCGCGTGACCGGCCAGCAGGCCGACCCCACCGGGATGCGGGTGACACTTGATAACGGGCAGACCCTGCGGGGTCGCGTGCTTGCGGGTTGCGACGGGCGCAGTTCCGGCACGGCGGAGCGCGCGGGAATCACGCGTACCGGATGGTCCTATGATCAGACGGCGCTTGTCTGTGCGCTCGAACACGAATTGCCGCACAAGGGTGTTGCGCATCAGTTTTTCATGCCGGCCGGGCCACTGGCCATTCTGCCGCTGACCGGCAACCGGTCATCCATCGTCTGGAGCGAAAAGACCGATGCAGCACAGCGCATCAACGAGATGCCGGACAGCGATTATCTGGATGTTCTGCGCCCGCGGTTCGGCAGTTTTCTGGGTGAGATCAGCCTCGCAGGCGCACGGTTTACCTATCCGCTTTCGCTGTCGCTTGCCACCGAACTTGTGGCCGACCGGACAGCGCTTGTGGGCGATGCCGCACATGGCGTGCATCCCATCGCGGGCCAGGGGCTGAACGCCGGTCTGCGGGATATTGCGGCGCTGGCTGAGGTGCTTGTGGATGCGTCACGCCGTGGCGAAGACATCGGCGCACGTGGCACACTGGAGCGCTATCAGACCTGGCGGCGCTTTGATAACGCGACACTGGCTCTGGCAACGGATGCATTCAACAGGTTGTTTTCGAACGATAACCCGCTTCTCAGAGCCGCACGTGACATCGGGATGGGTCTGATCAACAAAGCGCCCGCGATGCGGCGTGGCTTTATCCGGGAAGCCGCAGGCCTGACCGGTGACCTGCCGCGTCTGCTCAGGGGGCGGCCGCTTTAATCGAGCTTACGCGCCTCGTCTTCGAGCATGACCGGAATGCCGTTGCGGATCGGATAGGCCAGATGGCCACTGCGCGAGATCAGCTCCTGGTTTTCCGCATCGTATTCCAGCGTGGTCTGCGTCAGAGGACAGATCAGCGCTTCGAGCATCCGCCGGTCCACACGTGTCTGCGTTTCGCTCATTGCATCATCTCGGTTTCACTGCCGCCCCGCAGCCGGTATTCGATCAGCGTTACCAGCGTCTCGCGCCGCGTGCTCAGCGAGGGGGCCTCCAGCAGCGCCTGTTTATCTTCCGGGTCGAAATCAAGCATCATCGAGAGCGAATTGATCAGCAACTCGTCATCCGCCTCTTTCAGCGTATCCCAGTCAGCCGACAATTCACGGGCGTCGAAATACCGCCCCAGCAGATCCAGAAAGACAGGTCTGGAAAACGCCGGGTCTTTTTCATCCGGTCCGAGATCCCGGTCAAAACCATCCCAGCGCACGTCACAGCGACGATAAGGTGTGAACCCTTCGATCTCCCTGATTACGCGGAACCGCGACACACCGCCAAGGGTGATCAGATAACGCCCGTCTTCGGTTTCGGAGAACTGCGTGATCCGCCCGGCGCACCCGATGGTGTGCAACCCTGTTCCGGAACGGCCGGGAATTTCGTTGGGCTGCACCATGCCAATCAGCCGCGTGGGCGTCTTGAGCGCGTCTTCAAGCATCTGAAGATAGCGCGGTTCAAATATATGCAGCGGAAGTCGTGCGCGAGGCAGCAACAACGCCCCGGGCAGGGGAAAGACAGCTATCGTGTCAGGCAGCTCACCGGCTTTAATCATGTCAGGTGACGTAGCCCGCGTTTGGCATCAGGCAAATATCATTGAGCTTAGTTTTCGCCGTCCGTTCAGCATCACCGGATCATTGGGCTTGAGCGCGTCGAAAATCGTGAAAAGCTGTGTTCTTGCCGCCCCGTCATTCCACTCCCGGTCCCGCCGGAACAGCTCAAGCAGGGTATCGACCGCGGCCTCTATATCGCCGTTGGCATGCAGCGCCTGCGCCAGGTCAAAGCGTGCCTGCATGTCGTCGGGGTTGGCCTCGACAGCGGCGCGCAGGTCGTCAAGCGGCCCGGCCCCCTGGGCCTGGCGGGCAAGCTCGAGCTGTGCGTGGGCCGCTTCGAGCTCGGGTGCGGTGGAAATCTCCGCCGGCGCACCGTTCAGGATCGCCTCCGCCTGGTCGAGCTCGCCCATGGCGATGTTTGCACGCACCAGACCGGCATAGGCAGGCGCATGGTTCGGATCCTCACCCAGGATCGCGGCAAAAGTCTGTGCCGCATCCGATGCAGCACCTTCGCCCAGCATCTCTTCGGCCGCTGCCACAGCTTCGGCAAGCTCGTCTCCCGGCGCCTCGCCGCCCGCGGCTTTCACCACGCGGTCGATAAAGGCTTTGATCTCAGACTGCGGTACTGCGCCCTGAAATCCGTCAACCGGCTGACCTTTGTAAAAAGCATAAACCGTCGGGATCGACTGGATCTGCAGCTGGCCTGCGATCATCTGTGCCTCGTCCACATTGATCTTGACCATCTTTACGGCGCCTTTGGCACCGCGCACGGCCTCTTCAAGCTGGGGCCCGAGTGTTTTGCACGGGCCGCACCAGGGCGCCCAGAAATCGACAACCACAGGAATGGTCTGCGATGCCTCGACCACATCAGCCATAAAAGTGGCCTCTGTCGTGTCCTTGATCAGATCATCCGCTGCCGGTGCAGCGCCAAGGTTCAGGTCCATCATTGTTCTCTTCCTGTGTTATGCGGTCTCAGAATGCGGTCAGTGCATATATGGGAGGTTCCCGGCAGATTCAAAGGTCAAAGCTGGCAAAGACCGGCGCATGGTCGCTGGGTTTGTCCCAGCCGCGCACCTCGCGCAGGATCCGGCTTGAGTGGGCTGAGCGGGCGATATCGTCCGAGGCCCAGATGTGATCGAGCCGGCGGCCTTTATCGGCCGTGTCCCAGTCGGCGGCACGGTAGGACCACCAGCTGTAGAGCAGACCCTGCGGAATATCCTGCCGGGTGACATCGACCCAGCTGCCTTCCGTCTGCACATCCGACAGATGCGCCACCTCGACCGGCGTATGGCTCACAATCTTCAGCAGTTTTTTGTGATCCCAGACGTCATCTTCGCGCGGGGCGATGTTCAGATCCCCCACGAGGATGGATTTTTCGGGCCGGTTGTCGCGAAACCAGTCCCGCATTTCCGTGAGGTAGTCGAGCTTCTGGCCGAATTTGTCGTTTATGGTCCGGTCTGGTTTGTCACCGCCGGCAGGCACGTAGAAATTATGGATCGTCACACCGTTCTCAAGCTGACCGGCAATGTGCCGCGCATGCCCCAGTGCGGCGAAATCATGTGCTCCGACCTCTTTGATCGGCAGTTTCGACAGGATCGCGACACCGTTATATCCTTTCTGCCCGCGCGCCACGACATGGCCATAGCCGGCATCGGCAAAAGCCTGCAGCGGCATTTTATCCACCGGGCTTTTACATTCCTGCAGGCACAGGACATCAGGGCCCTGCCCGGACATCAGCCGAAGCACCAGATCCTCGCGCAGCCGCACAGAATTGATGTTCCAGGTCGCAAGGGAAAAGGTCATGTCAGGCACTCCGCAGTCTTAATCTGCGGCACCCTAACCTGCGCATAAAGGCTGTGCCATGACGATCTGCACCGGCACCTGAAAGCGGTCGGACACCACATTCATCAGTCATGAGTGGCGGGCAAAAAAAGGGCCGGGCGCAAGGCCCGGCCAAGTCCAACAGGGAGGTTGTATGTCATTACCCGGACATACACGGGATTCTAAAATGAGTACGGCGTGACCCGTGACTCAGATCTAAACAAAAACGGTTAACAAACTTAAAACCCGTCACGCAATAAGACGATAACCACCTGATTCGGTCACAAGAAGGCGCGCATTGGACGGATCTGGTTCTATTTTCTGGCGCAAACGGTAAATATGCGTCTCCAGCGTGTGGGTCGTCACCCCTGCGTTGTAACCCCAGACTTCGTGCAGCAGAACATCTCGCGGAACGACGCCCTCGGTAGAGCGGTAAAGAAACTTCAGGATGTTGGTTTCTTTTTCCGTCAGGCGAACCTTTTTGTCGTCTTCGGTCACCAGCATCTTCATCGAGGGTTTGAAGGTATAGTGCCCGAGCTGGAACACCGCATCCTCAGACTGCTCGTGCTGGCGCAGCTGCGCACGGATCCGCGCAAGCAGCACCGGAAACTTGAACGGTTTGCTGACATAATCATTGGCCCCGGCATCGAGACCCAAAATGGTATCGGCGTCACTGTCGTGGCCTGTGAGCATCAGAATGGGGCTTTTCACGCCCTGTTTACGCATCAGCCGGCAAAGCTCGCGCCCGTCGGTGTCAGGCAGGCCCACATCCAGGATCACCAGATCGTAAAGCGCCTCTTTTGCACGCACCATGGCATCAGCACCATTCGCGGCCTCAAAGACATCGAAATCCTCGGTCATGATCAGCTGTTCGCTCAGCGCCTCGCGCAGATCATCATCATCATCAACCAGCAGAATCTTTTTCAGTTGTGCCATGGGTAATCTCCCTCTCGTTGCATCACAGATGGCGATTTGCCGGGTTTCAGGCAAGTGCGGCGCAAATTCTCTCACGGCCTCGTGTTACAGGGGCCGCCAATTGTTTCAATTCGGCCCGGTTTGCCCTAGATCAGCATCGTAAACCTCGGGCATTGTAACATCATGAGCATCGCACCTTCCCTCACAGAACGGCTGGCCCGCGCGCGCGCGGATCTGCGCATGGGGGTACCTGTGGTGCTCGACGGCGCGGCGCCGGTGCTGATTTCGGCTGCTGAAACCATCGGCGCGGCGCGTTTTGCGGCCCTTCGCAAGATGCCCGGAGAGATGGTGCTGGCGATCACCGCGCGACGCGCCCAGACGCTGAAAGCGCGTGCGTATGACGGAGATATCGCGCGTATCCTTTTGCCCGATGATGCCGGGCCGGACTGGATCCGGGCGGTGGCGAGCCCCGAAAACGATCTGATGCACCCTATGAAGGGGCCGCTTAGCTGCGCGCGCAGCGGACCAGCGGATGCCCACCGCGCGGCGCTGAGGCTGGCAAAAACCGCGCGGTTGCTGCCGGCGGCTCTGGTCGTGTCGCTGGAGAACGGCGCTGCTTTTGCAGCTGAAAACGCGCTGACCTGCCTGCCGCTGACAGAGATGGCCGGGTTGCTGGACGCGCGCAGCCCGCTCAGTGAGGTGGTGAGCGCGCGCCTGCCCATCGAGGTGTCCGAGGCCGGCAGGCTGCATGTGTTCCGCCCTGACGACGGCGGCGAAGAGCACTATGCCATTGAAATTGGCCGGCCCGATCGCAGTAAACCGGTGCTGACCCGGCTGCATTCCGCCTGTTTCACCGGGGACCTGATGGGCTCGCTGAAATGCGACTGTGGCCCGCAACTGCGCGCGGCTCTCGCACAGATGGGCGAGGAGGGACATGGCATCCTGCTCTATATGAATCAGGAAGGGCGCGGCATCGGCCTCGCCAACAAAATGCGCGCCTATGCCCTGCAGGACCAGGGGTTCGATACCGTCGAGGCCAACCACCGGCTGGGCTTTGAAGACGACGAGCGCGATTTCCGGCTGGGCGCTGATATCCTGAAATCACTTGGTTTTTCATCGGTCCGTCTGCTGACGAACAACCCCGCCAAGTCCGATATGATGCAGGCTTGCGGGCTGGAGGTAACGGAACGGGTGCCATTGCATGTGGGCGTGAACCGGCACAACCGCGACTATCTCGCGACCAAAGTGCGCAAATCCGGACACCTGCCGTGACGCCTTTTGATCTTGTTCTGACACCGCGCGGCGTGCGGTTTCGGGGGCAGTATTACCCCTGCACCATCGGCAAAACCGGCACGACCAGTCGTAAAAAAGAGGGCGATGGCGCCACCCCGCGCGGCACACACCGCATCGTCGGCATGCTCTATCGCCCCGACCGGATCGCGCGGCCCGCGCCCTGGGCGCTGCCGGTCGGCCTGCGCGATCTGTGGTCGGATGACATGAACCACGAAGACTATAACATGATGGTGCGCGCGCCCTATCCGCACAGCCATGAGGTGCTGCGCAGGGCCGATCCGCTCTATGATCTGATCATCCTGACCGACTGGAACTGGCCCTACGCCGTCAAAGGACGTGGCTCCGCGATTTTCATCCACCAGCAGCGCCGGCCCGGGTATCCGACCGAAGGCTGCGTCGCCTTTCGCCGGGGACATCTGCGCCGGATCGCCCCGCTGATCACGCTTCAGACCCGGCTGATTGTGCCTTAACCGGTCTCGCGCGCGCCGAAAATGGCGGATCCGACCCGGACATGCGTGGCTCCAAGCGCGATGGCCGCCTCGAAATCACCGCTCATTCCCATGCTCAGGCCGCTGAGCCCGTTGCGTTCCGCTATCCTGGCCAGCAGTGCAAAGTGCAAAGAGGCTTCCTCATCGGCTGGCGGAATACTCATCAGCCCCAGCACCGGCAGATCCATATCAAGACAGTCCCGGATAAAGCCATCTGCGTCATCCGGCAGAATACCGGCCTTTTGCGGCTCTTCGCCGGTATTGACCTGAATGAAAAGATCCGGACAACCGCCGGTCTCCTGTGCCAGCCGGGCAAATGTTTTCGCCAGTTTCGGCCGGTCGAGCGAATGGATGCACTGAAAAAGCTCGAAGGACTGGCGTGCCTTGTTCGATTGCAGCGGCCCGATGAGGTGCAGATCAATGCCGTCGAACTTCTCGCGGAAACCGGGCCATTTGCCCGCGGCTTCCTGAACCCGGTTTTCGCCGAATGACCTGTGCCCTTCGTTCAGGACGGCCTCCACGCGTGCGTCGGGCTGTACTTTTGAGACCGCGATAAGTGTCACAGATCCAGCGGCCCGGCCGGCTGCGGCCTCCGCACTGGCGATTTTATCTTTGATGTCCTGCAGGCCCATACCGGCGTCCTCCCTGTTGTGACCAGTTACATAAGAGAGCAGCAGAAAAGAAAAGGGGCGAACCCAAAGGTCCGCCCCGGTTTTCTCAGGTTGTTGCGTTCAACTTAGAAGTTGAAGCGAACACCCAGGTCAGCAACGGTGTTGCTGGATGTGTTGGAACCAACCATACCGGACAGGGACACGCCGCCGCCCAGGGAGTGGGTGAAACCGATGCCGTATGCTTCGTCCAGATCGTCAGCACCACCGCCGGCAACAGATGCCACGATGTTTGTTGCTGCGCCAACCGGAACGGAGCCGGAGATACCGTAGGCAACGTCGTCGTTCGCTGTGAAGTCGCCATCGGAGTCACCTACGAAGAACGCGAGGTCTGCGATACCAACGGTACCTGTTGCAGTCGCTGTCCAGAAGTCGGTGTCGTAAGGTGCTGCGCCGTCAGAGTCTTCCGCCATGCCGTAGCCAACGCCGAAGGTCCAGCCGGAGATGGTGTAAGATGCACCGATTTCGAAGGCTTCGTAGTCGTCTGTGGAGCTTGGGCCGGTGCCGAGGTTTTCGGAGTAGTCAGGCGAATAGGACGCCATCACTGCGAAGTCACCCATTTCGTACTTCACGTTAACGCCGGTAACACCGTTCGAACGTACTTCGTAGAAGTCGATCGGGCCGCCGCCGAATGTGGAGTAGTGACCAACCTGACCGATGAGGCCGGGCTCGAAGCCGAAGAAGTTAACAACTTCTGCCGCATCGTGAACACCGGAGATGTTACCAACGCGAACGCGCAGGCCGCCAGAGTTAACCTGAAGACGCGCGCCGTTGAGGCCTGCTGCGCCCTGCTCACCGTTAGAAACATCGTCACCCTGGATCCGAACACGAACAGCGAAGCGAACGCCGCCGTCTGTTTCAGTGGATGAGTCGATGTTCAGGCGATAGCGGCTCTCCAGCCGTGTTTCTTCCTGAGTACCACCGCCACGGTCTTCTTCATAGAGAATACCAAAGCGACCGTAGCCGGAGAATGTTGTATCTGCTGCTACGACGCCTGCTGTACCCACCAGAGCTGTTGTAGCGATGAGAAGTTTTTTCATGAACTTGTCCTCAGTTGCTATTTCGTTGTTCACGGGAGAATCCGATGTGAACCTGCGGTGTGTTTCGCTCTTTCCCGGTCAGCATTCAAGAACTTGGTCGGGACCGTGACGAGACCCCGGAAAAATGGTGCAGGTTTGCCACACTCGTTAAAGCGCCCCGGCAACAGGGTTTATCCGCGATATAACAGGTGGCGGCGTGCAGGGCGCCTCCACAGCCCAGAACGCCCTTGTCCCTGCTCTGTCAGTTGGATTAACGTGCCGCAGAGGACATAAATCGGGCGGCCTTATGAAAATAACGACTTATCTGAAGTATTCAGGGGTTTTCGCCCTGATGGCTGCGCTGGCTGCCTGTGGCGGGAGTTCCACGCAGACAACTTCCGCGCCCGCCGGACCCCCCGCGCGTCCCGGCAGCGCCATCGATCTCGACAGTGATCAACGGCGCAACCTTGAGCCGGGCCAGTCCGAACCGACGACTGTCTGGGACGCGTTCCGGCGCGGCAATACCGAAGTCGAGGTGGCCGTAAACAAGTATCTGTGGTCCGCAACGCTCGAAATTCTCGAATTCCTGCCGGTCGAATCGGTTGCTCCGTTTACCGGCGTGCTCATCACCGGATACGGGACACCCCCCGGTGGCGGCCGCGCCTATCGCGCGACCGTTCTGATCGACGCCCCGGCGCTGGATGCGCGCTCGCTTAATGTGTCCCTGCAGACGAGGAACGGACCGGCCAGTGCCGCCACCATCCGTGCCGTAGAAGACGCTATTCTGACCCGCGCCCGCCAGATCCGGAACCTCGACGCCAGCTTCTGACCGCCCGCCGGACAGAGTATCACACCCAATACCGCGCCGGGCCCCGTGACTGAACGGCTCCCGGCGCTGCTACGTTAAAGAGGACGCAAAGATGGAGCGTTACACCCCCGCCGAGATCGAAGCCCGCTGGCAGGATGTCTGGAACCGGGACGAGGTTTTCAAAGCGGTCCGGTCCGCGGACAAGCCCAAGTATTATGTGCTTGAGATGTTCCCCTATCCGTCGGGCCGCATCCATATGGGCCACGTGCGCAACTATACCATGGGCGACGTGATCGCGCGCTATAAGCTCGCCACCGGGCATAACATCCTGCACCCTATGGGCTGGGACGCTTTCGGGATGCCCGCAGAAAATGCAGCTATGGCCATTGGCGGTCATCCCAAAGACTGGACCTACGGCAATATCGCCGACATGCGCGATCAGATGAAACCGCTGGGCCTCTCGATTGACTGGTCGCGCGAATTCGCGACCTGCGATCCGGAATACTACGGCCAGCAGCAGGCGCTCTTTCTCGATTTTCTGGATGCAGGGCTCGTTTATCGCAAGAACGCGGTGGTGAACTGGGATCCGGTCGATATGACCGTACTGGCCAACGAACAGGTGGAACAGGGGCGCGGCTGGCGCTCCGGCGCGCTGGTGGAACGGCGCGAGCTCACACAGTGGTTCTTCAAGATCTCTGACTATTCCGAAGAGCTGCTGAACGCCCTCGACACGCTGGAGGCCTGGCCGGCAAAGGTGCGCCTGATGCAGGAAAACTGGATCGGACGCTCGCGCGGTCTGCAGTTTGCCTTTTCCACAGTGGATGCCCCCGACGGTCACGACCGGATCGAGGTTTACACAACCCGGCCCGACACTCTGCTGGGTGCGTCTTTTATCGGCATTTCGCCTGATCACCCGCTGGCAAAAGTTCTTGAACGCGACGACCCGGCGGCGGCGGACTTCTGCGCGGAATGCCGCAAAGGCGGGACCACCGAAGAGGCCATCGAGACAGCCGAAAAGCTTGGGTATGACACCGGCATCCGCGTGCGCCATCCCTTTGATACCGCGCATGAATTGCCCGTCTATATCGCCAACTTCATCCTGATGGATTACGGCACGGGCGCGATCTTCGGCTGTCCGGCGCACGACCAGCGCGATTTCGAGTTTGCCACGAAATACAGCCTGCCGGTCATTTCGACATATCTGCCCTCGGAAGACGCCTCAGACGAGCTGACCGAAGCCTACGTGCCGCCGAAAACCGAGACGGTTTTTTATAATCGCGGTTTTGCCGGCGAGGCGCTTCAGACAGGCCTTGAGGCAATCGATGCCGCCATCGATTTCTGCGAGGCAAACGGCGTGGGCCAGGGTGTAACCAAATACCGGCTGCGTGACTGGGGGCTGAGCCGTCAGCGCTACTGGGGCGCGCCCATTCCCGTCGTGCATTGCGAGGCCTGCGGCGTGGTGCCGGAGAAGAAAGAGAACCTGCCCGTCGAGCTGCCCTATGATGTGGATTTCGGCACGCCCGGCAACCCGCTCGACCGGCACCCCACATGGCGCGACACCCCCTGCCCGTCCTGCGGCAAGCCCGGTAAGCGCGAAACCGACACCATGGACACCTTTGTGGACAGTTCCTGGTATTTTGCACGCTTCACAGCACCGGATGCGAAAACACCGACCAGAATGGAGGACGCGCAATACTGGATGAACGTCGATCAGTATATCGGCGGCATCGAGCACGCTATTCTGCACCTTCTTTATTCGCGCTTTTTTGCCCGCGCGATGGCGATCACGGGGCATCTGCCCGAAACGGCGATTGAGCCCTTTGACGCGCTTTTCACCCAGGGCATGGTCACACATGAAATTTACATGACCCGCGACGAAAATGATCGCCCGGTCTATCACCTGCCCGAAGACATCCACTGGACGGAATCCGGTGCGCGCCTCGGAGCAGACGGGCCTGCCGTGGAGATCATCCCCTCCGCCAAAATGTCAAAATCCAAAAAGAACGTGGTGGACCCGGTCAATATCATCTCAGCCTATGGCGCGGATACCGCGCGCTGGTTCGTGCTCTCCGACAGCCCGCCCGAGCGGGATGTGGAATGGACGGCATCGGGCGCTGAGGCCGCATTCAAACACCTCTCACGCGTCTGGAACCTCAGCGAGCGTATCGCGGGTATGGATAAGGAAGACCAGGGCGACGGCAATGATGCGCTGATCCGCGCCATGCATGTCACCATCCATGATGTGACGATGGGCATCGAATCCTTCGGGTTCAACGCGGCAATCGCAAAGCTTTATGCCTTCACCGCGACGCTGCAGAAATCAAAGGCCGGGTATGCCGCACAGCATGCAGCGATCCGGACGCTGGCACAGCTGATGTCGCCGATGACGCCGCACCTTGCCGAGGATATCTGGGCGCGTCAGGGCGGCGAAGGACTGATCACCACCGCCGCCTGGCCCACGGCGGATGACGCGATGCTGGTTTCCGACACAATCACGCTGCCTGTTCAGGTCAACGGCAAACGTCGCGCCGAGATCACTGTGCCGGCCGATATGAGCAGGGAAGATGTTGAAAAAACCGCGCTGGCGGATCAGGCTGTGATCAGAACGCTGAACGGAGCCACCCCGAAAAAGATCATCGTTGTTCCCGGACGGATTGTGAATGTCGTTGTTTAACCGCCGCGCCCTGTTGTGTCTGCCGATGGTGCTCGTCGCCTGCGGTTTTCAACCGGTCTATGCCCCGGGCGGCGCCGGGCAGGCGCTGCAGAACAAAGTGCTGGTCGATGAGCCCGACGCGGTGGACGGCTATCTGCTGACCCGCCGCCTCGAACAACGTCTCGGGCGCAGCGAAACGCCGGTCTATCGCCTTGCCCTTGTCGTTGCGACCGGTCAGGAAAATCTTGCTGTTGACCAGAAAGGCGACATTCTGCGGTTCAACGTTCTCGGGGCGGCGGATTATACGCTGATCGAAAACGCGACGGGCCGCATCGTCACCTCAGGGTCGGTGGATAATTTCACCGGCTATTCCGCGACCGGGACAACCGTTGCCACGCTTGCTGCCGAGCGCGACGCGCGCCAGCGGCTGATGGTTCTGCTTGGCGATCAGATCGTTGCCCGGCTTTTCACTGCCGATCTGACATGAAACTCACCACCCGCGACGCGACCAGCTATTTCGCAAAGCCGGACCCGGACAAGACCGGCCTGCTGATCTTCGGGCGCGACGGCATGCGAGTTGCGCTCAAACGCCAGCAAATGCTGGCAGCGCTTCTGGGCCCCGCCGCCGAAGAGGAAATGCGTCTGTCGCGGATGACAGGGAACGAGGTGCGCAAGGACCCGGCGCTCTTGCTGGATGCCGTCAAAGCCGTGGGCTTTTTTCCTGGTCCGCGCGCGGTGTTCGTCGAAGAGGCAAACGAGAATACAGCAGCGGCAGTGCTTGCGGCGCTTGCAGACTGGCAGCAGGGCGATGCGCAGATCGTGATCACCGCGGGCGATCTCAAGCCCGCGTCAAAACTGCGAAAGGCTTTTGAAAGCCACCCCAACGCCTTTGCCGCCGCCATTTATGACAATCCTCCGACGCGCGAAGAGATCGCCCATGCGCTGCGCGATGCAGGGCTTGAAGAGCCCGCGGGCGAGGTCATGGCCGCGCTGAATGATCTGGCGCAGGCAATAGATCCAGGCGATTTCCGGCAGACCCTTGAAAAGCTGGCGCTCTACAAACTCAATGACGCCTCCCCGGTTTCCATGCCGGATATCGCGGCCTGCGCCCCCACCTCTACCGAGGCCGATGTGGACGACATTCTGATGGTCGTTGCCGAAGCGCGCGCCTCTGAGATCGGGCCGGTCATGCAAAAGCTGGTGGCCCAGGGCGTGACCCCGGTCGGTCTGTGCATCGGTGCGATGCGGCATTTCAGGTCGCTGCACCGCGCGGCCTGCGACACCTCCGGGCGTCCGGTCATATTCGGGCCACACCGCGAGCGGATGATGGCGCAGTCCCGCAAATGGGGTGCCGTGCGGCTTGAAACCGCTCTGGGTGTGCTCACCGATACCGATCTGCAGCTGCGCTCTGCCGGGCAGCATGCCCCCGGAATGGCCCTGGTCGAACGCGCCTTTATCCGCCTCGCGATGCTGGCTGCGCGTTAGCTTCCCCCGAAAAGCGCCATAAACTCAGCTTCGGTCATCCTCCGGGCGTCGCCCGCAAAGCTGTAGGCATCCGGTTTTTTGTCGATGAAAATCTCTCCCGTCATCTCCATCCCATCTGTATCATCCAGCGTACCAAACCCCAGATGATACGTGCCCTGATGCGACCCGGGCGCAGTCACCCGGTACCACAGGCTGCTCCCGCAGGTACCGCAGAACACCCGCTCGGCCCAGGGTGATGACGCATAGGTTTTCAGTTGATCCTTGCCCGTGATCTGCAGCCCGCCGTCCGGCACCTCGACGCCCAGATAAACACCGCCGCTCCATTTGCGGCACATGCCGCAATGGCAAGCACCTGTTTGCGATACATCGGCGCTGATCTCATATTTTACCGCGCCACACAGGCAGCTTCCGGTCCGGGGCATAACATTCTCCTTTGCTCAGATACGGCCCCTGTGATAGCGCGGACTGCTGACAGCGAGTGGCACCAGTTGTCACCACAGGGGCAGCATGTCAGGGTCCGCCCGGCAACGGCATCACAAGGAGAGCCTTCATGTACAAAGTTATCGGGGCGGTGAAATCCCGCGCAATGCGGGTTCTCTGGGCGTTAGAAGAGATCGGCGCTCCCTATGAGCACATTCCTGCGGCGGCGCGGTCGGATGAGGCGAAAACGTTTAACCCCACCGGGAAGATTCCCGCCTTTGTCGATGGTGACGAAGTTCTGACGGATTCAATGGCTATCGTGACCTATCTGGCGGACAAACACGGCAAGCTGACCGCCCCCGCGGGCACAATCGCGCGGGCCCGTCAGGATGCGATGACATTCTGGCTGGTCGATGAATTTGACGCGGTGCTCTGGGCTGCCGCCAAGCACAGCTTTGTGCTGCCCGAAGAAAAGCGGGTACCGGCCGTCAAAGACACCCTGAAGGCCGAATTCGAGGCCTCAGCGAAACAACTGTCAGACCGGCTCGACGGTGAGTTTCTGATGGGCGACAGTCTGACGATCCCCGATATTCTGGCCTGTCACTGTCTGAACTGGGCAATCGGGGCGAATTTCCCCCGCACCGATGAAAAGCTCTTCAGCTATGCCAAAAACCTGCGCAACCGCCCGGCGTTTCAGGCGGCCGCCTCAAGATAGGCCAGTGCGCCCCGGGCGGCATGCTGACCGGTCGCAAGGCAGGCGGTAATCAGATAGCCGCCGGTGGGCGCATCCCAGTCGAGCATTTCGCCCGCACAGAACACGCCCGGCATCGCTTTGAGCATCAGCTCAGGTGTAAGTGCTTCGAACTGCACGCCGCCCGCCGTCGAGATCGCCTCGTCCATTGGCAGAAAGCCCGCAACCGGCAGGCGCAGCGCTTTCAGCACTCCGGGCCAGCGCGCCGGCTGCGGGGCCAGCGCCCGCCCGACCTCAAAGACCAGCGCGGTTTTTACAGGCGGCAGCCGCAGGGTGCTTTTCAGCCAGGGGCCGAGCCGTGGATTGCGTGCCGGCAGCCGGGCGGTCAGCGCCGCATGGCTGAGATCCGGCATCAGATCGACGGCAAGAGAGGCTCCGGCGCGGAGGGCCGGCGACAGACTGTAAATACCGCCGCCCTCAAGACCACGCGCGGATAAGATGGCCTCACCGCGCGAGATGACATCACCCGCCTGCCAGCGTACGGATTTGATCGCCTGCCCGAAAAAGGGCGCCATATGCGTGCTCCAGGGCACCGCAAGACCTGCGTTTGACGGCGCAAAGGCGGCAAGAGCCACGCCCTCGGCTTCCAGGACATCAGACCAGGCACCGTCGGAGCCCAGCCGCGCCCAGCTTGCCCCGCCGGTCGCAATCACCGTTACCTCCGCAGCAATGGTCTCGCGGCCCTGCGGCCCGTCGAACACCGCACCCTCTGCATCCCAACCGCTCCAGCGCAACCGCGTGCGCACGGTAACACCCTGCCCGTTCAGCCGGGCAAGCCAGGCGCGCAGCAGCGGCGATGCTTTCATCGCCCTGGGAAAGACCCTGCCGGTCGAGCCGGTGAAAATCTCCTGTCCGAGACCCCGCGTCCACTCCTGCACGGCGGTTGCATCAAACGCGCGCAAAGCAGCATCAAGCGCCGGAGGGACAGTCTCATATTGTGACAGCAGGGCGGCGACAGGCTCGTCTTTCGTCAGATTTAGTCCGGATTTTCCGGCCATCAGTAACTTGCGCCCGACCGAAGGTTTCGCCTCACAAAGCGTTACAGTAACCCCGGCCGCCGACAGTGTCTCCGCCGCCATCAGCCCGGCAGGGCCGGCCCCGATAACCAGTGCGCGGCTCACACCTCCGCCCCCGGCAACCGGCCTCTGATCTCCACCGGACGCTGCGAACAGGGAGTTCTGGCGGCGCGCTTTTCAGGGACATTCCGGATCAGAAAGATCGCGTCGGAGGTAGATTTCCCTCGCCGGTCAACCGTCCCGGTCACCCGGTACTCACCCGCAAAACCCATACAGCCGTTGCCGGAAACGCGCAGCCGCCCCGGCGCACCAGGCATCCGGCGGGCAGCGACCCGCGCCGGCAGACGGGCGACCACATGCCCCGCAAACCGGGTCCGGGTGGCAAGGCTAAGCGCCCGGCTGCTGGCCGGTTCAAACCCCAAAAGGACGTCGTCTGCCGCCTGCTGAACAATCTTCGGCTGATCGGAAAGATCAAATTCCAGGTTCCGCTCCTATTTCCATATGTGCCGGCACAACCGGAAACTTGCCCGTCAGAACAGGCCGGAGCAAGCCCGGAATATCAGACCGGACAGGCGCTCTGATCTTTCACGATATTGTTGTGTGGTCACGGGCTGGCACCGATCCGTACGGCGCTCAGATCAGACCCGCGCGGCGGCGGATTTCTTCGTCGCGCAGCGAAATTTCCTGACCCAGCCATGCATCGGCATCCGGGCTGCACATCCACAAAAGCGCCCGGGCGGGCCAGTCAGGCGGAATGTGATCATCCCAGTCAAGCGCGCTCACCGGGTTGATGCCCGACGCTTTGATCTCGCGCTGCATCTGTGTGGCGACCGTGCCGGGCGAAAGACCGATGGCGCGGATGCCGCTTGCCTCCTCTTCCTTGTGCAGGCATCCGGTGAGCATATGAACCGCCGCTTTGGACGCACAATAATGGCTCCAGCCCTCGATCGGGCTGTGCGCAGCACCTGAACTCACGGTCAGAACGCTGCCGCCGCCCGCCGCTTTCATCACCGGTAACACTGCATGCATACCATGAAAGACACCTTTGAGGTTGATATCGATCGCCGTGGCCCAGCCTTCGGGATCGGCGTCTTCCATCCGGGCGATGGGTTCAATGACACCCGCGTTGTTGATGAGCACATCGACACCGCCGAACTCGGACACGGTCGTCGCGACCGCGGCCGAAACCTCATGCTGCCGGGCAACATCACAGGGAATTGCAATCGCCTGGCTGCCGATCTCTCCGGCAAGCGCGCCGATCTCGGCCTGACTGCGTGCCAGCAACGCTACCTGTGCGCCTGCTGCGGCAAATACCCGCGCGGCCTCTGCCCCGATACCGCGGCTGGCCCCGGTGATCATGACTGCTTTTCCTGACATATCCATCTGCAATACCCTTTTGCGGCCCTCATCCGGTCCCCGTGGTAATCGCCGGCCAGCGCCGCGTCCACCCCCGGCACCCCCTTGACCCCCGTCCGTGCTTAACAGACCATGCGACAAACGGTGTTTCAAAGGACAATGTGATGTTTTTCTCCAAGAAAACGCTGAGTGCAGCGATTGCTCTCATGGCAACGGGTTCTGTGGCATCAGCAGATGTGACAGCGGACGATATCTGGGCTGATTTCCAGGCCTATATGGCCGGCATCGGCTATGAGATGACCGGAACCACCACACGTCAGGGCAATGTTCTGACGGCGTCTGATGTCGGAATGACCGGGACTTTCGGACCCGAAGCCGGCACCATGGAAATGCAGCTGGGCACGTTCACGCTGTCAGAGAATGGCGACGGATCGGTCGATATACGATTTCCTGAGGTTGTACCCATAACCACCGAATTCGAAATCGACGACGGCGTGCGTGGCAGATCCAATATGGAATACCGCCAGCAGGGCGCGGTTGTCACAGCATCCGGCACACCTGCTGATCTGAACTATGTCTTTTCCGCTGATACAATCTCCTTTGTCTCCGACGGGCTCGAAATCGACGGCACCGAGACCGAAGAAGAAATTTATACGCTGCGTGTTGATATGAGCGGGCTCTCCGGCACTACTGATATGCTGCTGGGAAGCACCCGTAATTACGATCAGGCGCTCAATGCCGAGACGGCCACCTATTCGATGATCTTCAGCGACCCGTCAGGCGAAGGCGAGGGGCGGATCACCGGATCAATGGATGAAGTGAAATTTACCGGTATTGCCGAGGTTCCGCTTCTGGTGGCGCAATCGCTGCAAACCGATATGAACACGATGCTGGGGGCCGGCTTTGCCGTCGACGGCACATTTACCACCGGCAGAAACGACGTGAAAATAATGTCTACAACGCCGGATGCGCTGTTTTCAGGTGATATCAGGTCGGATGCCTCCTCGCTGGATGTAAAAATGAACGAGGACGGTCTGACCTATGCCGCAGGCCAGTCCGGCATGGACGTTCAGATCTCGACACCGTCAGTACCTTTCCCGATTGCATTCCGTGTGGCCGACACAGGATTTAACCTGTCGATGCCGCTGCGCACAGCCGACACTGCCGGGGCATTCGCGCTCGGGTTCTCTATGGAGGATTTTTCCACAGACGAGGCGATCTGGGCGCTGATTGATCCGGGCGCGCAACTGCCGCGGGATCCGGCCACGCTGATCCTGCAGATCACCGGCAAAGCAAAAGTCCTCTTTGATTTCCTCGATCCGACAGCCCTGGCTGCGGCCCAGTCGGAAGGCGAGACGCCGGCCGAAATTGAATCCGCAGATATCCAGGCGCTGCGCCTAGACATCGCGGGAGCAGAGCTTACCGGCACAGGGGCCTTTACCTTCGACAACAGTCAGGATGTCGGCCCGCCACAACCCGTCGGCGGTGTCGATCTGCGTCTTGAAGGGGGCAACGGGCTGATCGACGGGCTGGTGGCCATTGGCCTGCTGCCCGAAGAACAGGCGATGGCGGCCCGCATGATGATGGGCCTGCTGGCGGTTCCGGGTGACGCCCCCGACACGCTGACCTCGCGCATCGAGATCAACGAACAGGGACATGTGATGGCAAACGGGCAGCGCATCCAGTAACCACCCGTTCGCGCCCCGCTTTTTTGCCCCGCCCCTTGCAGGTTGCGGCCTGCGCCGCTACCTCCGGTTCAGCAGGTACGGAGCGGATAGTATGGCGCAGACCCCGGAAACACTGACGACACAACTGCTGGCGGCGGCCAGGAAAGCCGGCGCGGATGCAGCGGATGCGATCGCGATCAGCGGCACATCGGTCAACATCGACGTACGCGCCGGCACCCTGGAGCAGGCCGGGCGGTCCGAGGGTGTGGATCTGGGCCTGCGTGTGTTTATCGGCCAGAGATCCGCCAGCGTTTCGGCCTCCGACACCAGCGAACGCACACTCGACGAAATGGCACAGCGTGCCGTTGCCATGGCGCGGGAAGCACCCGAGGACCCGCATACGGGTCTGGCCTCCGCAGACCAGCTGGCGGGTGATTACGACATTTCGTCTTTTGAGCTGGCGGATCCCGCAGATGAGCCCCGCCCGGAAGCTCTGCAGGAAGACGCCTGTGTGGCTGAGGCCGCAGCCCTTGCCACAGACGGAATTTCCCAGGTGCAGTCTGCGTCGGCCGGGTATTCAGCGCGCGACATTTATCTTGCCGCCAGCAACGGGTTCAGCGGCGGGTATCGCCGGACCGACCGGGGCCTGTCCTGTGTGGCGATCACCGGATCGGGCGTCGATATGGAGCGCGATTACGACGGCGACAGCCGGATTTTTCAGTCCGACATGCGCTCTGCCGAAGACATCGGGCGCTCGGCCGCTGAACGGGCGCTGGCCAGAAAGGGCGCGCGCAAACCACCGACCGGCAGCTATCCGGTGCTCTTTGACGAACGGATTTCTTCTTCGCTCATCGGTCACCTGCTGGTGGCCGCCAACGGGGCATCTGTCGCGCGCGGCGGTTCCTGGTTGCGGGACGCTCTCGGCACGCAGGTCCTGCCGGAGACGCTGAGCCTGCATGAGGATCCGCACCGTCCGCGCGCCTCCGGATCGCGCCCTTTTGACGCCGAAGGTCTGCCGACGAAGCCGCGCGACATCGTGGCGGACGGCGTGCTCACCGGCTGGACGCTCGATCTTGCGACCGGACGACGCCTTGGAATGCCCTCGACCGCAAATGCCGGGCGCGGCCCCTCTTCGGGGCCCAGCCCCAGCACCTGGAATGTGACCCTGACCCCGGGGAGCGCCAGCCGCGATGACCTCATTCGCGATATGGGCACCGGCCTGCTGGTCACATCAATGATCGGCTCGACGATCAACCCCAACACCGGCGACTATTCGCGCGGTGCGGCCGGCCTCTGGGTTGAGAACGGTGAAATCACTTATGCGGTAAATGAATGCACCATCGCGGGAAATCTGCTGGAAATGCTGCGTGCCATCGTGCCGGCCAATGATGCGCGCGCGCACCTGAGCCGGCGGGTACCCTCCCTGCTGGTGCCGGGAATGACCCTTGCAGGAAACTGATCTCGCGCTGTTATCGGATGCGGTGCGGCTGGCGGCCCGCGTGGCCACAAGCTACACCGGCAAATCCGCGCGTTTCTGGGACAAACCGGATGGCGCGGGACCGGTCACCGAGGCAGATCTGGCCGTCAACGCATGCCTTGAAGCAACCCTGCGGCTGGCCCGCCCGGACTATGGCTGGCTCTCTGAGGAGAGCGAGGATACCGCCGACAGGCTGTCCAGAGAAACTGTCTTCATTGTCGATCCGATCGACGGCACCCGCAGCTTTCAGGAAGGCTCCCGCACCTGGGCACATTCCGTCGCCATCGCTCATCAGGGCCGGATCACCGCCGGCGCGATCTGCCTGCCACAACGCGACAAGCTCTATACCGCTGCGGAAGGGCGTGGCGCATTTCTGAACGGCACACCGCTGAGCGCCTCTGCGGGCCGGGAAATCACCGGTTGCGAACTGCTGGCCGCGCGGCCGACCACCGACCCCGGTCACTGGCACGAAGGTGTGGTTCCGGGGTTCCGCCGCGCCTATCGCCCGTCGCTGGCCTACAGGCTCGGGCTTGTGGGAGAGGGGCGCTTTGATGGCATGCTCACGTTCCGGCCAACCTGGGAATGGGACATCGCAGCCGGCGCCATCATCGTGGCCGAAGCCGGCGGCATCTGCTCCGACAAATCCGGCGCGGCCCTGCGCTTTAACAATGAAAGACCACTGCTTAACGGTGTCGTTGCCGCAGGACGTGATATGCATCCGGGGCTGATCACGGCCCTGCGCCGCTGATCCCGGCTGAAACCTTGACCCGGGCGGGCTTATCGGCAACGTTCCGGCTGACCCCGCTCAAAGGACCTGACCCATGACCCAGAGGCTACATCTCGTTTTCGGCGGAGAGCTGACCGATCCCACCAAAAACGTGTTCAAAAACGTGGACGACATCCACATTGTAGGGATTTTCCCGGATTACGCGACGGCCTATGACGCGTGGAAAGCCGAGGCGCACCGCACCGTGGATAACGCCCATATGCGCTATTATATCGCCCACCTGCACCGGCTGCGCGATGAGGAAACACCCTCCGGCCAGACCGACGTACAGGAATAACCCGCCATGGGCCGCTCTCTGGGACTTGCGGCCTATCGTGCATTGTCACGGCGATCAGGGTCCCGGCGTTTCACGCCGGCAGCCCAGCGCCTGACGGATGAGCTTGTATGGATCCACGCAGCCGGCGGAAACACCCTGCTGGCCGTACATGATCTTGCCAGCAGCCTGTGCGCCGCGCGCGACGGCATGCAGGTTCTGATTACTCTGCCCGATCGCGACACGCTGGAGCAGATGCAGGGAATTGCGCCCGCCTCAGACAATATCATTCTCGACGAGGTGCCCTCCGAATACCCCGAAGCCATCGCCACCTTTCTCCGGCACTACGCACCCGATACATGCATCTGGGTCTGGGGCGGCCTGCGGCCCAATCTGATCAGTGCCATGCAGGAGACAGGCGCGCCGATGGTACTTGTCGATGCGGATACCGGTGGGTTTGACGGTCGGCGCGCAAGGTGGCTGCCCGATCTTACCGGCACGCTTCTGGCGGATTTTACCGCAGTGCTCGCCCGCTCGGATGCAGCACTGAAACGACTGGTGGCTCTGGGCGTTCCTGAACGCCGGATCCGCCTGACGCCCCCGATGCAGGCCGGTGGCCAGGCGCTGCCCTGCGAGGACAGCGACCTTGCCGATCTTTCCGGTCTTCTGGGCGGGCGGCCCGTGTGGCTGGCCGTCAGCGCCCAGGAGAGTGAGGTTATGACCATCCTGGCCGCGCATCGCAGTGCGCTGCGTCTTTCGCACCGCCTGCTCCTGATCCTGCACCCCGCCGAAGACGTCCGCACCGATGACCTGACCGCCCGCATCACAAACGAGGGTCTGCGGCTGCGCAACTGGTCCGCCGGCGAGGAGCCTGATGACGCAACCCAGGTTCTGCTGACATGGGACGCCCGCGATCTGGGTCTGTTTTACCGCGTGGCCCCGGTGTCCTTCATGGGCGGATCGCTGAACGCAGGCCATCCCGGGCGCAACCCCTTTGAAGCGGCAGCGCTGGGATCTGCCGTCCTTTATGGTCCGAACGTGCGAAAATACCTGCCGTTTTACACCCGCCTCGCAACCGCCGGTGCCGCGCGCATCGTCAATGATGCTGACAGCCTCGGCACGGCCGTCACCAAACTCATCGCACCTGATCAGGCGGCCACCATGGCCCACGCAGGCTGGGATGTGACAAGTCAGGGGGCGGCCCTGACCGATGAGGTGACCGAGCTTGTGCGCAAAGCGCTTGATGACCGCGAGGAGCAGCGTCATGCGCGCCCCTGAATTCTGGAATACCGACCCTGACCGGCCGGCCCTGGCCGCGCGTCTGCTGGCACCGCTGGGCTGGATTTACGGGGCCATGACAGCCCGGCGGCTGGCGCAGGGCACGCCGGTCGATGCGGGTATCCCGGTGGTCTGCGTGGGTAATCTGCACGCGGGCGGCACGGGCAAGACGCCAACGGTGATCGCCGTCCTCACAACACTCACAGATGCCTTTCATCAGCCGCATGTGGTGACCCGTGGGTATGGCGGCCGGTTGCAGGGCCCGGTGCGCGTCGATCCGGCGAAACACAGTGCCGCTGATGTGGGGGAC
>CBDUCB010000030.1:0-23003 GCA_965365545.1 uncultured Roseobacter sp. | reverse complement strand
CGCCATTGCTTCGAATTTGGCGATCGCGGCGGGATCAACTGTGCTCTGAGGCGCTTGCATTCTGGTCTCCATATGCTCTTGTGGGTCACGAGAAGTATATAGGTCACTAATGGACAAATTCTTGGATCAAAAGCGCGCAGTGCAATATCTGTATCCGCCGATCGACCCGTTCGATCAGCGGATGCTGGATGTGGGCCAGGGTCACCGGGTTTATGTGGAGCAGTGCGGCAACCCCGACGGTGTGCCGGTTGTGGTGCTTCATGGCGGGCCCGGCGGTGGCTGCAGCCCGGCGATGCGGCGTTATTTTGATCCTGAAGTGTACCGCGTGATCCTGTTTGATCAGCGTGGCTGTGGCCGCTCGCGGCCCCATGCCAGCGTAACGCATAACACGACCTGGCATCTTGTGGATGATATTGAGCTTATCCGGCGCGAGCTTGAGATCGACGACTGGATCGTTTTCGGAGGCAGCTGGGGGGCGACGCTGGCGCTGATCTATGCACAGGCGCATCCCGATCACGTGCGCCAGCTTGTGCTGCGCGGTGTTTTCCTGATGACGCAGCGCGAGCTCGACTGGTTTTACGGGGGCGGTGCCGGCAAATTCTGGCCCGAGGTCTGGGCGAAGTTCACCGGCCTGATCCCCGAAGACGAGCGCGATGACCTGATTGAGGCTTACCGCCGCCGGCTGTTTTCCGGTGATATGACGATCGAGACACGGTATGCCCGCGCCTGGTCGGCCTGGGAAAACGCGCTGGCCTCGATCTATTCCTCCGGCAGCACGGGAGAGAGCCCGGGCGAATATGCGCGGGCTTTTGCGCGGCTGGAGAATCACTACTTCGCCAACGCCGGTTTTCTGGAATTTGATGGTCAGATCCTCGCCCATGTGGGTCGGATTGCACACATCCCGGGTGTCATTGTGCAGGGCCGGTATGATATGATCTGCCCGCCGGACAGCGCATGGGCGCTCTCTGAGGCCTGGGACAGTTGTGAGCTCAGAATGGTGCGCAATGCCGGTCACGCCTTGTCAGAGCCCGGGATCAGTGCAGAACTGGTACGCACCATGGACCGGATCGCAGGACGATGACGCGACAGACACATATCGACAGGCGGGCGCTTTTTGCCTCGGGTGCGGCAGCGGCCCTGCTGGCGGCCTCGGGTGTTTCGGCACAACCCGCGCCACAACGCGGCGGACGGCTGCGGCTGGCCTTGTCGGGGGCCACACGCAGCGACAGTTTTGATCTTCGGCGCGCGGCGGAGCCCGGGCTCTTTATGCAGGTGGCGACTGCGGGTCTGGTCTTTGATGCGCTGACCGAGGTGGCAGCCGACGGCACGCTGCGGGGCGAGCTTGCCACCGGCTGGCGCAGCAATGCCGACGGATCCCGCTGGGAATTTGATCTGCGCAGCGATGCGGAATTTCACAACGGATCGGCCTTTACCGCGCAGGATGTTGTGGCCAGCTTTGGTGCGCATCTGTCAACGCATCTGTTTGACGTCACAGGGCTTGAGGCGACCGGCCCGCACAGTCTGGTGATAAAACTGGCGCAGGGCGACCCGGACCTGCCCTTCCGGCTGAGCGCGCCGGACCTGGTGATCCTGCCGCTTGGACCTGATGCCGGATTTGCCGAAGGCGTGGGAACCGGTCTTTACCGGCTGCACAAATTCGATGCCGGGCGGCACCTGGTCGCGCACCGTGTCGGGACCCATTACAAAGACGGTCGCGCGGGCTGGTTCGACAGTGTTGAGCTCGTATCGCTGACCGCCGACGCGGTGCGGGCCGAAGCCTTGCGCGATCATCTGGTGGACGCCGCTGATCTGACCCATGTGGACGGCCTGGGAGATCTCGAAGGGCTGCGCGTTTTGCCCGAAGAGCATTTCATGACATCAGCGGTTGATCACTGCATCGCGCTGCCGGGACAGATCGGGCGGCGCTGGCCGCTGGACAATCTGCGCGCGGCAGAACGCTGGTGGATGGCCTGAACCGATCAGGGGTTGCAGCGGCTTTGCGACGGGTCTATATGAATGCCAACAGCGGCGCTTCCGGGTCCAAACCGAAAGCACCACCGGAAAGTGTAACGGGCCGCGCGCCCGTTTTTTTGTGCCCGGACAGAACCTGAAAGTACCATGTCAAACGACCTGATTGCCAAAGCAGCTATCGACCGCCGGATGGCCGAGATCATCACCCCCGTTATCGAGGATATGGGGTTTGAGCTGGTGCGCGTGCGGCTGATGTCGGGCAAGAGTACAACGCTGCAGATTATGGCTGACAAACCCGACGGCGGGATTGAGGTCGATGACTGTGCCGAGATCAGCCAGGCGGTGAGTGCCGTGCTGGATGTCGAGGATCCGATCCTCGATGAATATACGCTCGAAGTATCAAGCCCGGGCATCGACCGTCCGCTCACAAGGATCAAGGACTTCGAAGCCTTTGAAGGCTATGAGGCAAAGATTGAGACCGCCGAGACCATCGATGGCCGCCGCCGTTTCAAGGGTGAGCTGGCCGGTGTCGAGGGGGATGAGGTGCTGATCAATGTGGCTGAGGGCACGATCGGGCTGAAGTTCGACTGGCTCAGTGACGCCAAGCTCGTCCTGACCGATGACCTGATCAAGGAAATGCTGCGCCAGCGCAAAGCGTCGGGTGCAATAGACGAAACCAAATTCGATGAAATCTCTGACGAATCAGAGAGCGATACGTCCGCTGAGGGAGACCAGTAAATGGCTATTACATCTGCAAACCAGCTTGAGCTTTTGCAAACCGCCGAGGCTGTGGCGCGCGAAAAAATGATCGACCCCGGGCTGGTCGTCGAAGCGATGGAAGAATCGCTCGCCCGTGCCGCCAAGTCACGGTACGGCGCCGAAATGGACATCCGGGTGCACATCGACCGCAAAACCGGTCGTGCGACATTCACCCGGGTGCGTACTGTGGTCGAGGATGAAGAACTCGAGAACTATCAGGCCGAGTTCACCGTCGAACAGGCCAAGCAGTACATGGAAAACCCCGAAGTGGGTCAGGAATTCATCGAAGAGGTACCACCCGTCGAGATGGGCCGGATCGCGGCACAATCCGCCAAACAGGTGATTCTGCAAAAGGTGCGCGAAGCCGAGCGCGACCGTCAGTTCGAGGAATTCAAAGACCGCGCCGGCACCATTATCAATGGTCTGGTCAAGCGCGAGGAATACGGCAACGTCATCGTCGATGTGGGAGCGGGTGAAGCCATTCTGCGCCGCAACGAAAAGATCGGCCGCGAGAGCTATCGCCCCAATGACCGGATCCGCGTCTATATCAAAGACGTGCGCCGCGAGCAGCGCGGGCCGCAGATTTTCCTCAGCCGCACGGCACCTGAGTTCATGGCCGAGCTGTTTAAGATGGAAGTACCCGAAATCTATGACGGTATCATCGAGATCAAGGCAGTGGCCCGTGACCCGGGCAGCCGTGCCAAGATCGCGGTGATCTCTTATGACAATTCCATCGATCCCGTCGGGGCCTGCGTTGGTATGCGCGGCAGCCGGGTTCAGGCGGTGGTCAACGAACTGCAGGGTGAGAAAATCGACATCATTCCGTGGAATGAAGATCAGCCTACGTTCCTTGTGAATGCTCTGCAGCCTGCGGAAGTCAGCAAGGTGGTTCTCGATGAGGAGGCCGGCAAGATCGAAGTTGTGGTGCCCGAAGAACAGCTGAGCCTTGCAATTGGCCGTCGGGGTCAGAACGTGCGTCTGGCCAGCCAGCTTACCGGGCTGGACATCGACATCATGACCGAAGAGCAGGAAAGTGCGCGCCGTCAGGCCGAGTTCGAACTTCGCACCAAGCTCTTTGTCGATAATCTGGATCTTGACGAGTTCTTTGCGCAACTGCTTGTTTCTGAAGGTTTCACCAACCTTGAAGAGGTGGCATACGTCGAGCTGGACGAGCTGCTGGTTATTGACGGGGTGGATGAGGACACCGCCAACGAGTTGCAGGCCCGGGCCCGCGACGTACTGGAAGCCCGCAACAAGGCGGCACTGGATAATGCCCGCAGCCTTGGCGTTGAGGACAGCCTGGTTGAATTCGAGGGGCTCACACCCCAGATGATTGAAGCGCTGGCAAAGGACGATGTGAAGACCCTTGAGGATTTCGCAACCTGCGCCGACTGGGAACTGGCCGGTGGCTGGACGACAGAAAACGGCGAGCGCGTGAAAGACGACGGGGTGCTTGAGCCCTTCGACGTATCTCTGGAAGAAGCACAGGACCTGATTATGACAGCACGTGTTATGCTGGGCTGGGTCGATCCGGCCGATCTTGAAGCCGATGCCGCAGAAGATGCCGGCGAAGAGACGGAGGAAACCGGGGTCTGATTTCAGACCCCGGAGGTTCCGGATGGGTCGCGGTGGCGCCTCAAAAGACCGCACCGACGGTCCTGACCGCAAGTGCATTGCCACGGGCGAGGTGCAGCCGAAATACGGGCTGATCCGCTTTGTGGCAGGGCCGGACGGTCAGCTGGTGCCGGATATACTGGGAAAACTACCCGGACGCGGGATCTATGTCTCCGCGTCACGCGTTGAACTGGAGAAGGCCGCGAAAAAGGGGCTCTTTGCACGTGCCCTCAGGCAGCAGGTCAGCGTGCCGGAGGACCTTGTTGACGAGGTCGAACGGCAACTCGCGCACCGGGTGGTCGAGCTTGTGTCGCTGCAACGCAAGGCCGGCAAGGCGGTTGCGGGATACGAAAAGGTTAAAAGCTGGCTGCAGATGGAAGAAGCAGAAGTGCTGATCCAGGCCAGTGACGGATCCGGACGCGGTAAGTCCAAGCTGAGCACGCCGCATTTCGGATCTTATATCGGCTGGCTGACGGCGGATGAATTGGGTTTGGCATTCGGACGCCAAACTGTGATACATGGGGCGCTCGCCTCTGGTGGACTCACGCAACGTGTTGTAGAGGAAGCCCAAAGACTTAAAGGCGTGCGCGAAAACGAGGGTGGCAAGGGCCATCCGAAAGGATAGACGAGCTTCATGAGCGATACTGACGGCAAGAAAACATTGGGTCTGCGCGGTGCCGCGCGTCCGGGCAACGTAAAGCAGAGCTTTAGCCACGGACGGACCAAGAACGTCGTGGTTGAAACCAAACGTAAACGCGTTGTGGTGCCCAAAGCCGGTGCGACCAAATCCACCGGCACATCGGGTGCGGCGGGCGGTGATCCGTCCAGACGCCCTGCGGGAATTACCGATGCGGAAATGGAACGCCGTCTGAAGGCCGTGCAGGCAGCCAAGGCGCGTGAAGCCGGCGAGGCCGCCGAGCGCGAAGCCGAGGAAAAGGCCCGTGCCGAGGATCGTGAGCGTCGCCGGGCCGAACAGGAAGAAAAAGAGCGCGAAGAGCGCGAGCGCGAGGAAAGCCTCAAGGCCAAGGCCGAAGAGGACAAACGCCGTCAGGACGAAGCCGAAGCCGCTGCCAAAGCCGCTGCGGCCCCTGCCGAAGAGCCCGTCGTTCAGCGTCCCGCGCGCGAGAAAGCGGCCCCCGAGGCCGCACCGCGCAAACAGCAGGACCGTGACCGCGACACCAACAAGCGCGGCAAAGGTGGCGAAGACAACCGCCGTTCCGGCAAGCTGACCCTGAACCAGGCGCTTTCGGGCGGCGAAGGCGGGCGCCAGCGGTCGATGGCCGCGATGAAGCGCAAGCAGGAGCGTGCGCGGCAGAAGGCCATGGGTGGCCAGGTCGAGCGCGAAAAGGTTGTGCGCGACGTGCAGGTGCCTGAGGCGATTGTTGTGTCCGAGCTGGCAAACCGCATGACCGAAAAGGTCGGTGAGGTTGTCAAAGCACTGATGAACAACGGTATGATGGTCACGCAGAACCAGACGATCGATGCGGATACCGCAGAACTGATTGTCGAAGAGTTTGGCCACAAGGTCGTGCGCGTCTCTGATGCCGACGTCGAAGACGTGATCAAAGAGGTCGAAGACGACGACAAGGATCTGATGCCGCGTCCGCCGGTCATTACCATCATGGGCCATGTTGACCACGGTAAAACGTCGCTGCTTGATGCGATCCGGAATGCCAAGGTTGTTGCCGGCGAAGCGGGCGGGATCACCCAGCATATCGGTGCCTATCAGGTGAAAACCGAAGGCGGTCAGCTGCTGAGCTTCCTTGATACACCGGGCCACGCGGCCTTCACATCGATGCGTTCGCGCGGTGCTCAGGTCACGGATATCGTGGTTCTCGTTGTTGCGGCCGATGACGCCGTGATGCCGCAGACCATCGAGGCCATCAACCACGCCAAAGCGGCCAAGGTGCCGATGATCGTGGCGATCAACAAAATCGACCGTCCGGCGGCCGATCCCAACAAAGTTCGCACCGACCTGCTGCAGCACGAAGTGATTGTGGAGCAGATGTCAGGTGACGTGCAGGATGTCGAAGTCTCCGCCATCACCGGTCAGGGTCTTGATGAACTGCTCGAGGCGATCGCGCTGCAGGCGGAAATCCTTGAGCTCAAGGCCAACCCGAACCGCGCTGCTGTCGGTGCGGTGATCGAAGCGCAGCTTGACGTAGGCCGCGGCCCGGTTGCGACGGTTCTGGTCCAGAACGGCACGCTGCGTCAGGGCGATATCTTTGTCGTCGGTGAGCAGTACGGTAAGGTCCGTGCGCTGATCAATGACAAAGGCGAACGCGTGAAAGAGGCCGGGCCATCGGTTCCTGTCGAAGTGCTTGGCCTGAACGGCACACCCGAGGCGGGCGACGTGCTGAACGTCACCGGCACCGAGGCGCAGGCGCGTGAGATCGCAGAGTACCGGGCGAATGCCGCCAAAGACAAACGCGCAGCAGCCGGTGCAGCAACCACGCTTGAGCAGCTGATGGCGAATGCAAAGGCCGACGAGAACGTGTCCGAACTGCCCATTCTGGTGAAAGCCGACGTGCAGGGATCTGCCGAGGCGATCAACCAGGCGATGGAAAAGATCGGCAACGACGAGGTGCGCGTGCGCGTGCTGCACTCGGGTGTCGGCGCGATCACCGAGACCGACGTTGGTCTGGCCGAAGCGTCCGGTGCGCCGATTATGGGCTTTAACGTCCGGGCGAATGCCTCTGCGCGCAACACGGCCAACCAGAAGGGCGTCGAAATCCGCTATTATTCGGTGATCTACGACCTTGTGGATGATGTGAAAGCGGCGGCCTCCGGCCTGCTGAGCGCGGAGATCCGCGAGAACTTCATCGGGTATGCGACCATCAAAGAGGTCTTCAAAGTCACCGGCGTCGGCAAAGTCGCAGGGTGTCTGGTAACCGAAGGTGTGGCGCGCCGCTCTGCCGGTGTGCGTCTGCTGCGCGACAACGTGGTGATCCACGAAGGCACGCTCAAGACGCTGAAGCGTTTCAAGGACGAGGTTGCCGAAGTGCAGTCGGGTCAGGAATGCGGCATGGCCTTTGAAAACTACGACGATATCCGCCCTGATGATGTGATCGAAATCTTCGAGCGCGAAGAGGTGACACGGACACTCACGTGATCCGAAGACACTGATCTGACAAGAAAAAAGGGACCGCGTGAGCGGTCCCTTTTTTAGTGGACTTTCGGTCCGGTCGCTTTGACCGGTCTGCCTGTGAAAGTGTCATCGTCCACTTTCACAACGATCCTCCCGTCCGGCAGTTCACGCACGTAAATGCCCTGAACCGATATTGCGCTTCCCATAATAATGGTGCGAAGCATGTCTATCTCCTCCCCAGGATACTGACGCTGTCAGCCTAGGGGGTGTTCACGGAAATGTCATAAACAAAATGCCTGAACGCGCAGCATTTTTTCCGCGTCGGAAATAATCCGCCGATCAGAGCCAGTCGCGCAAGACCGGGATCAGCGGTATATCCGCCGCTGGCATCGGATAATCCTTCATCTCCTGCGGGCGGACCCATTTCAGGGTCTGACCTTCGCGCGACATCGGGGTGCCCTGCCATTTTCGGCAGGCAAACAGCGGCATCAGCAGATGAAAGTTTTCATAGCTGTGGCTGGCAAAGGTCAGCGGCGCGAGGCAGGACGCCCAGGTATCGATCCCGAGCTCTTCCTGCAATTCCCGGATCAGCGCAATCTCAGGTGTCTCGCCCTGCTCAACCTTGCCCCCGGGAAATTCCCACAACCCGGCCATGGCCTTGCCTTCGGGGCGCTGTGCAATGAGCACCCGCCCGTCGATGTCGATCAGCGCGACGGCCGATACCAGTACGGTTTTCATGCCAGGGTCTCCGGTCGCCCGTCAGGAACGGTAATCGGCGTTGATGTCGATGTAGCCGTGGGTGAGATCGCAGGTCCAGACGGTTGCCGCTCCGTCGCCCAGCCCGATATCAACGGCGATACGCAGGTTTTCGCCCTTCATATGCGCGGCGGCATCGGCTTCTGAATAGCCCGGGCTGACCCAGCCTTTGTCAGCGACCAGCACGTCCCCGAAACGAATCGACAGCAGATCGCGGTCCGCCTCGGCGCCGGATTTGCCCACCGCCATGACAACGCGTCCCCAGTTCGCGTCCTCTCCCGCGATTGCGGTTTTCACCAGCGGCGAGTTCGCAACAGACAATGCATGGGTTTTTGCGTCGCGGTCAGTTCTGGCCCCCGTAACGGCGATTTCGACGAACTTAGTCGCCCCTTCGCCATCGCGCACCACCTGGTGTGCGAGATCAAGCATCACGCCATGCAGCGCACCGGCAAACCCGTCGTGTCCTGTCACATCAACGCCCGACGCGCCGGTGGCCGCAACCAGCAGTGTGTCAGATGTGGACGTGTCGCTGTCCACGGTGATGCAGTTGAAGGTCGTTTCATTGCTGGCGGATACCAGGGCCTGCAAATCGCTTCGGGCAATTTTTGCATCCGTAAAGATGTACACAAGCATCGTCGCCATATCCGGCGCGATCATGCCGGAGCCTTTGGCGATACCTGCAATTCTGACAGTCTTCCCGTCAATGCTCACCTCTGCCGTCGCCCCTTTCGGGAAGGTGTCGGTGGTCATAATTGCTTTTGCGGCCTCTGAGATACCGCCGGCATCAAGCGTTCCGGCCAGAGCATCAAGCTTTGCCGTGATCCGGTCAAAGGGCAGCGGTTCGCCGATCACCCCGGTTGAGGATGTAAACACCCGCGCCTGAGGCACACCGGTTGCCTGCGCCGTAGCGTCTGCGATGGCCCTCACCGCCCCGACGCCTCCCTTGCCGGTGAAAGCATTGGAATTGCCGGAGTTTACAAGGATCGCAGCACCCGCGCCGGCCCCGTCACCGGTGATCTTTTCCTGACAGTCGAGCACCGGAGCCGACCGCGTGGCCGATCGCGTAAATGCGCCGGCCACTGCCGTTCCCGGATCGAGTACGGCCAGCATCACATCGGTGCGACCCTGATAGCGCACACCTGCAGCAATGGTGGAAAACCGGACCCCGTCGATGACCGGAAGGTCCGGAAAGGAGGCGGGCGCGAGCGGGGAGACCGCGAGTGCTTTACCCATGTGCTGTCACTCCAGAAGATCGATGCGCCGCAGCAGCGCGGGGTCAACCGGGTCGCCCTCGGGGCGCAGTACTTCGGCCTCCTCAGAGAACCTTTCGATTGCGGCCTCGGCGACGGTGCGCCGGGCCTGACTTTCAAGCTCTGTGCGCACGTCATCCAGTGTGGGCACATCGGCTTTGCGCACTTCATTCAGACGGATCACATGCCAGCCGAACTGGGTCTGCACGGGTGATGATACTTCGCCTTCTTCAAGTGCAATGACTGCGGCCTCGAATTCGGGCACCATCGCACCGGAGCCGAACCAGCCCAGCTCTCCGCCGCCCGGACCGGAGGGACCGGTCGATTTTTCTTTTGCGGTTTCAGCGAAATCCGCGCCTTCGTCGAGGCTGGTGAGCACCTCGAGCGCTGCTTCTTCGGTCTCAACAAGAATGTGCGAGGCGTTATATTCGTCTTCGGCTTCGATGCTGCCGTATTGTTCGTCGTAAAGCGCCTGAACGTCCTCAGAGACATCTGTCCCGGCGAGGATGTTTTCGATGACCTCACCCGCAACCAGGGACCGCTTTTCGTTTTCCAGCGAATAGACGACACGCGGCGGCAGGGTCTCGGTAAACGACTGAGAGAGCGCGCTTTGCTGGATGAGCTGTTGCAGGATGCCGCTGTAGAGCACGTCGTCGGACAGCTGCTGATACTGCTGGGGCAGAGTTGCCGCGGCCGCAATCATATGGCCAAGCGTTATGTCGACACCGTTCACGGTAGCGACAACTGTTGCTGCGGTTGCTTCGGTCTCTTCTGTCTGGTCCTGTGCGAAGGCTGGCGCGGAAAGGCTCAGCGCCAGCAGAGCGCCGGACAGAAAACGGATGTGTTTTTGCATGGGTTGGTCCTATGGATGTGTCGCGGCGGGCCACGACATTGACACGGTTTGGCGGGGCCCTTACATCGCCCTATGGGCGCCACAAAGGCACGGCGTTCGTGTGTATATCTATGGGCTGCGCCGCGGACGAGCAAGCAGATCAGCGCATGACACTATCACTTCGGCTGGAGAACGCATGCTGGGTTTCGGAACGATCACAAAAAAAGTCTTTGGCACGCCCAATGACCGGAAAATAAAAGCGACCCGACCCCTGATCGAACAGATCAACGGGCTTGAGCCTGAATTCGAGAAGCTGACGGATGCAGGCATTCTCGAAAAGACCGAAGAGCTGCGCGCGCGGGCGCTCAAAGGCGAGAGCCTCGATGACCTGTTGCCCGAAGCCTTTGCCAACTGCCGCGAGGCGGCACGCCGCGCATTGGGTCTGCGGGCCTTTGACACCCAGCTGATGGGGGCGGTGTTTCTGCACGAGGGCAATATCGCCGAGCAGAAAACCGGTGAAGGCAAAACGCTGACCGCGACTTTTGCAGCCTATCTCAATGCGCTGACCGGCGACGGCGTTCATATTGTGACGGTGAACGAATATCTCGCCAAACGCGATGCCTCCTGGATGGGCAAGGTGTTCGGTGCGCTGGGTCTGAGCACGGGTGTGGCCTGGTCCGGGATGCCGGAAGAGGACAAACGCGAGGCCTATGACAGCGACGTAACCTATGCGACGAACAACGAGCTCGGGTTTGACTATCTGCGCGATAACATGCGCTCCGAGCTGAGCCAGATTTTCCAGAAGAAGCACAATTTCGCAATTGTGGATGAGGTCGATAGTATTCTGATCGACGAAGCGCGCACACCGCTGATCATTTCCGGCCCGTCCCAGGACCGCTCCGGGATGTATCAGACCATTGATGCGCTGATCCCTTCGCTGAACGACACGCACTTCGAGCTCGATGAAAAAACCCGCAACGTAACCTTCACCGATGAGGGTAACGAATTTCTTGAGCAGGTGCTGCGCGACAATGATCTGCTCGAAGAGGGTCAGACGCTCTATGATCCTGAAAGCACCACAATCGTGCATCACATCAACCAGGGTCTGCGCGCGCATAAGCTTTTTCAGCGCGACAAAGACTATATCGTGCGTGATGACAGCGTCGTTCTGATTGATGAATTCACCGGGCGGATGATGGCGGGTCGGCGGCTGTCCGACGGGTTGCACCAGGCGATCGAGGCCAAGGAAGGGGTGGAAATCCGCCCTGAAAATATCACGCTGGCCTCTGTGACATTCCAGAACTATTTCCGGCTTTATAACAAGCTGGCGGGCATGACCGGTACCGCGCTGACCGAAGCAGAAGAATTCAATGAAATCTATGGTCTGGGCGTTGTCGAGGTGCCGACCAACAAGCCAATCGCACGTGTGGACGAGGACGATCAGGTGTACCGTACCGCAGTGGAAAAGTACCGCGCGATGCTGGAGCAGATCAAAGAGAGCCACGAAAAGGGCCAGCCGGTTCTGGTGGGTACGACCTCTATCGAGAAATCAGAGATGCTCAGCAAAATGCTGACCGACGCGGGGCTGAAACATAACGTTCTGAACGCGCGTCAGCACGAGCAGGAAGCGCAGATTGTGGCCGATGCGGGCAAATTCGGCGCGATTACAATTGCCACTAACATGGCCGGTCGCGGCACCGACATTCAGCTCGGCGGCAACGTCGATCTGCAGATCATAGAGGCGCTGGCCGCTGATCCCGAGGCTGATCCTGAAGCTCTGCGTCGCGACATCGAAGCGAGCCACGCCGGCGAAAAGGCCAAAGTCATTGAGGCAGGCGGGCTTTATGTTCTGGCCTCCGAGCGGCACGAAAGCCGGCGCATCGACAACCAGCTGCGCGGCCGGTCGGGACGACAGGGTGATCCGGGGCGCTCGTCGTTCTTTCTGAGCCTCGAGGATGACCTGATGCGCATCTTTGGCTCCGAGCGGCTGGAGAAAGTGCTGAAAACTCTCGGCCTGAAAGAAGACGAGGCGATTGTGCACCCATGGGTTAACAAATCGCTTGAGCGTGCGCAGGCCAAGGTCGAAGGTCGCAACTTTGACATCCGTAAGCAGCTGTTGAAATTCGACGATGTGATGAATGAGCAGCGTAAGGTCGTGTTTGGCCAGCGCCGCGAGATCATGGAAGCCGAAGATCTGTCTGAGATCACGACCGATATGCGCCATCAGGTCATTGATGATCTGATCGATCAGTATCTGCCGCCGAATACCTATGCGGATCAGTGGGATGCCGAGGGCCTGAACGAGGCCGTGCGCGAGCAGCTCGGGATGGATCTGCCGGTTGCGGACTGGACGGCGGAAGAGGGTGTCGATGACGATGTGATGCGTGAGCGCCTGATTGAGGCCACCGATGCCTTTATGAAAGACAAAGCCGCGCAGTTCGGTCCTGAAAACATGCGCAACATCGAAAAGCAGCTCTTGTTGCAGTCGATTGACGGAAAGTGGCGCGAACATCTGCTGACGCTGGAGCACCTGCGGTCGGTTGTTGGTTTCCGCGGGTATGCACAGCGTGATCCGCTGAATGAATATAAAAACGAGTCCTTCCAGCTTTTCGAGGGCATGCTCGACAGTCTGCGCGAGGATGTGACGCAGAAACTGGCGCAGATCCGCCCGCTCACCGAGGAAGAGCAAAAACAGATGGTCGAACAGATGCGCGCCCAGCAGGCAGCAGCTCAGGCCGCAGGCGAGCAGGCGGCAGCGCTTTCTGCTGAGCCGGAAGCGGGTGACAGCGATGCGGTCGCGGGATTTGTCGAAGATGACCCGTCAACCTGGGGAAATCCGGGCAGAAACGAGACCTGTCCTTGTGGATCCGGCAAGAAATTCAAGCACTGTCACGGTCGCCTGATCTGACCTGAGGCGGGGATTGTTTCGCATCCCTGCCTTTTTGTTGCCCGAATGACTCCCAATACACGTCATAAGTGAGCCCTGTTTACGATCCATTAACCATTCTTAACAGGTGAAGAAGGATCGTTAACCCATGTCTCACAAGACAGAGATTATTACCGCTGCCAGTACCCTCGTCTGCGCGCTGGCGATTGGTTTTGTGATGCAGAGCGGCGAAGTCGCCGAGCAGCGTTACGGAGAGACACATGTGGCCGGACTGGGCAATGTGCCGGTGGTCGGCACGCCGGTGACGCCGGTCGGCGTGAACCCTGTGGCCCGCATTTCGGAAGATGATCCGCGTCTGCGCGTGAACGGCATTGCCCTCACGTCTGCCGGGATCAGATCCACCGATGACACAGAAACAGTCAGCGTATCCCTCCTGGAGCGGCCTGAAAAAGAGCCGGCCAAAGCGGAATACACGGTCCGGACCAGCTGCCCGGTTGTGGCCGAGGCGGAAACCCGGGCCAGCGCCATGCTGGCGATGCGCGTCGAAGCCCCCTGTTATGCGGGCGAAACCGTGTCGCTGTCGCACAAAGGGGTTACATTCAGCGATGTCCTCGATGCCAGTGGCCGGATGAGCGTCGATATTCCGGCGCTTGAACAGGACGCCAGAGTTGTCGTGACATTCGAAAACGGTCGTAATGCAACAGCTGCCAGTACCGTGACGACCATCGCGCTTTATAACCGCGTGATTGTTCAGACCAAAGCCGGCACCGGAGTTCAGATCCACGCCCGGGAGTTTGGTGCCGATTATGGTCAGGAAGGCCATGTCTGGTCCGGCGCACCGCGCGATCCGGAATCGGTTGGCACAGGTGTTGGTGGGTTTTTGTCCACACTGGGCAATCCGGGCACCGAAGGTCAGGATGTCGCCCAGATCTATACCTACCCCGTGACGCTTTCAGGAGCCAGCAGCACGGTCGATCTGACCGTGGAAACACAGGTGACCGAGCTCAATTGTGGCCGGACCATCACCGCTTCCACCATGCGGGTGATCAAGGGCGGCGATGCGACCCGCAAAGACCTTAGCGTTGATGTGCCAGGGTGCGAGACCGTGGGCGATTATCTGGTGTTGATTAACCCGCTTGAAGACCTGAAACTCGCCGGTAAGTAACCCCAGCGAGGCTCTGTCACATGAGACTGAGACGTGCGGCGGTTTTCGCCGCACTTTTTATTTGTTGCTCCGTGCGTTTGGCCGTGGCGCAGGACGTCACGCTGACCTCGCAGGATGGCGGAATTGTGCTTTCCGGGGACCTGCTGGGCTTTGACGGAGAGTTTTATCGCGTCGATACGATCTATGGCGAACTGACAATCGACAGCGCGGGTGTAACCTGCACCGGCAGTGCCTGCCCCGATCTGCAGGCTTTTGTCGCGGATATTTCCATCTCAGGCTCTGCGTTGATGGGCGCTGTGATGATGCCCGCTCTCGTTGAGGCCTACGCCCGTCAAAGCAGCCTCGACGCCACCCGCGAAAACCTCGATGCATCGCATTACACCTATACGCTCAGTGATCCCGGAACCGGACGACCTGCGGGCATTTTCCGGTTTCGCGTTACTACGACGGATGAAGGATTTGCCGATCTGCTGGCGAATGAAGCGGATATCGTCATGGCGCAACGCGGGGTACGGCCGGACGAAGTGGCGCGCGCCCTCGAGGCTGGCCTCGGTGATCTGATGTCGGTGAAACAATCAAAGGTTCTGGCGCTGGATGCGGTTGTTCCGGTCGTGGCACCGGGCAATCCGGTAACGGCGCTGACACCCGGAGATCTTGTGCAGCTTTTTGCAGGTACAAAGACGCAGTGGCAGGTTCCGGGCGGATCCGGCGGGCGCGTCGTGCTTTATGCTGCTTCACCCGGGTCCGGTGTGGGGCAGGCACTGGCTGACGAGGTCCTGGGGCCTGAGGGTCTCGGGTTATCGGACGACATCAGGACATTCACGAATACCAGCGATATGGTCGCCGCAGTGGCCGAGGACCCGGAAGGCCTTGGCCTCGCCGCATTTTCCGGGACGGGCGACACGAAACTGCTGCGCCTCGCTGCCGGGTGTATCCGCCCGATACAGGCGACACGACGGGCGATAAAAACCGGCGACTATCCTTATATCACGCCGATGTTTCTGTATCAGCCGGCCCGCCGCCTGCCGAAGCTCGCGCGTGGGTTTTTGTCTTTCGTGAACGAACCTGCGGCGCAGCTGGTGATACGCCGGTCCGGTTTTGTCGATCAGGCGCCTGAGGAGATTTCGACGGATGACCAGGGCAGCCGTTTTGCAAATGCGATATCGTCAGCCGGTGAGCGGATCTCACTCGCCGATCTGCAACGCATGGTGCAGGTCCTTGCGCCGATGAACCGTCTGACGACTACGTTCCGCACCGGGCCCGGTACATCCGATCTCACCGCCTGGTCGCGCGGAGTGGTTCTGCACCTGGTGCAGGCTCTGAAAAGCGGCCGGTTTGACGGACGGGAGTTGCTTTTTGCCGGGTTTAGTGACGCATCCGGCGCAGCGCTTGCCGGCCCGTCAGCATCATTGCGCGCGGCGGAAAGACTGCGCGAGATGGTGCTGGAGCAGCTTCCGACGACGGTAAGCGCGCGCTTTACCGTCCGGGTCGACGGCTTTGGCGAAGCCATGCCGATGGGCTGTGACGGCAGCCCGGCTGCGCGAAAGGCCAATCAAAGGGTTGAGGTCTGGGTTCGCTGAGACAGCATAAAAAAGACCGGACGCGGGGTCCGGCCTTTTCAGGTTTTTCTGTATCAGGTTGCCATCAAATGCGCGGGTCAGCCCTTCATCGAGTCCCAGAAGCTTTTGACAGATGAGAAAAAGCTGCTCGACTCCGGGTTATTGTTCTCCGAAAGATCTTCGAACTCCTGCAGAAGTTCTTTCTGCCGGCCCGTCAGGTTCACAGGCGTCTCAACCGCAAGCTCTATGAACATGTCCCCGTTGCCGCCCCCTCTGAGCGCCGGCATGCCTTTGCCGCGCAAGCGCATCTGGCGGCCGGACTGGCTGCCGGCAGGGATCTGTACGCGCCCGCGCCCGCCGTCAATGGTCGGAACCTCGATGGAACCGCCCAGAGCGGCCTTGGACATTGAGACCGGCACGCGGCAGTAAAGGTTTGTGCTCTCACGCTGGAACAGCCCGTGTTCGGTGACTTCGATAAAGATATAGAGGTCGCCCGATGGCCCGCCGCGCATGCCCGCTTCGCCCTCACCGGCAAGCCGGATCCGTGTGCCGGTTTCGACACCCGCGGGAATATTAACGTTAAGCGCGCGTTCTTTTTCCTGGCGCCCTGCACCTTTACAGGTCTTGCAGGGGTTCTGGATGTGCTGGCCGAGCCCGGCACAGGTCGGACAGGTTCGCTCAACAGTGAAAAAGCCTTGCTGGGCACGCACCTTGCCCATGCCTGAACAGGTCGGACAGGTCACCGGCTCGGCACCGCCCTCAGCACCGGACCCGTTACAGCTGTCACAGGCCACGGAGCCCGGCACATTGATGGTCTTCTGCAGACCGGCAAAGGCATCTTCCAGCGAGATCCGCAGATTGTAGCGCAGATCAGATCCGCGCGCCGCGCGCCGGCCACCGCCGCCGCGCTGTCCACCCATGAAATCTCCGAAAAGATCGTCGAACACGTCGGAAAAGGCCGATGAAAAATCGCCCTGGCCGCCGCCGCCAAAGCCGCCGCCGGGACGACCGCCCCCGCCCATGCCCCCTTCAAAGGCTGCATGGCCGAAACGGTCATAGGCCGCTTTTTTGTCGGCGTCCTTCAGAACCTCATAGGCCTCATTGGCCTCTTTGAACTGAGATTCAGCCTGCGGGTCGTCTTTATTGCGGTCAGGGTGAAGCTCTTTTGCTTTTGAGCGATAGCCCTTTTTGATTTCGTCAGCGGAGGCACCTTTGGCAACGCCAAGCACCTCGTAATAATCACGTTTTGCCATGGATGGGTCCCCCTTGTCGGAACGTGACGGGCCGACCCGGAGGCCGGCCCGATCAGAGGTTCCGGGTTACATGGCGCTTACGCGCGCTTGTCGTCGTCGAGATCTTCGAACTCGGCGTCCACGATGTCGTCGTCACCCGCCTGCGCTTCGTCAGCGGCTTCGGGGGTGTCGTCACCTTCTTCCTGAGCGGACTTATAGATCGCTTCGCCCAGTTTCATCGCGGCCTCTGTGACGTTCTGAATACCAGCCCGGATTTTGTCCGGGTTGTCGGTTTCCAGCTCGTCTTTGAGAGCGGCAATCGCAAGCTCAATCGCTTCGACGGTTGTCGGATCAACCTTGTCGGAGTGCTCCTCAACAGATTTCTCTGTCGAGTGGATGAGGCTCTCCGCCTGGTTTTTCGCCTCGATCAGTTCACGACGTGCCTTGTCGGCTTCCGCGTTCTCTTCGGCGTCCTTGACCATTTTCTCGATATCATCATCCGAGAGACCACCGGAGGCCTGGATGGTGATTTTCTGCTCTTTGCCGGTGCCTTTATCCATCGCACCCACGGACACGATGCCGTTTGCGTCGATATCAAAGGTGACTTCGATCTGCGGCATGCCACGCGGTGCCGGCGGGATGTTTTCGAGATTGAAAGCACCGAGAATCTTGTTGTCGGATGCCATCTCGCGTTCACCCTGGAAAACCCGGATCGTCACAGCGTTCTGGTTGTCTTCGGCTGTGGAGAAGATCTGAGATTTCTTCGTCGGGATCGTGGTGTTGCGGTCAATGAGGCGGGTGAAAACGCCACCCAGTGTCTCAATACCAAGGCTCAGCGGTGTCACGTCGAGCAGCACCACGTCTTTGACATCGCCCTGCAGAACACCAGCCTGGATGGCGGCACCCATGGCAACGACCTCATCCGGGTTCACACCCTTGTGCGGCTCTTTGCCAAAGAATTTGGTGACTTCCTCAACAACTTTCGGCATCCGCGTCATACCACCGACGAGAACAACCTCATCGATATCGCCTGCGGTCAGACCGGCGTCTTTAAGAGCCGCCTGGCAGGGTTTGAGCGATGCTTTGATCAGGTCCCCGACCAGCGATTCCAGTTTGGAGCGGGTCAGTTTCATAACCATGTGCAGCGGCTGGCCGTTTGCGCCCATGGAGATGAACGGCTGGTTGATCTCTGTCTGGCTTGAGCTCGACAGTTCAATCTTGGCTTTCTCGGCCGCTTCTTTCAGACGCTGGAGCGCCATCTTGTCTTTGGTCAGGTCGACCTGGTGCTCTTTTTTGAACTCGTCCGCGAGGTAGTTGACGATGCGCATGTCAAAGTCTTCACCGCCGAGGAAAGTATCGCCGTTGGTGGATTTCACTTCGAAGAGGCCGTCGTCGATCTCGAGGATGGTCACGTCGAATGTACCACCGCCAAGGTCATAGACAGCGATTGTCTGGGTGTTCTCTTTGTCCAGGCCGTAAGCCAGGGCGGCCGCCGTCGGCTCGTTGATGATCCGCAGCACTTCAAGGCCCGCAATTTTGCCGGCATCTTTGGTCGCCTGACGCTGGGCATCGTTGAAATACGCAGGCACGGTGATGACCGCCTGGGTGACTTCCTCGCCCAGATAGCTTTCTGCGGTTTCTTTCATTTTCCCGAGGATGAACGCGGAGATCTGCGAGGGAGAATATTTCTCACCTTTTGCTTCGACCCATGCGTCGCCGTTCCCGCCGTCGATCACGGCAAAGGGCAGGTTCTTTTTGTCTTTGGCGAGATCCGGGTCGTCATTGCGACGGCCAATCAGACGTTTGACGCCGAAAATAGTGTTGTCGGGGTTGGTGACGGCCTGGCGTTTGGCCGGCTGTCCCACCAGCCGCTCTTCATCGGTGAAGGCGACGATTGAAGGCGTTGTACGCGCACCTTCGGCATTTTCAATGACGCGCGGCTGCGATCCGTCCATAATGGCGATGCAGCTGTTCGTGGTTCCAAGGTCGATACCAATTACTTTGGCCATTTTGAGATCCCTCTTGATATTAAAGGCGATGACACGGAGCACCGGCCCTTTATGGCGCCTCTGCCCCGATGATGTTCACACGAAAAGCAGGTCGCTTCGTGCGGTTCGCAGGGTATATAAGGAGGGGTCTGCAGCCCTGCAACCTTTCTGACGGGCCGCAGGCGGGAATCTTTCCCGAATTTTTTCTGTTTTCCCGGGATGCCGCACAGATGACACAGCTGAAAGTCGCAGGATTTGACGTGCACAAGGGCTTTCTGGATATCACTGCGCAACGCGAAGTGCTGTCTGCGGTGCGCGGGATCGTAGCCGCGGCGCCGCTCTTCACGCCTGTAACCCCGCGCGGCAAGGCGATGTCGGTGCGGATGACGGCGGCGGGTGATTTCGGCTGGATTTCGGACCCGCGCGGCTATCGCTACAGCCCGGTGCATCCCGACGGGCAAAGCTGGCCGCCGGTGCCGGACTGCATCCTCGGTATCTGGCGTGATCTGACCGGAGCGGCGCGTGCGCCGGAGTGCTGTCTTGTGAACTTTTACGGAGAGGGCGCGCGCATGGGGCTGCATCAGGACAGGGACGAGGCTGATTTCAGCTGGCCGGTTCTGTCGGTGTCACTGGGTGATGATGGTCTTTTTCGGATGGGGGGCACCGAACGGGGCGGCAGGACGCACTCGGTCTGGTTGCAGTCGGGGGATGTGGTTGTGATGGGCGGTGACGCGCGACGCGCCTACCACGGGGTGGACCGGATCCGCTTTGGCTCATCAGGCCTGCTGGAGAAGGGTGGCCGGCTTAATCTGACGCTGAGGGTCGTCACCTGAGTACGCATCAGCCGCGGCATCGCGGTATGTCTGTACGGCACGGGTGCAGTTTTGTAGGGTCCGTGCAAAGGCAGGGCGGTGACATTCTCCGAAAACCGCGTGCTGTCGGCCCGCAGTGCCTCGGAAATGGTTAAAGTATGAATCTGAAAAGAAACCCGCGCGAGGTGCGGAAAACCGGCGACGACAGTGCTGCGGGTTCGCTTTTCACATATGTCTGGCGGATGAGCGAATGGCACCAGCCGGCGACCTGTCTGCTGGCGGTATTTGTGGCTCTGCTCAACCTCGTCCCGATCGAGCTCCAGCGGCGCATCGTCAACGAAGTCGTGGAAACGCGCGATATTCCGGTTCTGGTCAAGTTCGGCATTGCCTATGTCGGGGTGACACTTGCGCACCAGCTGGTGAAATACATTCTTTGGATTTACCAGTCCTGGTTGACCGAAAGTGCCACGTTGTACACCCGCCGCCACCTTTTGCGTATCTACGAAGAGCGCCGCAACGGGGCTGACGAAGCAGCAGATGACCGGTCCGGTCGCACGGTGTCAATTGTCGGAGCAGAGGTGGAAAAGCTCGGCGGCTTTGTCGGTGAGGCGATCTCGGGGGCCTGTGCCAATCTTGCCATGCTGCTCGGTGTGGTCGTCTACATGTTTGTGGTAGAGCCTCAGATTGCCGTTTTCGCGCTCGCTTTTCTGGTACCGCAGATCATCCTCACGCCATTTCTGCAACGGCGGCTGAACGACCTCGTGGAAGAGCGCGTTTCCATGCTGCGCGATCTGGGGGATGCGATATCAGATTCCGAAAAAAACACACTCGACCGCTGTCCCGGACTGATCAAAGATATTTACACCAACCGGATGCGGTATTTTATCCTGAAATTCATTCTTAAATCTTCTCTGAACCTGCTCAATTCACTGGGTCCGATCACTGTGCTGCTGTTTGGCGGATACCTGGTGATGCAGGGAGAGGTACAGGTGGGCGTAATCGTAGCATTTCTCTCGGGGTTCGATCGTATTTCATCCCCGCTGCGCGAACTGATCGGGTTTTACCGGATTGCGGCGCAGGCCAGTGTTCAGCATTCGATGATCGCAAAATGGATGTCGCGTTCAGCGTGATCGTCGCTTACCGGACAGAACGGGGGTGCGTCAGCGTCGCGCGCTCCAGCTCGCCGAGGCGTGGCGGCGGGTATAGAACTCACCCATAAGCCCGATCATGATCAGCACAACCGCCACCCAGAGCGCATAGCTCCAGTCGGTAAAACGCGGCACATAATTAATGAAAATGAACCCGCGGGCCTGGTCGATGGTGTGAAAAAGCGGATTCCAGTCGAACATGGCGAGCATATACGCCGGCATCATATTGGCCACGAACATCTTGCCCGACGCGATCATATTGGCGCGCTGGTAGATCGTGTTGAAAATCATCACGAACTGCGGTGCCCAGGGTTTGATCGCCAGCAAAACGATCCCGATCGCCACGCCGGTGAGCCAGGACAGCATCAGCATACAAAAGGCACCACCGGGATTTTCGATGTGAACGGGCATCCAGGCGACGTGATAGATAAACAGAATAAAGGCCATGGACAGCACCTGGATATAGAGCGAACCCAGAGCGGCGGCGGCAATCGCCACGATGGTGTTCATCGGCGCGTGTTGCATCATCGGGCTTGCCGGACCTTCAGAGCTGACAACGGCACCCATCGCTTTCGTGTGGGTCATAAAAAGAAATACGCCGGACATGATATAAAGCAGGAAATCGCCGCGGACGGCGGCACCGCGCAGCCCCAGCAGGCTGAACATTACGTAAAAGGCGAGCACGAAAATAACCGCCTGGAGCAGGTTCACCCCGATGGCCAGAAAGGCATTGGCATGCGTTTTGCGCACCGACCGCACCGCAGAGTGGTAGATCAGCGTCAGGATTGTCATCGCGGAGGTGAAGCCGCCGTGACGTCTGTGGGTCGTGTCAGTCATGTCTGCCGCGCCTCAATATCTGCACAGAGTTTCACGGAATTCTTGATGTTCCGTTATCGGCGCAGCATAAAGTCCGGAGCCGGCCAGATCAACAACCGCCGCGGGAGACACCTCTTTTATGGATTACAGTGCCTTATCGGTCGCAATGCGCAGATTATCGCTGCTGGCCGGCGCGAAAATAATGGAGGTCTATGCGGCGGACGATTTTGACGTGAAGGTCAAATCAGACGCCAGTCCCGTCACCGAGGCAGACGAGGCGGCGGATGCGATCATCTCGGCCGGTCTGCGCGACGCCTTTCCCGACGTCCTTCTGGTGACCGAAGAGCAGGCGGCGACCCATACCAGCACCGCCGGCACGTTTCTCATCGTTGATCCGCTCGACGGGACAAAGGAGTTCATCAACCGGCGGGGCGATTTCACGGTGAACATCGCGCTGGTGGAAAACGGTGTGCCCACGCGCGGCGTGGTTTATGCGCCGGCGAAGGGGCGGATGTTCTACACCCGTGCTGACGGTCAGGCAGTTGAGGAAACCGGCGATCTGGCTTTGGACAGCGTGGGAGAGACCCGCGACATATCAGTCTCTGATGCGGATAATTCGGCTCTGATGGTGGTCGCATCGAAGTCTCACAGAGATCAGGCGACAGACGATTATATCAACCGCTATGCCGTGCGCGACATGACCAGTGCCGGCAGCTCGCTGAAGTTCTGTCTGGTCGCCACGGGCGAGGCGGATCTTTATCCGCGGCTCGGACGCACGATGGAATGGGACACGGCTGCAGGGGATGCCGTGCTGCGCGGCGCTGGCGGTTCAGTCGTGCGTTTTGATGACCACAGCCCGCTGGTTTACGGCAAAGAGGGTTATGCCAACCCGTTCTTCATCGCATATGCGCCCGGTGTCGATCTGGTGGCCGGCTGATGTCTGTTCTGATCGTTATTCCTGCCCGCTATGCTTCGACCCGCTATCCGGGCAAACCGCTTGCCGAACTGCGGGGCGCCTCAGGCGTCGCGCGCAGCCTGATCGAGCGCAGCTGGCAGGCGGCGATGTCTGTGGCAGGTGTCGATCGTGTGGTGGTACCAGCGTCCCTGGGTCGCCACCGCGTCGGAC
>CBDUCB010000029.1:0-23035 GCA_965365545.1 uncultured Roseobacter sp. | reverse complement strand
GTAGCCCATCTGCTTGAGCTGCCCGCTTAGCTGCTTGTCTTGCGGCAGTGATTCTCAACTCTGATGCGGCAGACCGCTGTTCATGGCGCCAGGGGTATGATGCGCCACCCCAGGGGGGATGACGCAGGTGCTTATTCCACAGTCACCGTGATCGCTTCACTCATCACCGGCGGGTCATGCGGCACGTGGCCCAGATCGCCGAGCAGCAGGCGGAGTGTATGCGTGCCGGCGGGCAACTCCCTGGTCACCTGGGTCTGACCGCCGCCGAAATGCACGATCTGATCCGTGGCCGGCAGCGCTTCGTTCATATCAACGTCCTCAGGGTCGGTGTTGATCAGCAGGTGGTGGTGACCGGTATCATCCACGTCGGTGCCCGCCGGCGCCACGCCCATCCCCCTGAGGCCAAAGACCACCGTGACCGGATTTGACACCGTCGCCCCGTCGGCAGGCGAGATGATGTAAACTGTCGCCCCTTCGGGCGCTTCGGTGCGGTGGCCATCGGCCATTGCCACGCCTGCGATCATCAGGGCTGCGGCGGCGGTTGTCAGAAACTGTTTCATCGGGTTCCTCCCATAATGCGCGGCCTCCCGGGCCGGCGTCACAACAAGGATAGCGCGCGTGCCGGGCGAGGCAAAGCGCAGGAAAGTACGAGGTGGCCGGAGGTTTATTCAAAGGGCACACAGGAGGAGCGGCGTTTCCGGGTAACGTCGCCGCCGCGCGGTGTATTGACCAGACAGGCAGCCACAGAAACAGTGGGGTATATCCCCGTGTATTGAACTTCTGTGAGAAACAAACACTGTGCGTCTCATAGGCGGAGAGATACGTACGCGTGCGTATATATTTTCGGATATAGATAATATTTTCAGATATTTAAATCTGCACCAGATAAAAAATGTCCCGGATTATGACGCTTCAGGAGAATACCCCCGAACTTCCCGGGCGTGCGATGACGCCCGGGAGCAGTACCACTTTTTCAGGTGCTGCGGCGGTCTATGATCCGTACGGCCTTACCCTCGGACCGGACAACGCCACCTGGTTCCGCCACATCAACCGCAACGCTGATCCCGATAACCTCCTTGATGCGGGACACCAATGCAGCACCGGCGGCCGTTTTCGCGTCGGGTGATGCGCCTGTGGGAATGGCTTCACAGAGTACGCACATCTGATCCATACGCTCCCGTTTAGAAAGCTCAATCTGGAAATGCGGTGCCAGACCGGGCGTCGCCATCAGGCATTCTTCAATCTGCGTCGGGAAGACATTCACACCCCGCAGGATGATCATGTCGTCCGACCGGCCGGTCACCTTTTCCATCCGCCGCATGGATCGCGCCGTGCCGGGCAGCAGGCGTGTGAGATCGCGCGTACGGTAGCGTATGATCGGGAAAGCTTCTTTGGTCAGTGAGGTAAATACAAGCTCGCCCTGCTCGCCGTCCCCGACAGGCTCACCGGTTTCCGGGTCAATGACCTCGGGGTAAAAGTGATCTTCCCAGATGTGCAGACCGTCTTTTGTCTCGACACATTCATTCGCGACACCGGGGCCCATGATCTCGCTCAGCCCGTAGATATCGACCGCATGCATGTCGAATGCATCTTCAATTTCACGTCGCATCGCGTTGGTCCAGGGTTCGGCACCAAAGATGCCGACCTGCAGGGATGAAGCGCGCGGGTCGAGACCCTGCCTCACATATTCATCGAGAACCGAGAGCGCGTAAGAAGGGGTAACAGTGATGCCGTCTGGCCGGAAATCTTCGATGAGACGCACCTGGCGCGCGGTCATGCCGCCCGAAACAGGCACCGTGGTCAGCCCCAGCGCATCCGCGCCCAGGTGAATGCCGAGCCCGCCGGTAAAAAGCCCGTAGCCGTAAGCGTTGTGCAGAAGATCGCCGGTTTTCATGCCCGACGCGCGCAGACTTCGCGCGACGACCGTGCCCCAGATCTCCAGATCGCTCTGTGTGTACCCCACCACGGTGGGCTGGCCCGTGGTGCCCGACGAGGCATGAATCCGGGCAACCTTGTTGCGCGGAACGGCAAACATATCAAAAGGATAGCTCGCGCGGAGATCGGATTTCGAGGTGAACGGAAAGCGCGCAATATCGTCAGGTGTTTTCAGATCGTCAGGATGAACGCCGGCGGCATCGAAGCTTTTGCGATAGAACGGCACGTTGGCGTAGGCATGGTTCAGCGACCAGCGCAGCCTGCCGGTCTGCAGAGCGGCGATTTCATCACGGCTGGCGCGTTCGATCGGGTCGAGGGTTTCGGGCCGGGGGGTCAGGTCTTTCATTCGGTCTCTCCGGGTTCCGGGAAATGCTGCCCCCCTATGGTCCGCGCCAGGCCCCGGAACAGAGCAACTTTCTCACCGGCACGGTTTGTCACGGTAACATCCCAGATGCCTGAGCGGCCTGAGCGGGAGATCTCGGTCGCGCATGCGGTCAGGCAGTCGCCTTCCGGGACCGGCGCGAGATAAGTGACCTGGTTCTGCTGTGCGACGGTGCGCTGATTGTAAGAGTTGCAGGCAAAGGCAAAGGCGCTGTCTGCGAGGGTGAAAATATATCCGCCATGACAATTGCTGTGACCATTGAGCATGTGCGGCTGCACTGTCATCGAGAGGGTGGCACAGCCCGGGGAGACGCAAAGCAGCGACATGCCGAGGCCACGGCTTGCCGCGTCATTCTGCATCATCAGCTCCGCGCATTTTTCGGCCCGTGCCTGAGGCGTCACTGTCTCCGGCATCCCGTCACTTCCGGCTTTTTACAGACTGTCCCTGCGGTAGCATAGCACCCGCGGGCTGTATATGATTTTTGGGGGGCTTGATTTGCGGGCGCAAGGGCGCAACTCTGCAGTATGAATTATCAGGTGCCGCCGACAGGCAATGTTCATCAGATGCCGCCCGATCAGGTTGCATTTCACCGCACTGAGTTACAGGTGATCCTGTCGCTTTACGGGCGCTTTGTGGCGGCGGGCGAATGGCGGGACTATGGCATTTCGTGCCTGCGGGATGTTGCCGTGTTTTCGGTATTCCGCCGTACCGCTGAAACACCGCTCTACCGGATCGAGAAAAGACCGCGGTTGCGGGATAAACAGGGCATGTATGCCGTGCTTGGCATGGACGGTCAGATCATGCGCCGGGGTCATGATCTGAAAACGGTGCTGAGAGTGCTTGAACGCAAGCTTATTCGCGCGGTCGAATAGTCCTGATCCGAAGGCGGCCTGTGCCAGGCCATTCTTTTTGCTGAGTTCCTGCGGAACACGGCACCCGTGGATGTGCCGGCATCAGGCCGGGGGCAGGGCCGGCAGTCGTTTGCGTGATGTGACCTGCCCGTCTCCCTGCTGTTCTATGCGCGATATGGCGTCCGTGATCCCTTCGGTTGCGACCGCCATGTGCCCTGCGTTCGCGTGAATAAGCATGTCACCGGCGGTCACAAGTGCGACATGACCTTTCCAGAAAAGCAGATCGTTGCGCCTGAGCCTTGCGTCAGGTGGCAGGGTTTCACCAAGGTTACGCTCCTGCTGGTCGCTGTCGCCGGGGCAGGGGATGCCGCAGGCCCGACAGGCCGCCTGGATCAGTCCCGAACAGTCGATGCCGGTGCCTGAGTTGCCGCCCCAGAGATAGGGCGTCCCCAGAAAAAGGGCGGCCACGGCGGCAGGATCAGACGCCAGAACGCCCGCGCGATGCAGGTGCTGGCGCGGCACAAATCCCCATCGGGTTTCAACGAACGTGGCCGTCTCGGATGTCGCGCGCAAACGTGCGCCAAAGCTGAGGCTGGTCACCTCAGGCGATTTGATGTCCGGCTCGGAATAGGCGTGCGTGGTCCGGCTGGTGACCCGGTGGCTGGCCGGCTCGGCAGGGCCTGTAGCTTTACCGGGCAGGTATCCGCAGTAGCCGTCATCCTGCGACCGGACCAGAAACCAGGGGCCCGTATCATTCAGGATCGTCATGGGCGCACCGAAAAGCAGCTGCCGGTCGCGCGGCCCGTCGGGATGGCGACACAGATCTGCCAGAGGCACGGTAACCATCGCATCGCGCCCGGTTATAACGCTGGCAGGATCCGGTGTGTCGCGCGGATCGCTCATGTGATGCTTTTGTCGCGGATCAGATCCAGCAGAGCGCGGGTGGCCTGGCCTGTGCCGCCTTTTGGCCGGGCGGGGGCATCAGCGGGATTCCAGCCATAGACATCGAAATGCGCATAGGTGCTGGTGCTGACAAAACGGCGCAGAAACAGTGCGGCGGTGATCGATCCGGCGAAACCACCCTTGGGCGCGTTGTCGAGATCTGCGATGCCGGGCTCGATCATGCTCTCATAGGGGGTATGAAACGGCATGCGCCACACCGGGTCATCCGTTTGCAGGGCAGCCTTTTCAAGCGCTTCGACAAAGCCTTGGTCATCGCAGAAGTAGGGTGCCAGATCGGGTCCGACCGCGACCCGCGCGGCCCCTGTCAGGGTGGCCATGGAGATAATGAGGTCCGGATCCTCTTCCTGTGCGAAAGTCAGCGCATCAGCGAGCACCAGCCGCCCTTCGGCGTCTGTGTTGTTGATCTCGACGCTCAATCCTTTGCGGCTGGGCAGGATGTCGCCAGGGCGGAACGCATTGCCTGAAACCGCATTTTCCACCGCCGGGATCAGCACACGCAACCGGACATTGAGGGCCGTCGCCATGATCATACGGGCAAGCCCGAGGACGTTTGCCGCGCCGCCCATGTCCTTTTTCATCAGCCCCATCGACGCGCCGGGTTTGAGGTTCAGCCCGCCCGTGTCAAAACAAACGCCCTTGCCGACCAGCGTGATGGCCGGCCCGGCATCGCCCCAGCGCATGTCGATCAGGCGCGGCGCGCGGTCTGAGGCGCGCCCTACCGTGTGAATAAGCGGGAAGTTTTCTGACAGCAGATCATCGCCGTGAACAACTGAGACCCTGGCGCCGTGGCGCGCGGCCAGATCGCGCGCGGCGTCTTCAAGCTCTGCCGGGCCCATGTCGCAGGAAGGCGTGTTGATCAGGTCGCGTGTCAGAGCCTCGCCTGCCGCGATGGCGGTAATCCGGTTTGCGTCAATTCCCGCAGGCGTGACGAGGGCCGCCCCTTCTTCGCCAGCCCTAACATAGCGGTCGAATTTATAAGCGGAGAGCAGCCATCCGAGCGCCTCGCGTTCGGCGCGATCATCGGGCAGGCCGGAGGCAATTCGATATGTGGCTTTTGGCAGACGCGCGGCTGCGGCGGCCAGATGGAAGCGGCCGCGCGCACGTTTTGCCCCGGTGCCGAAGCCCGCGAGCGCCATGGCGGGCCTGCCACCGGGGCCCGGTATCAGCAATGTCTGCCCGATGCGCCCGGCGAAGCCGTTTGCATCGACCCAGGCAAGCGTGTCTTCGGATTGTTCTGCGCGCCAGGCATCCATATCGTCGGCGGCAATGATGTGAAGAGGGATGGTGTCGTCATCCGGGGAGGCAAAGGTGGCGGACATGCGTCAAAAACCCTTTCAGGGATGTTTGCCGTCAGCCTACCGTGATCCTGTGCCCGTGCAAGCCATCAGATGGTTACGTCCTGCAGGTCCCAGATCGCGGTGAGCGACTGATCCCCGATGCGCAGAAGCCGTGCCATAACGGCAGCCAGCGCCGGGGCGTCGCTGCTGTCCACTGCGCGTGTAACGTCGCCTGCAACCCGCGCCAGCACCGACATGCCGATCTGCTCCGCGATCGCGATCAGAGATCGCGCGCATTTGCGCAGGTCTTCGTGGTTTTGTGCGACGTAAAGCCGGCTGCAATGCGACAGGCGCAGTGCCAGCTCTTCCATTGCGCGACAGACGATGTCTTCGGCGCCGGCTTCGCCCAGTTCCGCATACAGCGCGCCGAGCCGGTCCTGATCGACCTGCACTGTTTCTTTCAGCCTGATATTCAGGACATGGTTCATTTCACTCACCCTTTTGCGCCCCCACAGCGTTCTGCGGGTATGACAGGCAAATCTATCCAAAGCGTTGAGGCGGGCGATGTTTTCCCTCGAATTTGTCGTGAATTCACGATACTCCGGAAAACAAAAGCGAAAACGACGGGACGTGTATGGATCAGGCGAAACCGCTGCCGGGCTATCTGGTACAGCGCTATCACGGCTGGAAAGCCACCGGATATGCCGAGAACAAGGCATGGTACCGACGGCTGGCCAGTGACGGACAACACCCTCGTGCGATGGTCATCTCCTGCTGTGACAGCCGGGTACATGTGACATCTATTTTCGGTGCCGATCAGGGCGAGTTTTTCATCCACCGCAATATCGCCAACCTGGTGCCGCCCTATGCGCCGGACGGCGATCATCACGGCACATCAGCGGCAGTGGAATATGCGGTTACCATGCTGAATGTGGCGCATCTGATCGTGCTGGGCCATTCCAGTTGTGGCGGTGTGAAGGGCTGCATCGATATGTGTCGGGGTCACGCGCCGGAGCTGGAAGAAAAGCACAGCTTCATCGGTCGCTGGATGGATATTCTGCGGCCCAGCTATACGCTTGTCGCTCAGGAAAACGATCCTGAATTACAGGCGCGTGCGCTGGAAAAGCAATCTGTGCTCGTGAGCCTTGAGAACCTGATGACCTTTCCTTTTGTACGTGAGCGGGTCGATGAAGGCCTGCTGACACTGCACGGGCTCTGGACGGACATTGGCGAAGGCGGACTTGAATTCTTTGACCCCTCGGATGAGGCCTTCAGACCGGTCTGATACACCGCAGCCCCTTTACCGCTCATCGCAGGCACAGGGCAGGACACCCGGAACACCCGGAAAAGAGAGTGACGTGGAAGAAATACTGACACTTGCAGCCAACAACCTGCTGTCGCCGATCATTCTGTCCTTTGCACTGGGTGTGGCGGCATCGCTCGCCCGCTCGGATCTGAGTGTGCCTGAAGCGGCAGCCAAGGCGCTGTCGATCTATCTGTTGTTTGCCATCGGGTTCAAAGGCGGGGTCAGCGTGGCCGCGCATGGCATCGACATCACGCTCGGGCTCTCGCTGCTGGCCGGTATCATTCTGTCGGCTGTGCTGCCGCTGGTGGCTTTTGCTTTGCTTAATGTAATGACAGGACTGAGCCGTCTTGATGCGGCTGCGGTCGCAGCGCATTACGGCTCTATTTCTATCGTGACATTTGTTGCTGCGACCTCGGTTCTGGAAAGCAGCGGAATCGCTTCCGAAGGCTACATGGTAGCCGTTGCCGCCGCGATGGAAGCGCCTGCGATCCTGTCCGCGCTCTGGCTCATTTCGCGCGGCGGCGACGGGCGGCGCATGGACAGTGATCTTTGGCGCGAGATCCTGCTCAACGGGTCGATTGTGCTGCTGGTCGGGTCCTTTCTGATCGGCTGGATCACCGGCGAGGAGGGGCTGGAAGAGATCTCAAGCTTCATCGTGGCGCCGTTCAAAGGGGTGCTTTGCCTCTTTCTGCTGGATATGGGTCTGGTGGCGGGCCGCGGGCTGCGCAACGGCGGGGGCGTGCTGCGGCCTGGTGTGCTGGCCTTTGGCGTGCTCATGCCGCTGATCGGCAGCGCGTTCGGCCTTGGCACCGGGCTGTTGCTGGGGCTTTCGCCGGGTGGCGTGGTGCTAATGATGGTGCTGTCGGCATCGGCCTCTTATATCGCGGTGCCTGCGGCGATGCGGGTGGCGCTGCCCGAGGCGAACCCGTCGATTTATCTGACCCTGTCGCTCGGGGTCACTTTTCCCTTTAACCTGACCCTTGGCATCCCGCTTTACGTGGCGGTTGCCACCGCCCTTACCGGAGGCTGACTGATCATGCAGACACATCAGGCCAAACGCGTCGAAATCACCATTGAGGCCATCATGCAGTCGCGTCTGACAGACGCGCTGAAAAAAGCAGGTGTGACCGGTTTTACCGTATTACCGGTTCTCGGCGGATCGGGGCGCTCAGGAGCCTGGACACGGTCCGGCGAAATCGGGCGCGCCGCCGGCATGGTGCAGGTTATCTGCATCATCCGACCCGAGCGGCTGAACGGGTTGCTCGATGCGGCCTTTGCGGTGGTCGAGAAGCACATCGGTGTTGTTTCGGTGGTGGACTGTGAAGTGCTCCGCGCCGAGCGATTTTAACTTTTTTTAAACGACGTTTAAGCCATGGTGCCGGTATGAATAAACGTACCGTTACCGTTCAGCTGCCTGTTGATCTGGCGCTCGCCGTGCATGACCTTGCAACCGAGCAGGAAGGGACCGTCGGCAAAATTGTCGAAGACCTGCTGACCGCGCATCTGGCGGCAAAGAAATCGCGGCATAAGGCGCGTGACGAACCTGATGAACGGCTGATATTCGCGCTGCAAAAGTTGCTTTTTCGCGATATGGCTGAAGCGGTCGACTGGGCCGATCTTGATGCCCGGCTGAGCCGGCACGGTTACTTTATGAAAGTGGCCTGGGGCGGTCTGTCGCTGCACACCGAGACGTGCGGGCATAAACTGTGCAACACACATGACCTCGGATTCTCTTATGCCACGTTTTTGCGGCGATTCGGGCCTGGAAAACCCAAAGACCCGCGCCAGGCCTGAGAGGCGCACGACGGCTGCCGCCCGCCCCCCCCTGTGTGGTCTTTTCAACCGCACATGAGTTTGTCGGGATCTGCGATATGACTGCGGTGTTCCTCGACATAGGCAGCGATCCCGGCAAGACAGGTAGGCTGTCCGCCAAACCCGGACCAGGGTTTGAAGTGCGGAATATGCAGATAAGTAGTGGGATCGCGTTTCAGAAGATTTGCCATCACCGCAGCCACAACAAGCCCGCCGGCGCCGGTGAGTTTACCCTGGCCGTGCTCTTTGGCCTCCTGCAGCGCATAGAACCAGAGCGGTGTCTTTTTAAACCCCTTGGCCGTAAGCTCCGGCGGCACGTCAACGATGGGTGTGCCCATCTTTGCGGCGACCTGCTGTCCGCTTGCGAGTTGATAGGTGTAACGGTCGCGCACCATATTACGCAGCGCCAGGTTGCGGGACTGCGCCAGGGTCAGAGTTTCGCCGATATCTGCCAGTTCGATGGTATCATGTACGAAAGGCAGTTCGAACAGTGGTGAACCGAGGCCGGGGCCAACCGGGCGGGCCTTCTGTGCGGTGCCGCCGCTCATGCCAAAAAACATATCCATGTCCATATTGGCCTCAGGCGGGCGCGGGCCAAAGCCCGTGGTGGCAAAAAGACCCAGCGCATCGGCGTCCTTGTTCATCTTATACTTAAACTGCGTGGTGGCATGGCCAAAGCGGTAACAGGCACCGGTGAACTCCACAGGCATGACCGGCGCGTCCCAGCCAAAGAGCGTTTCCTCCATGGCACGCTCCAGACAGTCCTCATCCACGAAATCCTTCATCAGCTCGTTCCAGACGATCCACTGGTAATGCAGACGGATGAAACGCCGCACCTCCTGAAAGCCCGTCAGAGCGGGCGAGACGTGATCCTTCCAGACCTGCTTGCCGATCCCGTCATGGGCGCAGTCTTTGATATCCCCCGCAGCACTGCCGCCATCTTTAATTTTGCTCATCAGGATGTTGTGCAACTGGATAAACAGACCCTGTACCTGGGCCACGATCACGTTTTCATCGTTGCGCGGATCCCCGATCAGCGCCTTGCCCGCACAGGTGCGCGCCAGATCAAGCGGGTTATCCCTGCGCCCGAACATCAGCATATGTTCCTGATCCCCTGCGCCGTAGAGATGCGGCGAGGCCTCGGGTCCTGCGCCGTAGACGCAATCGAGATCAAGGCCGGGCGTGCGCACATTGGGAATCGTTGCAGGATCAATGCGGGTGCCGAGGGCCGAGGTGGCATCAAGTGTCACGTCATGATCTACGAACTGCCCTAAAAATGTCATGCCCGCGTCTGCATCGCCGTCTTCGTTTTCCGTGGCGCGCATGGTCTGTGAAAGATCATCCAGCGCCTGGATCACATCAGCATGGGTAATGTTGTCGATGTGAACCGGGTTGGGCGGCATCAGCCGGCCAAGTGTCTGCGCAAATGGCTTTGCTGGTCCGGCGCCTTGAAGGCAGGTCTTCATCAACTGATCAAGGCGTGTAAGCCCGTGGTGCATTCCGGCCATAATTCGTCTCCTGAAAGAAATGTTAAAACAGGCCGCCGGACCACTCAAAACTGTCCGCGGTCACCAGTTCCTTAACAGGAATCGACCATATTTTCAACTTCAGCGAGAATGTATGCTATGTCGCATCACTACCCTGAGGGGAAGCTCGATCTGATTCAGGGCGATGCAGGATTGTTGCGGCAAGGGTCCGAAGAGCAGTTTCTGAAGGCGAGACAAATGCTGAAAAATCGTCATCATGATATTTAATTGTATTACAGGATCTGCGGTAAATCCGGGAATTTTTCTAGCCTCTACAACCTTGTATGGGTATGATCTTTCAGCGCTGTTTCGTATTTCCCGTTAATCTTTTGTTAAATGCCTTATATTTGCCGGTTTCACGGGTGAACCTGAGGAATGTGGCTGGGGGCGTTTTTTAAGAGCCAGCCGGATTATGGACAAAAATTATTCGAAAGATCAGAAAGCCGCAGCCTTTGCTGACATCGACGGTATGTCCCCGGACATATTCAGCCAGGTCGAACTGACCAAACCGCAGGCCAGACTGAGACCGCGCAGTGACGGGCGGGTCAGGAGCTGTCTTCGCAAGATAGAGCCTGCGGCGCCCGCCCGGCTCGGAGATAACGTGAAGACAGCCGGCACCGTGCGGCAAACGGCGGCGGCAGTCGCCCCCCCGGAACACGAGCTCAGAGCGCAACGGATCCGGGATCAGATCGGCCCCGAGGCAGCGCAGCGCCTGTCCCGGCTGCCCGAAGGCATCAGCGTCCTGCAGGGCAAAAGCTCTTATGCCAGTGAAGAAGAAACCATTGATGCGATCCGCGGCATTCTTGATGGTCAGGATAAGACGGGCGGCGATATGCCTTTCGCGCCGCTGCCTGAGGCGGAGAATGACACCCCGTCCGGCGATGCGGCAAAGGCCGCAGTGAAAGCTGCGCGGGTGCCTCTGTTGCCGCGGGCGGCGTCCTGGCTGCGCAGAAACCTTATGCTGATTGCCAATGCGGGTCTCTGGACTGTCCTGACGATGATCCTGATCAGTGGCCCGGTGCTTTTGTCGGCATCTGTGATGCTCGACGGCGTTTTTTATCTCTTCTGCATCGTTTGCATGCTCAAACCCGAAATCCTGTCGGGGGTCATCCGTGACATCATGCGCAGCCTGCGCCGCACGGAACCGGGGGCCTGAGCGCTGCGGACGAAAAAGCCCGGCATTCCGAAAACGCCGGGCCTGAAATGCCGTAATTCAGGTGGTCAGCCTTTTTTCAGGACTTCGCGCCCGAGCAGTTCAGCGATCTGTACCGCGTTGAGTGCTGCCCCTTTGCGCAGATTGTCTGAGACGCACCACAGGTTCAGACCATTGTCGATCGTGCTGTCCTGGCGGATGCGGCTGATGAACGTTGCGAAATCGCCGACGCATTCGACCGGCGAGACATAGCCACCTTCTTCGCGCTTATCGATCACCATGACCCCGGGCGCTTCGCGCAGGATCTCACGGGCCTCGTCTTCGTCGAGGTGCTCTTCAAATTCGATGTTGATCGATTCGGAGTGGCCGACAAACACCGGCACACGCACGCAGGTTGCTGTGACTTTGATTTTCGGATCGACGATCTTTTTCGTCTCCACCATCATCTTCCATTCTTCCTTGGTGTCCCCGGAATCCATAAAGACGTCGATCTGCGGGATCACGTTGAAGGCGATCTGTTTCTGGAACTTTCTTGGCGGTTTGTTGTCGGTCGGGTTGTAGATCGATTTGGTCTGATCCCAGAGCTCATCAATACCCTCTTTGCCGGCGCCCGACACCGACTGATACGTGCTCACCACGACGCGTTTAATGGTCGCGCGGTCGTGCAGGGGTTTGAGCGCCACAACCATCTGCGCGGTCGAGCAGTTCGGGTTGGCGATGATGTTCTTTTTCGCATAGCCGTGGATCGCTTCGGGGTTCACCTCGGGCACGATCAGCGGCACATCGGCGTCATAGCGGTAAAGCGACGAGTTATCGATCACGACGCAGCCGGCTTTCGCCGCTTTTGGCGCGTATTGCTTTGTCGCCTCCGAGCCCACGGCAAAGAGCGCAATATCCCAGCCGGTGAAATCAAACGTATCAAGATCTTTTGTCTTCAGCGTCTTGTCGCCAAAGCTGACTTCCGTGCCCAGCGACTTCCGCGAGGCAAGCACCGTGATCTCGTCCACCGGGAAGTGGCGTTCGGAAAGAATATTCAGCATTTCGCGGCCCACATTGCCTGTGGCGCCCGCAACAACGACGCGGTAACCCATCTTAATAACTCCGGTATGATGTGTGATGGTGCGCGGGTCTTATACCGGTTGGGCTTTGAGGGAAAGGCCCTCAGGACACCTCGTTTTTCCATTTCGACGCACTGTCCCGCGCCGAGTTGAGCAGCAGTTCGATATCGACGGCTGTCGCCACGAATCGCGCGCCGGCCCTGAGGCTGTCGCGGATCATCCTGTCGTCGCTGGTCAGAATCCCCGCGGGCATGCCTGCGGCATCGATTTTACGCAGTGTGTCCATGATGGTTTTCTGCACGTCCGGATGGGACATATTGCCGATGTGTCCCATATCGGCGGCGAGATCCGCCGGGCCCACAAACACACCGTCGATGCCCTCGATGGTCAGGATCTCGTCAAGCGCTGCCAGACCTTTCCGGTTTTCGACCTGGACCAGCAGACAGATCTCTTTGTCCGCCGTCGCACCGTAGTTTTCCACCGTACCGAACCGGGAGGCGCGCGCCAGCGCATAGCCGACACCACGATCACCGTTCGGCGGATAGCGGCAGTCCCGCACCAGCTTGCGTGCCTGACCTGCGCTTTCGACCATCGGGACGAGGATCGACTGTGCGCCGCTGTCCAGCATCTGTTTAATCATCCAGGTTTCACCTACCGGCACCCGCACCACGGGATGGCTGCCGGAACTGAGCAGGGCCTGCAGCTGGCTGTCGATAATGCCCGGATCAAAGGGTGCATGTTCACCGTCGATCAGCAGCCAGTCAAAACCCGCGTATCCGATGATTTCGGCGGCATAGCCGCTGCGCAGATCGAGCCAGCACCCGATGACGGTCTGGCCCTTCTGCAAGGCTTCTTTGAATGTATTGACCGGTGCTGACACGGTGACGACCCTCTCTGATATTCTGATCTGAACGCAAGCCTGGTGAGAGCTGTGGCAAATTACCAGCGGGAATATCGGTGGACCGCCGGTTTCACGCAGTGCCGGAACGCGACCGGGCCAGCCGCGAAATCCGGGCCCGGACGGAATGCGTTGCGCGGTACCGGGTCAGATAACTTTGATTACGTCTTTGTCGATGGCGAGCATATACCCGCGGCGCGCGATATTTTTGACGAGAAGCTCGGCGACAATCTGGTTACCCAAAGTATCACGCAGGCGCTTGATCCGTGTGGCCCCTGCGGCCTCTTCACAGTCGGCGGAACTGCGCCCCGAAATCACCGCCTCGATCTCGGAGCCCGAGAGGACATCGTCATCCATGCGCGCTTCGGCGAGAACGGACATGGTCTCCATTGCCGCGGCGGTCAGCCTGAACCCCATATTGTTGAGATAGACGGTATTTTCTTCGCGGCTGATCAGAAGCGAGCTGACCTGAATGCCTGCCCGTTCGATCTGGGCCATGCGCCGGTTGAAGCTCACGAGCAACACCAGAAAGATCAGCGCGGCGATCAGCATGGCGGTGGCAAAAACCAGCAGCACAAAAATCACCAGCCGGTAGCTGGTGAGGGTGTCCGAAAAGGCCGTACCCGACTGCGCCAGAATCTCCAGCAGCATGATTTCGGCCTGATTGGTCAGATTGTTGTTTTCGATAAAGAGCTGCTCGACCCGCGCGTTGAACGCATTGGCATCGGGCAGCGCCCAGAACAGCAGAACCGCAGCAATCAGCAGGATCGCCACGATGCCGCTGATGCCGGAGATTACGATCCGCCCGCCGGACCGGCGCATGTCAGAAGCGGAGGTAATAGGGTCCTGCACTCTCTTTCCTTTCTGCCAGCCCGCTGTCATCGAAAACGGACACCACATTCAGCAGTGTCCATCCCGCAGCAGACAGTCTGGCGCGCAGCTCGGCCTCTGCGGCGTCGCCTGCGCATTGCGATACCTCAGCGACACCATAATGCAGCCGCAGGGGATTGTCCTGCTTGGCCTTATAATCTGCATAACAGGCGGCCGCCACAGCCGCCGGCGCGAGGGCGATACCGGTCGCCAGAACAATAAAGAGTGCAATATGTCTCATGTCGCGATCCTGCGCTTCAATCGAAGGATATTCAATAACAAAGGGGGTTTAGCGGACCTGTTATCCGATAACAGCCGGGCGATATTGCCTGTCGCAGGGGGGTGGGCCCAGATTGTCCTCAGACCGCAGGCATACTGCGATCTCACGTAACGAACATCAGGAAGGACCATTCGCATGCACAGCAAGTTTTTAGCCGTCGTTGTATCCGCCGCCATCGCGGTGACCACTCTGGGGACAACGCCGGCCCGCGCTGACGAAGATCTTTTCCGCGCACTTGCCGCCATCGCCGGGGTCGCCATCGTCGGCAAGGTGATCAGTGACCGCAACAAGCGCAAGAAAGAAGAAGAACGCGCCCGCAATGAGGCCGTGACGCGCAGCTACACACCAGAGTACGTGTATCGCCCGCAACCGCGCGGTGTTCAGCCACAGCATCGCATTGAGCCGCGGCCTCTGCCGCGCCAGGCCAGCCGTTATCTGCTGCCCGGCGAATGTCTGCGCAATGTCCAGGCGCGCGATGGTCGCTACCGCTTCTTTGGCCGCAAGTGCCTCGAGAAGAATTACGGCTCGGTCAGAAATCTGCCTGACCAGTGTCGCGTCCGCTTTGACGGGCCGGAACGCAAACGCGCCGGATATGACGCGCGCTGCCTGCGCAGCAACGGATACCAATTAGCCCGCCGCTAAGGACGGGCTGATAACAGCGCGGGCCGGACCCCTGCCGGCGCTGCACCTGAGGAGGGGGTGTTCGGGCATGCCCTCCTCGTATTAACCAGTAACGCGCGCCCCTTCGGGGGTGCGCTTTTTTTGTCTCGCCGGTCAGGTATGCGTTTTCGGGCTTACATCGGCGCAGGTTTTTTAATCTCCCGCACGAACGCAGCCTTGCATCGGGCAGCGGATCATCGGATCAGGGCCTTATGGGACCGGATTACGAATTTGAAAAAGCCGCGCAGGCGGCAGGATACCGGCGCATCGCAGGTGTGGATGAGGTCGGGCGCGGGCCCCTCGCCGGACCGGTCACAGCCGCCGCAGTGGTTCTGGATCCTGCGTGTATTCCGCAGGGTCTGAACGATTCCAAAAAGCTCACCGCGGCGCGGCGGGCGAAGCTGGCAGCAGAGCTTGCCGCCTGTGCCGAGGTTTCGGTTGCCCATGCGTCCGTCGAAGAAATTGATGATCTGAATATTCTGCGCGCGAGCCATCTGGCTATGGCGCGGGCGGTGGCGGGGCTGGTCGCGGCCCCTGATCATGTGCTGGTTGACGGATCAATGCTGCCGCGTGATTTCGCCTGGTCGGCGGAACCGGTGGTTAAGGGTGACGCGCGTTGTCTTTCGATTGCTGCGGCCTCAATTGTGGCGAAAATATGTCGCGACGCGATCATGGTGGATTTGGCGCAACAGCATCCGGGTTATGGCTGGGAGACCAACATGGGTTACGGATCAAAAAGCCACATGTCTGCGCTGCAAAATCTCGGGGCAACCCCACACCATAGACGTAGCTTCAGGCCCGTACACAATATCTTGTATCAAGATAAAACTTAAAGCGTTGATTCAAAAAAGAAATTGACGGTGAATCCGCTTTGACTCATCTTTGTCTCAACCAACGAGTGCAAATGCACCGTGAACGAGGCAGAACATGAAAACCAATGAACAGAGTGCCACGGCGCTCCCGCTGAACACGATTCTGGACGGTGACTGCATCGAAGTGATGAACAGTTTGCCGGCGGGCTCGATTGATCTCATTTTTGCCGATCCGCCCTATAACCTGCAACTCAAAGGAGAACTGCACCGCCCTGACAACAGCCTGGTTGACGCGGTGGACGATGACTGGGACCAGTTTTCCAGCTTCAGGGCCTATGACGAATTTACCCGGGCCTGGCTCAAAGCTGCCCGGCGTCTGCTCAAGCCTGATGGTGCGATCTGGGTCATCGGCAGCTATCATAACATCTTCAGGGTCGGGACCGCGCTGCAGGACCAGGGTTTCTGGATCCTCAATGATGTGGTCTGGCGCAAATCCAATCCGATGCCGAATTTCCGCGGTAAACGGTTCACCAACGCGCATGAAACGATGATCTGGGCCGGGCGGGGCGAGGCCAGTAAATACACCTTCAATTATGAGGCGCTCAAAGCGCTCAACGAGGGTATTCAGATGCGTTCCGACTGGGTGCTTCCGATCTGCACCGGTCATGAACGTCTCAAGGACGAGAATGGCGAGAAGGCCCATCCGACTCAAAAGCCGGAGAGCCTGCTGCATCGGGTGCTGGTGGGGGCCACGAACCCGGGCGACGTCATTCTCGACCCCTTCTTTGGCACCGGCACCACCGGGGCTGTGGCCAAGATGCTGGGGCGCGATTTTATCGGGATCGAGCGCGAGGCGGCCTATCGCCGCGTGGCAGAGAAACGGATCAGCAAAGTGCGCCGGTTTGACCGCGCGGCCCTGCAGGTCAGCGCCTCCAAACGTGCCGAGCCGCGGGTACCCTTTGGCCAGCTGGTAGAGCGTGGCATGCTGCGCCCGGGCGAAGAGCTGACCTCAATGAACAAGCGCCACAAAGCCAAGGTCCGGGCAGACGGAACGCTGATCGGCGATGATGTCAAAGGGTCAATTCATCAGGTCGGTGCCGCTCTCGAGGGCGCGCCAAGCTGCAACGGCTGGACATACTGGTGTTTCAGACGCGACGGTAAAACGGTGCCGATCGATGTGCTGCGCCAGCAGATCAGATCTGAAATGACCAGCTGAACAAGGATTTTACGAACACCGCCGGTGCCTGTGGCCTTCTGAACGAGGCTGCCTGAAAAGGCACTCAACTATGCCCCGCCTTATGGCGGGGCTTTTTTCATCGTGCCGGTTATTTTGGACGTGAACCGGGCGAAGGTTTTTTCGCGGGTCTGAGCGCATCGTGGATGAATCGTGCTCCGAAATCTGATTTGTCCACCACATGGCAAACCCCTGCAATCGCTGCTTTCTGATACATAAAAGGGGTTGGAAAATCGCTGACCATAATGACGGGAATTTTTCGCAGGGCATCGTCTTCTGAGAGTTCCACCGCGTAATTGGCCCCGTTGCCGTCCGGCAGGCTGTTGTCGAGCAGGATGAGATCCGGCCGGCACGCGGATACATGCTCCCGCGCCTCTGCGAGGGTCGAGGCCATGACCACCGTGATGTCCGAAAAACTTTTGTTCAGGATGCGTCTGAACTTCTCGCGATCAAACGAGCTGTCCTCGATCACAAGGCAGGTGTCGGCCTGAGTTTTGCGTGCAGACGTCTGTCGCTGCCCCTGCATGTGATGGTCCCCGCTTCTGGTTGAACCGATCATCCTTTATGGCACGGAAAGATTAACACGAAGTTGTTAACGCCCTGATGCGGTCCCCGACCCCGGTTGCGGGTTGGTGCCCGCGTTATAAGGTGCCCAGTCGGTGATTTCGGGATAATGCGCGGCCCGCCACGCCCGGACACGCGGGTTCATGATGCGCCGCCAGAGCGGTGGGAACATCGCCGCCATGGTCATCACAGGATAGCCCCAGGGCAATTGCGGTGCCTCGCTGTCCGCATAGGTCCGCAGGAGCGGATATCGGCGATCGGGTTTGACATGATGGTCCGAGTGCCGCTGCAGGTTGATCAGCAGCCAGTTTGACGCGCGGTGATCGGAATTCCACGAATGGCGCGGCTTTACATGCTCATACCTGCCCTCGCCGAGATGCGCGCGGGTCAGCCCGTAGTGCTCGATATAGTTGACCAGTTCCAGCTGCCAGATTGCCGTTCCTGCCTGCACGGCAAAGAGTGCCAGTCCCGACCATCCTCCCAGCGCGAATGCCAGCACCAGCATGCCGCTCTGCAGCGCGGCATAGCGCCAGAACGGATTACCCGGAGCATACCATGGCAGGTTCCGGCGGGCACACATGGCCCGTTCCGCTGCAAAAGCCGAGCACAGGGACTGGTGCAGAACGCGCGGGTAAAACCGGTGAAACCCTTCGTTATAGCGGGCCGTTACCGCATCTGCCGGGGTGCCCACGTGGCGGTGGTGCACCAGCAGATGTTCAGAGCGGAAGTGAGAATAAAGCACCATCGCCAGCAGGACATCGGCCATCCATCTCTCGGTGCGGTTGCGCCGGTGCATAAGCTCATGGCTGTAGGTGATCCCGACTGTACCGGTGATCACGCCGACGCCGAAAAAGAGCACGACCCGCTCAAAGCTGCTCAGGTGCCCTGCCTGTGGCACATACCAGATCAGGCTGAAGAGCGTCACAAACTGCACCGGCGCCCAGATCAGCGTGATCCGCCGGTGCCAGGCCAGCTGGCGGTCCGTTGTGTCCGGATCACTGTTGCCGGTGTTCCGTCCGACCACCAGATCAAGGCCTGAGAAGAGATACCAGGTTACAAGCGGCAGCAGGGCCACCGTCCAGCCACCCCTGGCCGCGCCCACGTACGCCAGCGGGATCAGCAGCAGCGATATCCAGTAGGGTGCGGCGGCCGGAACGGGCTTTTTTGTCTCTGCCATGAGGTGATCCTAACCGCGGCTCTGGCCTGCGCAAAGCGTGACGCAACGACGCTCAGCGCGCCAGATCAAAGGCTTTGCGCATGACAGTTGGCAGATCCGAGGGGCGAAATCCCGCGGGGTCCACGAAATGTCCGCGAGCGGGCGTGGCATCCGGCGGAATTTCAGCGGTCATAACCTCAAGGATCAGATGAAAATGCGTGAAGGTGTGGCGCACCTCGCCGGGCAGTACCTGCCAGTCGGCGTCACAGGGTGGTGCGCTTTCGGGTACCGGCAGCGCCGTATCGACCCAGTCCGAGCCGGGCCAGCCCAGCATGCCCCCGAGAAGGCCTTTTTCCGGACGGGTTTCCAGAAGCCAGGCGCCGTCCCCGCGCTGTCCCAGGTACACGCGGCCATGACGCACCGGCTTGGCCTTTTTCGGCAGTTTTTTCGGCAGTTCGGGCGCGGTGCCGCGCTGGCGCGCCCGGCAGGGGTTGCGCAGCGGGCAGATGCCGCAGGCGGGTGATTTCGGCGTACAGATGGTTGCCCCCAGATCCATCACCGCCTGAGCATAATCGCCGGGGCGGGTTGCAGGTGTCAGGCGTTCGGCTTTTGCCATCAGTTCCGGCTTGGCTTCGGGCAGGGGCGTGTGAATGTCATAGAGCCGCGCCATTACGCGTTCGACGTTGCCGTCGAGCACCGCGTGCGGCAGGTCAAAAGCGATCGACGAAATCGCGGCGGCCGTATAGGGCCCGATGCCCGGCAGGCTGAGCAATGCCGAATGATCGGCGGGAAAAGTACCGCCGTGCGTTTCGGTGACGACCCGCGCGCATTTGAGCAGATTGCGGGCGCGTGCATAATATCCCAGGCCCGCCCATTCACCCATCACATCCGCGTCGGCTGCTGCGGCCAGCGCGCTCACATCAGGCCAGCGGGCTGTAAACCGCTCGAAATAGTCCCGCACAGTGGCGACAGTGGTCTGCTGCAGCATCACCTCGGAGAGCCAGACGCGGTAGGGATCGGGCGCTGTGCCCGCTTTACGGGCGGCGGGTGGCACGCGCCATGGCATATCGCGCGCGTGCACATCATACCATTCAAGCAGGATATCGCTCTCGGGGGTTTTCACAGAAGCGTCATAACGCAATCTTTATGTCCTTTGCGGGTGGCAGGGCTGGCTGGCGGGGCGCGCGCAGTCTATGTTGCACCGAGGTTTTCAGGGAAGATAGCGATGCCGCAGCGCCGCGCCAGTACAAAAGGGTTCACGCGCACCTCCAGCCTGCTGACGGGCCGGATCCGGACGGCGTCTGAATCGCGGGGTTTTGCGCAGAGCCGGCTGCTGACCCAATGGACCGAGATCGCCGGCGAAGATATCGCTTCGATGTCGCGCCCGGTTGAGATTGGCTATGCGCGCGGCGGCATGGGGGCCACGCTGACGCTGCTGACGACGGGGGCGCATGCTCCGGTGCTTGAGATGCAGAAAGAGAAAGTGCGTGCGCGGGTCAACGCGGTTTATGGCTATAATGCCATCGCGCGCATCCGGATCACTCAGACCGCAGCGACAGGATTTGACGAAGGACGGGCCGTCTTTGGCCCCGGTAAAGCAGTACCTGCTGCCCCGGCTGATCCCGCAATACGCCGCGAGGCGGTCGAGACAACCCGCCCGGTCGAAGACGACGGCCTCAGAGAGGCTCTTGCACGGCTGGGTGAAAACATACTGAACAAGACAAACCGGTAAAGGAAACTCAATGTCGCGAATAATGATTATTTCGGCTGCTGCGGCGGTCATCGGGCTTGGCGCGTGGTTCGTCACAAGCCCCGGCAGTAATGATACCGCCGTGACAAGTGTCGACCCTGTGGGGGCTGCAAATGCACAGGAAGCGGAAATCGACACCTCCGGCATCGTCGATATGACGATGGGCAACCCCGATGCGCCGGTGACGGTTATTGAATACGCCAGCTTTACCTGTCCGCACTGCGCCAACTTTCACGCGGGCGATTATGAAAAGCTGAAGTCGGGATATATCGATACCGGTAAAATCAACTTTATCTATCGCGAGGTCTATTTCGACCGCCCCGGTCTCTGGGCGTCGATGATTGCGCGCTGTGCAGGCACGGAGACCGCGTTTTTCGGCATGACCGACCTGATCTATGAGGGCCAGAGCACATGGGCGCGCGCCGGTGATATGGTTGCGATTGTTGACGAACTGCGCCGGATCGGCCGGCTTGCCGGACTGGGTGACGATCAGATGGAAGCCTGCCTGCAGGACGCCGACAAAGCCCGCACGCTGGTTGCCTGGTATCAGGAAAACGCGACCGAAGACGGCATCGAAAGCACGCCCAGCTTTGTGATCAACGGCACCAGATACTCGAATATGGCGTTTGACGATATGGCGGCGATCATCGACGAGGCTGCTGAGTAATGACCGCGCCGCTGGCGGGTCTGAAGGTTGTCGAGCTTGCCCGGGTCCTTGCGGGGCCCTGGGCCGGTCAGACGCTGTCAGATCTGGGCTGTGACGTGATCAAGGTGGAAAGCCCCGCAGGCGATGATACCCGCCAGTGGGGCCCGCCCTTCGTGACGCGGGACGAGGATACCTCGGCGGCCTACTTCCACTCGACGAACCGGGGCAAGAAATCCGTCACCGCCGATTTTCACACCCCTGAGGGTCAGGAAAAGGTACGTGCGCTGCTGGCGGATGCCGATATCCTGATCGAGAACTTCAAAACCGGCGGGCTTGCGCAGTACGGTCTGGATTTCGAGACCCTGCACACAGAGTTCCCGCGTCTGATTTACTGTTCCATAACCGGTTTCGGCCACGACGGGCCTTATGCCACGCGGGCGGGATACGATTTTATCATACAGGGTATGTCAGGTTTGATGTCGCTGACCGGAGAGCCGGCCGGGCAGCCACAGAAATACGGGATCGCGATCACCGATATCCTGACCGGCGTCTATGCCACCACCGCTGTACTTGCCGCCGTGCATCAGCGCCAGACCACGGGTCTGGGTCAGCATATCGACATGTCGCTGCTGGATGTGGCGGTTTCGGTCACGTCCAATCAGGCGCTGAATTACCTGACCACCGGCACGCCGCCGCAGCGGATGGGCAATGCGCATGTCAATCTCGCGCCGTATCAGGTCTTTGACTGCGCGGACGGGCACATCATCATCGCGACCGGAAATGATGGCCAGTATCAGAGGCTTTGCCGTCTGCTGGGGCTGGAGGATATGGTCACGGCGCCGGAGTTTGCGAAAAACGTGAACAGGCTGGCCAATCGCGACGAGATGATCCGGCGGCTCTCGGCAGCCACTGCGCAGCGAAACCGCGCTGATCTGCTGGCAGCCTGTGAGGCCTCGGGCGTTCCGGCGGGGCCGATTAACAATATGGCTGAGGTGTTTGCCGACCCTCAGGTGCAGGCGCGCGGGATGCGGCTGGACCTGAACGGGGTGCCGGGAGTGCGCTCCCCTTTCACGTTTTCCGGGGCGGATCTGGCGCTGCACCGGCCGGCACCGGGCCTTGGCGCCGACAACGATGAGTGACGTCAGGGGCGCGGCAGCGCTTTGAGGCTTTCAGTCAGCGCATTCGGCGTTGCATCAAATTCCAGGCGGACGGGCAGGGTGATGACCTTGCTGCGGAAAGCGGCAGGCAATCGCACCGCGTCTTTTTCGGTGGTCACAAGCTGGGCCTGTCTGACAGAGGCATCCGCCTCCAGCCGTTTCATCAGTGCCGGTGTCAGCGGCTGATGATCCTCCAGCGGTTCTGCATGTACCACATCGGCGCCCAGCCCCCGCAGTGTTTCAAAAAACTTCTCGGGATAGCCAATGCCGGCAAAAGCCACGACCCGTGTGCCCGGCCAGTCCATGCCGGTGTGCAGCGGTTTAAGTTCTGCTCGGACATGAGCGAGGCCCGGGGGCAGAGGCTGTGCGGCTGCAAAACGCTCCTGTGCGTCGGCGGCGCCGATCGACAGCAGAATACCGGCGCGCGCAAGGCCGGTGGCCACAGGCTCGCGCAGGGGGCCCGCGGGCAGGCAGCGCCCGTTGCCGAAGCCGGCTGCAGCATCAACGACGACGATCGGGATGTCCTGTCTGAGCGCCGGATTCTGAAAACCGTCATCAAGGACAATGGCAGTTGCACCGGCGTCTCTGGCAGCCATCGCTCCTGCGGCACGGTCCTGTGCGACCCAGACCTCGGCAAATGCGGCGAGCAGCAGCGGCTCGTCCCCCATATCATCGGCACTGTGTTTCGCCGGAGCGACGCGCACCGGGCCCTGCAACCGGCCGCCATACCCACGGGTCACCACAT